>JAHEBL010000197.1 GCA_024642265.1 Haliea sp. | reverse complement strand
CGGCCGGCCAGCAGCATGCCGATAAATGTACCCAGCAGTATGGTCAGCAGCGAGCCCAGCACTATCAGCTGGTGTGTCAGGTCCCCCTCGGCGTCTGCCATCAGCAGTATGGCCGCGCCCATGGCGCCGGGGCCCGCAATCAGGGGTGTGGCGATGGGGAAAACGGAAATGTCCTGCTTGGAAAGCGCTTCCTGCTCTTCCTCGTCGGTGGTGGAGGTACCTCCGGTAGTGCGAGCGAATACCATCTCGACGGCGATGAGCAGTAAAAGAATCCCACCCGCGGTCCTCAGTGCCGCCAGCGAGATGCCCAGTCCACCGAGCACCGCTTCGCCCACCAGGGCAAACAGAACCAGGATGAAAGTTGCTATCAGCGTGCCGCGCACAGCCATGGCGCGCCGGTGTTGGCGCGTGGAGTTGACGGTCAGGGCGGCAAAAATTGCGGCCACATCCAGGGGGCCGATGGTGGCGAAGAACGTCGCCAGCGACAGCGCTGCAATTTCAATCATTGTCTATAACCCGCAGGCACACGGGGCGGCCTTAGCTGTGCCGCTGGCTCTGGTCGGTGGCAGTAAAAATATGGCATGGCATTGATGGAGGTCTGTGCCTCGGTCCGTGTAAGGGCGACGATGTGGCATCCATTATTCCGGACGCCATTGGCGAGTGCTATGCCCGGCAAACAGCTTGCTACTCTCGCCTAATGCTTGTTCGTTTATAATAGCCTGCAAATACAGTGTTTGATAAAGGGAAAATCTATGGAGCATTTTGGTGATATCCGCTTGCAGAAGCGGGGTCATGTGTGCGAGGTGGAGATGTGTCGGCCACCGTACAATTTTTTCGATGAGGCACTGATAGGTGATCTTGCGGATGCCCTGGAATTCCTCGATGGCGAGAACGACTGCCGCGCCGTCCTGCTGGCGGCGCAGGGCAAGGCTTTTTCCGCGGGAGCGGATTTTCAGGCCGACTCGGGCAAGGCGCTGTTCGATGACGACTCCGGGCGCAGCGCGGGGGGGTTGTACAAGCACGCAGTGCGCCTGTTTAGAACGCGCAAACCCATTATTGCGGCAATACAGGGTCCGGCAATCGGCGGAGGGCTCGGTCTGGCACTGGTCGCGGATTTTCGGGTGGTGTGTGAGCACAGTCGTTTCGCGGCAAATTTCGTCCAGCTCGGTGTGCATGCGGGGTTCGGGATCAGCCATACGCTGCCTCGAATTGTCGGCTACCAGAATGCCAGCCTGATGCTTTACAGTGGCCGCAGGATCGGACCTGAGGCGGCGCTGGCCATGGGGCTGGCAGATGTCCTCAGCAGTGCAGATCGACTGCGCGATGATGCCCTGGCGTTGGCGGCCGAAATTGCTTCCGCGGCACCCCTGGCGGTTGAATCGACTCGCATGACTTTGCGCCAGGGTCTGGCTGATACGGTGGAGCGACAGCTGGAGCGGGAGTTTGCCGAACAGTTGCGCCTCGCGGCAACCAGCGACCATGCGGAGGGTGTGCGGGCAGTCAGTGAGCGACGGACCGGGGAATTCACTCGAAGTTAAGCGGGGCCCTTCGATTTGCCGGCCTCGGCGCGGGACAGCTGGTAATCGCGGGGGTTTGATTTCCTATACATGCACAGCCCTATTGTCGGTTGCGCCTTGTTGCGCGACACCACCTGGTCCATGCTAGGACATTACCCGACCCCGGAGAAAATAGACCGTGCTATCGAAATTCGACGACTACCCGATACACCAGACGGCCGAACCCGTGTTTCACACGGCCAGCAGTGACCGCAATATCTATGACCGCTTCTGGTACAACGGGCATGCCAGGGACGGTAGTTTTTATTTTGGCGTCGGCGTGGGCCGCTACCCCAACCTGGGTATTCTCGATTGCGCGCTGAGTCTTGCCATCGATGGCCATCAGTACGCCTTCCATGGTTCCCGGCGGGCGCCGCTGGAACCCACCGACACCACTGTCGGACCGTTTGCCCTGTATATACTTGAGCCCATGGGGCGCCACCGGGTGGTGATAGACGCCAACGATACCGGCATCGAGTGCGACCTGGTGTTTACGCCGCACACCGCCTGTATCGAGGAGGGCCGGCAGACACTTCGCAACCAGCGCCACCTGATCATGGACTCCACCCGGCTGGACCAGTTCGGCTCCTGGGAGGGTTGGATTCGATACGATGGCAAGCGGCTGAAAGTCGACGGGCACAGTACTTTCGGGCTCAAGGACCGCTCATGGGGTATCCGGCCGGTGGGCGATCCCTACGGCGGAGGCGCTCCCCTTGCAGAGTTTCAGGCCATTCATTTCAACTGGATGCCCATTCACTGGGAGGATGAATGCAGTCTGGCGGGCTGGTTCGAGGACGGCACCGGTAACCAGTGGCATACCGATCAGTGCTTTTTGCCCCGCTATGAAAAAATGGAAGATATACCGGGCACGAACGACCCCGGCAGTTACATCTGGCAGGGGAGGGTGCAGCACAATATCACGATGATACCCGGCACCCGGCGAGCCGCGTCCGCAGTGGTCACCATGCAGGACCGCTCGGGAGAGCTTATGGAGGTGTCGCTGGAGCCGGTGCTGGTGCACCGGATGAAGGGCTTGGGGTACCAGCACCCGGTGTGGGGTCACGGCAAGTGGCAGGGAGAACTGGCTATCGCCGGGGAAAGCTGGAAAGACAGCGAGCTGGACCCCCTGGCGCTGGAAAATATCCATATACAGCAGATCGTCAGGGCCACCTGCGGTGACAGGGTCGGGCATGGTGTGTTCGAGCAATTGCACATCGGCCCCTCAACCACGCTGGGCTTTGCTGACTGGTTTGACGGGGCGAGCTGACCCCTCGGTAATCCTCAGCCCGAGTCCTCCTCCCATGGCTGCTCCCTGGACCCTTGCGATAGTGGGTTTGGGGAGTAAGTTGAGTGTTTTCATTAGTAGCGCCCGTTTACCGCCATCGGCCAGGTTTTCCTCGTAGCTGTTACCATCCATCCGGCGCATCTGATTGATGTCACCGCCAGCGGAAAAATTCTTGCCAGCACGGGCGATAACAACCACCCGGACTGCGGGAGTTGCGGCCGCATCTTCTGGAATTCCTGGGGCTGGGTTGAAGAAATGTTTTTGTGTAAGCATGCAGACATCTTGACGGTTTTTTCCAGCGCTAGGGTAAACTGCCGACTCATGTAGCAGGAAGGCGCGATGACTGACAAATCGACCGATATGACGGCGCAGCTGGCAACGGCACTTGCCTCCAGCAAGTGGGGGCAAACTCCAGTGCCGGAAGGTGCCCGCGTGGACGGACTCAGGCGACTGTCCGGCGGTGCAAACATGGAAACCTGGGCAATGGACTGGCTGCGTGGTGGGGAATGTGTGCCGCTGATCCTGCGGCGGCTGCCATTGGGGACCGCCGGGGCATCGGACGAAGCGGTACTGGTGGGTTCGATAGACCTGCCAACCGAGGCTGCTGTTATTCGCCAGGCAGCCAGCTGCGGGGTGAGTGTGCCCGGCGTGGTGCTGGTACTTGAGCCGCAGCACGGCCTTGGCAACGGCTACATCATGACGAGGGAGCGCGGTGAGGCCTTGCCCTTTCGCATTCTGGCGGATGCAAAGTATGCGGACGCGCGGGAGCGACTCGCTTACCAGTGCGGGGAGACACTGGCCAAAATTCACGCCATTCCCGTTGCCGCACTACCCCCGGGACTGCGTGATCTTCGCATGGACCAGGACCTGGACAGGCTGCAGGCCATGCTGGACAGCTATGGCAATGCCTCCCCGGTACATCAGGTCGCCCTGAACTGGCTGCGAGACAGGCAGCCTGGGGAGGGCAGGCGTACTCTGGTGCACGGCGATTTCCGCAACGGCAACCTGCTGGTAGACGAGCAGGGTCTGGTTGCAGTGCTGGACTGGGAGCTTACCCATATCGGCAACCCCGCGGAGGACCTGGGTTATATCTGCGGCAACGTCTGGCGCTTTGGCCGTGTCGACAAGCCCGTTGGCGGGTTCGGGGAGTACGAGGATTTGCTCGCGGGTTATGCCTCGGTAAATGGTATCGCACCGTC
>JAHEBL010000089.1:8575-15355 GCA_024642265.1 Haliea sp. | reverse complement strand
GGCCCGATTCCCATAAAGGGCACCAGCAGAGCCATCAGTGGCACGAAAACCGCGTTGAAATACGGCGGTCCCACCGAGTACTTGCCGCCACCCAGTGCATCCATGATCAGCGGAAACAGGGTGCCGAACAGTACCGTGATGGTAGCGACAAGAAAGACGACGTTATTGCACAGTATGAGCGATTCCCGCGAGATCCACTCGAAGCTTACCCGGCTGGTGACAGCGGGCGCGCGCAGCGCGTACAGGGTCAGTGAACCACCCACCACAAACCCCAGGAAGACCAGGATAAACAGGCCCCGGGCGGGATCCGTGGCAAACGCGTGGACCGACGTGAGGACACCGGAACGCACCAGAAAGGTCCCGAGCAGGCTCAGGGAGAAAGCGAAAATCGCCAGCAGCACGGTCCAGCTCTTGAACAGGCCGCGCTTTTCCGTTGCCGCCAGGGAATGTATCAGTGCTGTACCTGCCAGCCAGGGCATGAACGACGCGTTTTCCACCGGGTCCCAGAACCACCAGCCGCCCCAGCCCAGTTCGTAATACGCCCACCAACTGCCCAGCATGATACCGAGACTCAGGAACGCCCAGGCCACGTTGGTCCAGGGACGCGACCAGCGCGCCCAGGACGCGTCGAGACGACCGCCCAGCAGCGCCGCGATGGCGAAAGCGAAAGCCACCGAAAAGCCGACATAACCCATGTAGAGCAGCGGCGGGTGAATGATCAGGCCGGGATCCTGCAACAGGGGATTGAGGTCATTACCATCGGCTGGCGTGCCGGGCAACAGGCGGGCAAAGGGGTTGGAGGTGAACAGCATAAAGGACAAAAAGCCCACGCCTATTCCACCCATAACCGATAACACCCGCGACAGCACCAGCAGTGGCAACTGCCCGCTGAACACCGCGACCGCCGCGGTCCACAGGCTCAGTATCAGCGCCCACAACAGCAGGGATCCCTCGTGGTTACCCCACACAGCGGAAAACTTGTAGATCGGTGGCAGCAGGCTGTTACTGTTGGACGCCACCACCTTGACGGAAAAATCATCCTGCAGGAAAGCGATGCTGAGGCAGGCAAAACTGATGCCGACAAATACCAGCAGGCCGATCGCGAGCCCCGGCGCCAGTGCCATGGCCCGACTGTTGCGCCTCCACGCGCCCCAGGCGGGCACGACTGCCAGGATAATGGCCAGGCAGAACCCGATGATCAGGGCAAAATGACCCAACTCCGGAATCATTTGGCATTCCCCTTGTGATCAAAGCCGGATTGTTCCAGCGCGTGCGCCACTTCAGGTGGCATGTAATTTTCATCGTGCTTGGCCAGCACCTCACTCGCCCGCAAGACACCCTGCTCGTCGAGGACACCGGAGGCCACGGCGCCCTGCCCCTCCCCGAACAGGTCCGGCAGGATGCCCTCGTAAACCACCGGCACGTTGGCCTGGTAGTCGGTGAGAGTAAAGGCAACCGCGAGGCTCTCATCGCTGCGCTGCACGCTGCCGTCCAGCACCATGCCGCCCACCCGGATCGGCTGGCCTACCGGCGCCTTGCCCTGGGCCACTTCTGCGGGCGGGAAGAACAGGTTGATATTGCCTCTCAGGGCGTACATGACCAGGCCGGCCGCAGCACTGGAAAACAGCACGACGAAGAGCACCAGGTAAAGCCTTTGCTTGCGCACGGGATGCATCATTCCACCTCTGGTTTTGCTGTCAGACCGGGCTGTCGCCGCTTTTGTTCCCCGGCCAACTGGCGCAGAAACATCTGTTGCCGCCGCCGTGGTGCCCGCACCAGCAGCACCAGCACCAGCAGGCTGATGGCATAGGCCGACCAGACGTAAGCGCCGTGGCCATCCATGGACAAGGCCGCACTGAGGCTGTCGAAATACATCAGGCGCGATTCTCCGCTGCCAGCTTCTTCACCCAGTTCGTCCTGGCCTCACGCTCCAGCAGTTCCGCGCGCATATTCATCAGCAGGCAGCAAGTGAACAGTGCGTAGAAAGTAACGATCATCCACAACAGCGGATACAGCATGCTCGGGTCGATAGTGGACTCCCCGGTAAACTTGATGGACGCGGGCTGGTGCAGGCTGTACCACCAGTCCACCGATTTGTAGATTATCGGGATATTGACCATACCCACGAGGCTCAGCACCGCACAGGCTTTCCCGGCGGCCTCTTTATTGTCGTAGGCTTCATACAGGGCCACTACACCCAGGTAGAGGAACAGCAGAATCAACATGGACGTGATACGGGCATCCCATACCCACCAGGTACCCCAGGTGGGTTTGCCCCATATCGAGCCGGTCACCAGGGCGATAAACGTCAGGGCCGCGCCGATCGGGGCGCAGGCTTTCATGGCCACATCGGCCATTTTCATTTTCCAGATCAGGCTGACGGCGCCGGCGATCGCCATAACGTAGTAGCCCGCCAGGGCCACCACCGCTGCGGGTACATGAATGTAGATAATCCGGTAACTGTTGCCCTGGCGAAAATCGGGAGCGGTAAACAACAGGCCCCAGACCAGGCCCACAGCCAACGCCACGAGGGTGACGGGCAGCAGCCAGCGCAGAATGCTCCCGGCGATGCGAAAGAGCCACGGCGGGGAACCCAATTTATGAAAGAATGACCACATAGCGGCGGCAATTATACAGTGCGCCGTGTCCGCCACAACCAGGCGTTCACGTTGCTGTTGATCTGGCTCAACTGCAGGTCAGGCATCGACACTGATCCGCAGGCCCGCGGCGATCGCCAACGGCGCGAGCGCGATGGCAAGGCACAGCATCGCCCCAAGGATCGCCAGGTAGGGCACGGCGGGCGTACCGAGGACGGCATTCTGTACCGCTGCGCTGCCGAAAATCAGCACCGGCATGTAAAACGGCAGGATCAACAGGGAAATCAGCATGCCGCCCCGCTTCAGGCCAACGGTCAGGGCCGCGCCGATGCCGCCCACCAGGCTGAGTACCGCAGTACCCAGCAGCAGGCTGGCTACCAGTGCGCCAATGGCTTGGCCCGGCAGGTTGATCATCAGGGCAAAAACAGGGGACACCAGCGCCAGCAGCAGGCCGGTGGTCAACCAGTGCGCGCCGATATACGCCAGTACCGACATGAACAGGGGCTGGGGCGCCAGCAGCAATTGCTCGAGACTGCCATCCTCGAAATCGCTGCGAAACACCGTTTCCGAGGTCAACAGGTTGGACAACAGGGCGATAATCCACAATATCCCCGGGGCGAAACCGGCCAGCTTATCAGGCGCGGGTCCCAGCCCGAGGGGGAACAGGGCCACCACCATGGCGAAAAACAGCAGCGGATTGCCAATCTCGATGGGACGCCGGGCCGCGAGAGTCAGCTGGCGCCGTAACAGCGCCAGGCAGAACGCCCCGGTTGCGGGTGCCTCCGCCGGGGCACTCACGCGGGCAGCCCGTCGGTAAGGCTGAGCATTGTCACCTGGTAGGCCACGCGCAGGGGCTGGTGCGAGGTCATTACCACTGCCCCGCCACGTTGCACATGTTCTACCAGGAGTTTCTCCAACTCCGCCACGCCGCCCTTGTCGATAGCGGTGAACGGTTCATCCAGCAGCCACAGGGCGCTGCGCGACAGGTACAGCCGCGCCAGGTTAACCCTGCGGTGCTGGCCAGCGGACAAGGCGTGGCTGGGAACGTCCTCGTAGCCGTACAGTCCTACCTTGTTCAGCGCATCCTCGATCTCTGTGTCGCCGTAGGCGGATTCCCCCGCCACATGCCAGGCCAGATTCTCCCGCGGCGTCAGCAACGCCTTGACCGCACTCTGGTGCCCGAGGTACAGCAGTAGGCTATGGCGCTCCACGCGCCCTTCGAACCCATAGCGGGAGAGCCCGGCGAGTATGCGCAGGAGGCTGGTCTTGCCGGCCCCGTTAGGGCCGTCCACCTGCACAAGGTGACCCGGACGCACCTCAAATGACAGGTCGCGGAACAGCTCCCGGCCGCCCCGCTCGAGGCAGAGGTCGTGGACCGCCAGCAGGGGCTCCCCGGAGGGCCCGGACGACACTAGAGGTTGACCACCCTGATCGCAGGCAGGTAGAGCTCGTCATCCTGTGCGATAGCGCCCGCGGCGGGGTCCGCCGGTTCGGCACGCAGTGCATTGAAATCGAACAGTTTGCCGTCAGCCAGTTGCGACGGGGCCACGTTGCGAATACTGCGAAAGATGCTTTCCGTGCGCCCCGGGTATTCCCGCTCCCAGCCCGCCAGCATATTCTTGATCTGCACACGCTGCAGGTTCTCCTGGGAACCACACAGGTTACAGGGAATAATCGGGAACTCCCGGTAGCGGGCGTAACGCGCCAGATCCTTTTCCTTGCAGTAAGCCAGCGGGCGGATGACCACATTCTTGCGGTCGTCGCTCAACAGCTTGGGGGGCATGGCCTTCAGCTTGCCGTTGAAGAACATGTTGAGAAACAGGGTCTCGACGATATCGTCGCGGTGGTGGCCGAGTGCTATCTTGGTGGCGCCTATGTCCTGGGCAAAGCCGTACAGACTGCCGCGGCGCAGGCGCGAGCACAGGCCACAGGTGGTTTTACCCTCAGGGATCACTTCACGCACGATACTGTAGGTGTCTTTTTCAAGGACGTAGTAGGGAATCCCGAGCGCCTCGAGGTAAGTCGGCAGTACCTCCTCAGGAAAGCCCGGCTGCTTCTGGTCCAGGTTGACGGCAATCAGCTCAAAGTCGACCGGTGCGTTCTGGCGCAGGCTGAGCAGGATATCCAGCATGCCATAGGAGTCCTTGCCGCCGGACAGGCACACCATCACCCGGTCGCCCTCCTCGATCATATTGTAATCGGCAATGGCGTTACCCACGTTGCGACGCAGCCGCTTCTGCAGCTTGTTGAAATGGGTTTTTTCCTTGCGGCTGAGTTCTTGCACAGTGCTATCGCTGGTCTGGCCGGATTTGGCGCGCAGTTTACTCGCTTGGCGCAGCCAGAGTCCAGCCGAGCCCGGGCCGCGGCAAGTCGCGCCCGAAGTCCCGCCTAACTTGTTTTTTGGCCGCAATGCCATGACAATGTGCGCCCTTATCGACCCGACCCTACCACCTGCGAGGAAGACATTCCGATGAAACAACCCGTTCGCGTTACCGTTACCGGTGCAGCAGGCCAGATTGGCTACGCACTCCTGTTCCGTATAGCCTCCGGCGCCATGCTGGGCGACGACCAGCCGGTGATCCTGCAATTGCTGGATATCACACCCGCGATGGAAGCGCTGAACGGGGTAAAGATGGAGCTCGAGGACTGCGCTTTCCCGCTGCTCGCCGGTATTGTCTGCACCGACGACCCGAATACCGGATTCAAGGATGCCGACTACGCACTGCTGGTGGGCGCCCGCCCCCGGGGTCCGGGCATGGAGCGCAAGGATCTGCTGGAAGCCAACGCGGCAATCTTCTCGGTGCAGGGCAAGGCCATCAATGACAATGCCAGCAAGGATATCAGGGTACTGGTCGTCGGCAACCCGGCCAACACCAACGCGCTGATCACCCAGCGCAATGCACCGGACATCGACCCGCGCAATTTTACCGCCATGACCCGACTGGACCACAACCGCGCCCTGACCCAGATAGCACTGAAAACCGGCACCACCGTGAACGACGTCAGCAATATGACAATCTGGGGCAACCACTCCGCCACCCAGTACCCGGACCTGTTCAATGCCAGGGTCAAGGGCAAGGCGGCGATCGAACTGGTTGACCAGGCGTGGTACGAGAGCGATTTCATCCCCACCGTACAACAGCGCGGTGCGGCGATCATCAAGGCGCGCGGCGCGTCCTCCGCCGCCTCGGCCGCCAACGCCGCTATCGGCCATATGCGCAGCTGGGCGCTGGGTACCGAGGGCGACGACTGGGTATCCATGGGCGTGCATTCCGACGGCTCCTATGGCATCGCAGAGGGCCTGATCTACTCATTCCCCTGTCGCTGTGCCGATGGCCACTGGAGCATTGTACAGGGCGTGGACGTGGGCGAGTTCAGCCGTGACAAAATGACTGCAACCGAGAAGGAACTGATCGAGGAACGCGACGCGGTGCAGCACCTGCTGCCCTAGGCTGGCAGTTTCTGACGGGGCGTCTGTCGCCTGGCGACAGGCGCCTTTTTCTTGCGGCTGTGACCACCCCGGTCCCGGCCGGGCAGCTGTAATGTGAACCCATGACTGATTCTACCTCTCCCAAGAGCTACCACCACGGCAACCTGCGGACTGAACTGCTCGATACTGCTATCGAGCAGCTCCGTGCCGGCGATGCCGATGACCTGAGCCTGCGAGCTCTGGCAAGGGCGGTGGGCGTATCCCAGACAGCACCCTATCGCCATTTCGCCGACAAGGGCGAGCTGCTGGCGGCCATGGCCACCCGCGGTTACCGCGACCTGCTCGCGGCCCTGCACGCGGCTGGCGACCAGACCCCTGATTGCCCCACCCGACAGCTGATGGGCTTTGCGCACGCCTATGTCGACTACGCAGCCGGCCAGCCACAGCTGTTCAAACTGATGTTCGGACCGGCGGTGCAACCGGCGGAGAAATACCCGGAACTGCGGGAGGCCAGCCGGGAAACCTTCGGGCTGGTGCAGGCGATCCTGCACCAGGGCATGGAGCTGGGACAGTTCCGCGAGCAGAACTACGTCTACCTCGCCAACGCCGCCTGGGCCGGCATCCACGGACTCGCCACGTTGCGGGTGGACGCGCCCGAGCTGTTCGAGCGCCATATCGACCTGCATCGGCAGGTGGACCTCGTAGTGAACACTTTTATCGACGGTATCAAAACCGCCTAGCTAGACCGCTTAA
>JAHEBL010000089.1:0-8475 GCA_024642265.1 Haliea sp. | reverse complement strand
GGCGCACGCCGAGGGAGTGGAGCGAGACAGCGCAGCGCTTTAAGGCTCGCGACCGAGTGAGGGAAGCCCGGAGGGCCGCAGCCGTGGAGCGAGGCAACCCCCGGCCTCCACCGCAAATGGAACTGCTAATCAGCTTAAAATGAATGGCCAAAAAAATCCGTTTTCAGAGGCTAACTTGGAAAGGTCTGTTGTCCAACGAGCTTAAAGCTCCCGCAACAAAGCGACGGGAGGACTCGACACCACCCGGCGGCAGCTGAATACGCCGAGCCCCCCGATCAGCACCATGCCGGCGCCGATTCCGAGCGGCCATACCCAGGGTGACGGCGCATAGCGCATGTCCATCACCCATTCCTGCAACATGAACACCGACAGCTCCGCCGCCACCGTGGCCAGCAGGCCGGCAAACAGGCCCATGGTAGCGAACTCGATGAACAGGCCCCCGAGGACCAGGCTGCGGCGGGCACCCAGCGCCCGCAGGATGGCACTCTCGTGAATCCGGGCATCCACGCTGGCCTGCACACCGGCCACCAGTACCAGTGAGCCCGCGGCGAGAATCACCGCGAGCACCAGCTCTATGGCCGCTGAGACCTGGTTGACGATGGTACGGATCTGGTCGACCACCACATCCATCTCGATCACTGTCACGGTGGGAAAGCTGCGCACAAACTGGTTGAGGAACGGCTTGTCGCCAGGGGCGAGATAGAAGCTGGTCATAAACGTCGCCGGATAGTCAGCCAGCAGACGGGGCGGGAAAATCAGGAAAAAATTGGGGCGCATCGACTGCCAGTCAAGTTCCCGCAGGTTGGCCACCCTGGCCTCCAGCGGCTGCGAGCCCACCAGGAAGCCCACGGTGTCGCCCACCTCGATGCCCAGGCGTTCAGCGAACTCCCTTTCGACCGATACCAGGGCTTCATCCGACTGTGGCTGCCACCACTGCCCGGCAAACAGGCGGTTGCCGGGGGGCAGCTCGTCGGACCAGGTGAAATTGGTCTCGCGCTGGCGGCGCCCATCTTCCTCATCATCAGTGGTGGGCAGGTCCTGCCCATTCACCGCCATGATCCGGCCGCGGATCATCGGGTACAGTGCCTCGCTGGCAATGTCCTGCGCGCGCAGCATCCGATCCACACCCTGCACGTCGCCGGGGCCGATATTGATCATGAAGTGGTTGGGGGTGCCCTCGGGCAGCTGGGTCTGCCACTGGTCGATCAGCGAAGTACGCACCAGCACCAGCACCAGCAGCAACATGATCGCCATGGCAAATATCACGACCTGCATGGCGTTACTGGTGCCGCGGCGCTGCAGGCCCGCCAGGGCCAGGCGCCAGATACTGCCGGCCCGCATACCCACCAGGCGCCCTCCCCTGAGCAGGGTCAACGCCAGCACCAGGCCGAGCAACACGGTGATCGCCAGCCCCGCCAGCACAGCGAGCGTCAGCTGCCAGTCCCGACTGTAGCCCCACATCAATAATGTCACCGCCAGCAGGCCCAGGGTGTAGTCGCCGAGGGTGCGACGGTTTTCCAGCGGTGCGTCGCGGCGCAATACCCGCAGAGGGCTTGCCTGTCCGAGCCGGCGCAGGGGCGGCCAGGCAAAACACAGCAGGCAGGTAAGCGCGGTGGCGGCGCCGATAGCATAGGGCCGCAGCCCGCTGGGACCGGGCTGCACCGGCAGCTGGTCGCCAAACAGCTTAAAAAACAGGCTCTGGATGGCCCAGCCCAGAAAGCACCCGATACCCGTGGCGACGGCACCCAGCAGCACCAGGCTGGTGCCGTAGAGTCTGTTGACCCGGGACGAGGTGGCCCCAAGGCTTTTCATGACGGCGACATAGTCATTGTGGCGTTCACTGAAGCGACGGGCGGCCAGCGCTATCGCCACACCCGCCAGCACCACGCCCAGGCTGCCGGCCAGCAACAGGAAGCGCTCGGCACGACGCAGGGCGTTGCCTATACCCGGCTGCCCCTCACTCAGGTCGAGCAGGCGCTGACTGCCCTCCTCCAGCTGCGGTTGCAGCCACTGGCGAAACGCCTCGAGTGTCGCGGCTGGCGCCGCGTAGAGCTGGCGGTACTCCACCCGACTGCCGGGCTGCACCACCCGGGTCGCGGGGATATCCTCGTAATGCATCAGGACACGGGGACCGTAACCGCCAAAGCTTGTCCCCTGGTCCGGCTCGGTGCGCGCAGCTGCTGCCACGGTAAACTCCGCCTCCCCGATCGCGACCGTGTCGCCTACCGCGACGTCCAACAGGGCAAACAGCCGGGATTCGAGCCAGACCTGGCCACGGGCCGGACCGCCGTCTACCGGCAAGACCGCCCCGAAGGGCTGCTCACTGAAGGTCAGTTCGCCCCGCAGGGGGTAGCTGCTGCTCACGGCTTTCACCGAGACCAGTTGCATGCTGTCGTCACCGGCGTAAATCATGGAGGGAAACACCAGGGTCTGGGCCTGGCTGACCCCTGCCTGCCCGGCCTCAAGCAACCACTGGGCGGGCATCTCCCGGCTGCTGCGCACGACCAGATCCGCGGCGAGAAACCGGTGACTCTCCTGGGTCAGGGCGTTCTGCAGGCGAGTGGCGAAGGCGCTGATACCCGACACCACTCCCACTGCCAGGATCAGTGCGATCAGCAGCACCCCCAGTTCCCCGCCGCGCCAGTCCCTGGCCAGCATCTTGCCCGCGGTTACAGACACCCGGGCTACTCCACTACCAGCGCGCCGGCTTCCAGGCAAAAGCGCCGTTCGCAGCGATCCGCCAGCTGGGCATCGTGAGTCACCAGCACCAGCGTTGTGCCCTCCTCCCGGTTCAGTTCGAACAGCAGGTCGATGATATGGCCGCCGGTGCGGGTATCCAGGTTACCGGTGGGCTCATCGGCAAACAGTATGGAGGGATGAGAGGCGAACGCGCGGGCAATCGCCACCCGCTGCTGCTCGCCCCCTGACAACTGGCGGGGATAATGACTGGTGCGCGCGCCGAGGCCGACCCGTTGCAGAAATGCTTCCGCATGCTCCCCGGCTTTCGCCTGGCCCTGCAGTTCCAGCGGCAACATCACGTTTTCCAGAGCGGTGAGAGCGGGCAGCAGCTGGAATGACTGGAACACGAAGCCCACGTGCCGCCCACGAAACAGGGCGCGGCCGTCTTCATCCAGCTCACCCAGGTCGGTATCCCCAATAATCACCCTGCCGCCGCTGGCTTCATCGAGCCCGGCCAACAGGCCCAGCAGAGTCGATTTGCCCGAACCGGATGCCCCGACGATGGCCACGGATTCTCCCGACTTGATTTCCAGCGTGATCCCTTTCAGTATTTCGAGTTGGGTTCCCGCCATCGGGATCCGCTTTTGGAGATTCTCTACCTTGATCATTAAACGTGTCCTTTACCAGCTCGTGATGTTACGCGCGGCAGTAGTGCCCGGATTGCTCCTGCTGTGCCTGTCGGCCCAACTCCAGGCCCGCGAGCACCGCATACTGGTGCTGGGGGATAGTATCAGTGCCGCCTACGGCATGTCTCTTGATCAGGGCTGGGTAAACCTGCTGGCGCAGCAGTTGGCAGATGACGAACCCGCGCCCAAGGTTATCAATGCCAGTATCAGCGGGGAAACCACCAGCGGCGGCCTGCGCCGCCTGCCCGACCTGCTGGCACAGCACGCGCCCAGCCTGGTCATCATTGAGCTGGGCGGAAACGATGCCCTGCGCGGCTATCCGATCAAGCAGCTGCGCGCCAACCTGGACAATATGGTGCGCCTGTCCAGGGACAGCGGTGCCGGGGTTGTGCTGGTGGCAATGGAAATCCCACCCAACTATGGCGCCCGCTACACCGCGGGATTCCGCGAAAGCTATACCGAGGTCGCCAGGAATACCGGCAGCACCCTTGCCCCCTTTCTGCTCGACGGCGTGGCCACAGACCCGGAGCTGATGCAGGCCGACGGCATCCACCCCTCTGTTGAGGCTCAGCCCATACTCCTGCGCAACATCCTGCCCTCGATCCAGGCCGCACTGGCCCAGTGATGAGCGAACTGTCCTGGAATCAGTTGCAGGCCGCCGATCGGGCGACGATCTGGCACCCCTATGCCTCTGCCACCGACGCCGCCGATGTGGTGCCGGTGACCGGTGCCGCCGGTGTGCACCTGCAACTCGCGGACGGCAGGCGCCTGCTGGATGGCATGTCCTCCTGGTGGTGCGCTATCCACGGTTACAACCACCCTGCGCTCAACCGGGCCGTGCGCGACCAATTGGGCCAGATGTCCCATGTGATGTTTGGCGGCCTGACCCATCCCCCGGCGGTAAAACTCGCGCAGTTGCTCACCCGCCTTACCCCACCCGGGCTGAACCGGGTATTTTTCAGCGACTCGGGCTCCGTCTCGGTCGAGGTGGCGCTGAAAATGGCGATCCAGTACTGGTATTCCGTGGGCAAGCCGGCCAAGCAGAAAATGGTCGCCCTGCGCAGCGGATATCATGGCGATACCTTCGGAGCCATGGCAGTGTGCGACCCAGTCACCGGCATGCACCACCTGTTTGGCGAGGTTCTGCCGCAGCACTTTTTTGTGCCGGCACCTGCCTGCGCCTTTGGCCAGCCCTGTCCCGACAGCGAAATGAACGCCGTTACCGATCTGCTCACCCGGCATCACCGGGACATTGCCGCCATCATCGTCGAGCCGGTGGTACAGGGCGCCGGCGGCATGCGCTTCTATTCGGCGGACTACCTGGTGCAACTGCGCGCGCTGTGTGATGCCTTTGATGTATTGCTGATCTTCGACGAAATTGCCACCGGGTTCGGCCGCACCGGCAAGTTGTTTGCCCTCGAACACGCTGGCGTAGAGCCGGACATCCTGTGCCTGGGCAAGGCGCTTACCGGCGGCTACATGACGCTGGCTGCCACCCTGTGCAACGACCGCATCAGCACCGGGATCAGTGAAGGCGAGGCCCGGGCGTTCATGCACGGCCCTACCTTCATGGCCAATCCGCTGGCCTGTGCCACAGCGATTGCCAGTATCGAACTGCTGCTGTCCCAGCCCTGGCAGCGCATCGTGCAGCGACTGCAGAATGAGCTGGAGCAGGGGCTGGCGCCTGCGCGGGAGCTGGCGGGCGTGGCCCAGGTGCGCACCCTCGGGGCTATCGGCGTTATCGAGCTGAACGAGCCGGTCGATATGAAAAAAGTCCAGCCCATGTTTGTCGAGCGCGGCGTCTGGGTGCGCCCTTTTGGCAAACTGGTCTACACCATGCCGCCCTTCATCATGGGCAGCGACGATATCGCCACACTGACTGGCGCCATGGTGGACGTGGTGTCCGGCCTGTGACGGCGCAGCCAATCATCGACTAGAACCCGGCTACCACCACACCGCGCATGAAAGTCACCGCCCGGCCGGACATGAGCACCCGACCATCGCGCAGCTCGCAGGCCAGGCTTCCGCCGCGAGCTGAGATCTGCCGGGCCTGCAGGCTGCGCTGGCCCAGGCGCTTCGCCCAGTAGGGCACCAGCGCGCAGTGGGCCGAGCCGGTGACGGGATCCTCGTCGATACCTACCTGCGGCCCGAAAAATCGCGACACGAAATCACAATCCTCGCCCGGAGCCGTGGCGATGACACAGTGCTCGCTGGCGGCGCGAAGAGCGGCAAAATCCGGCTGCAATGCCGCCACATCCTGCTCGAATTCGTAGACATAGACCACCGCATGGGGATTGTCGGGAGCGATCACCGCCTCGCTGGCGGTGGCACCCAGGGCACGGCAGATCGCCAGATCAACTTCCGTGGTAACCAGTGGTGTGGCGGGAAAGTCCAGGGTGAGCAGGGAGCCCTCCCGGAGCACCCGCAATGCGCCGCTACGCGTATTGAAGCGCACTTCATTGCCGCCATGATCCAGGTGCTCAAACAGGGCGTGGGCCGCGGCCAGGGTCGCGTGACCGCACAGATCGACCTCCACAGAAGGCGTAAACCAGCGCAACTCATAATCGCCCTCGCAAGCGACCAGGAAGGCAGTCTCCGACAGGTTGTTCTCCATGGCGATCGCCTGCAGCGCGGCATCTTCCAGCCAGTGCGGCAGTGGCATCACCGCCGCCGGGTTGCCGGCGAACACCCTGTCGGCGAATGCATCCACCTGGTAAATCGGCAGTTCCATGATCGTTCCACTCCCGCGCCGGTCACGCGTTGTACAAATCGGGGCCGTTTAATATAGTGGCTGCACCGGCTTCTGGCCATGCGCAGATAACCCAAACATGTCGCAACGCGAACTGACTCCAATGCAACTGAGGTTCTACGAGGTCATCTTCGGCACGGAGACCAGGGCTGGGAAATGGTTCGACCTGTGCCTGATCGCGGTGATCCTCGCCAGCGTGGCCGTGATCATGCTGGACTCAATCAAAAGTCTTGATGAAACCTATGGCAACCTGTTCCTGTATATGGAATGGGTGTTCACCGTCATGTTCACCCTGGAATACATGGCCCGCATCTGGTGTGCGCCCAATCGCAGGGCCTATATTTTCAGCCTGTACGGGCTGGTGGACCTGCTGGCGCTGTTGCCCACCTACCTTTCCCTGCTGGTGCCGCAGACGGCCCCGCTGCTTATTATCCGACTGCTTCGTATACTGCGCATTTTCAGGGTTTTGCGCCTGCTGCCACTGCTGAACGAGGCAAACGAGCTGGCTGGCGCACTGCAGCGTTCGGGGCGGAAAATTTTTGTATTCTTTTCCCTTGTCATCATCATCGCCACTATCTTCGGCTGCCTGCTGTACGTGATCGAGGGTCCCGGCAATGGCTTCGACGATATTCCCACCAGTGTGTACTGGGCCATCGTCACCATCACCACCGTGGGCTATGGCGACGTGACGCCGGTGACCACCGGAGGCAGGGCCGTATCGGCGGTCGGCATGCTGATCGGCTATGCCATCATCGCGGTGCCCACGGGCATCATCACCGCCGAATTGAGCGGCGCCCAGCGCATTCGCAAAATGCGCGAACTGCTGGAGTCGCGCAACTGCACAACCTGCTCCGCGGTGGAACACGATCCACACGCCCACTACTGCCGCTTCTGTGGCTCGGGCCTGCCGCGACCCGGGCATGCCCCAACAGCCGACCCGGAAGAATTGGAAAATAAATAATTTCCATATTTTTCAATATTTTAATGAATATATATCATGTGATATATCAGGTAATGCGTGTGCTGATAGCCGGATATCGCGACCCCGGAATGGCATTAGTGCTTAACCCCCGGGGCTCGCCGGCGGGTATAATGCACGCCCGTTTGTAACCCCAGTCATCGCGATCATGACCACACCGCTGTTTTCCCACCGCAAGTTCTGGGCTGAGTGCTTCGGGCCCGCCCCGGAACTGCCCATGTCCCGCGCCGAGATGGACGCCCTGGGCTGGGACAGCTGCGACATCATTATTGTCACCGGCGACGCCTACGTGGACCACCCCAGTTTTGGTATGGCAGTGATCGGCCGCCTGCTGGAAGCCCAGGGATTCCGGGTGGGTATTATCGCCCAGCCCCAGTGGGACAGCGCCGAGCCTTTCAAGGTGCTGGGGAGACCGAATCTCTTCTTCGGTGTGGCCGCCGGCAACATGGACTCCATGATCAATCGCTACACCGCCGACCGCAAACGGCGCAACGACGACGCTTATACACCCGGCAACGTGGGCGACAAACGCCCCGACCGCGCGGTCATCGTGTACAGCCAGCGCCTGCGGGAGGCCTACCGCGACGTGCCGCTGGTGATCGGCAGCATCGAGGCCAGCCTGCGCCGCATAGCCCACTACGATTACTGGAGCGACAAGGTGCGCCGCTCCATTCTGCTGGACAGCCGCGCGGATCTGTTGCTCTACGGGAACGCGGAGCGCGCCATTGTGGATGTCGCACACCGACTGGCTGCGGGAGAGTCCATCAATACGATCCGCGACCTGCGCGGCACCGCCTTTGTCCGCAAACGCATCCCGGATGACTGGGAGGTAATCGACTCCACCAGTATCGACATCGTGGGTCCGGTAAGTGCACCCATCAACCCCTATATCGACACCAGCAGCGCCAGCTGTGCGACTACCGCCAGCGAGGGTGCGGCGGCCGATGCAGTTGGGACGGACAGCCAGGTGGTCGAGGTCGTACCGGTCACCCTGGTGGGCAGCATAGGCAAAAAGGGCAAATCCGTTATCCGCATTCCCGCCTATGAGCAGGTGAAGAGCGACAGCGCCCTGTACGCCCACGCCTCGCGAATCCTGCACAAGGAGACCAATCCCTACAATGCCAGGCCTCTGGTACAGGCCCACGGCGATCGCGAGGTCTGGCTCAATGCGCCACCCATCCCACTGGAGACAGAGGAACTGGACGCGGTATTCGAACTGCCCTACACCAGACTGCCCCACAGCAGTTACGGCGATGCGCGTATTGCCGCCTATGAGATGATTCGCCACTCCATCAACATCATGCGCGGTTGCTTTGGCGGCTGTACCTTCTGCTCCATCACCGAGCACGAGGGGCGCATCATCCAGAACCGCTCGGAGGATT
>JAHEBL010000088.1 GCA_024642265.1 Haliea sp. | reverse complement strand
GCCAAGGGCCTGCTCAAACTGGCAGCACTGACCACCCCCCTGATCTGCTACCGCGCAAGGGAGCTTCTGCTTTATCGCAACATGCCCAAACAGAGCGACTCCAGGCTGCCGTGGCGCTCTGTATGGTCTTCGCGTGAGCAATCGCTGGCCGTTTTGCGCCTGCCGCGACTCGTCTCGCGCTCCTACCTGGAGCGACTGGTACATTCACTCCAGCAGCAGTGCGCCGGTACCGCGACCCGGCTACTGGATTTCAGTAAGGTGAAGCACATCGAGATCAGCGCTCATCAGGAATTTTTCAGCCTGGCTACCTTACTGCGCAACCCCGACAACGCCATCTCAATGCTGGGCCTGACAGCCGCGGTAAGTCGCGAACTCGCCGCTTGTCGCGTTATGGACGTGTTGGGCGAAAGCGATAGCGGCAATCCCCTTAATGCGTTGAGCAACACTACTGGTAACGAGCGCTACCAGGCTCCGACCTGTAAAAGCTACATGATGGGCGCTACCGGCCTGGTATTCCTCGCCGGCCGCGTCGACGGGCCGGGCCTGGCAAGGATGGGATTCGTGGAGACGTTGCAGCACAGCGCGCGCGACCGTACCTGCATTATCGACTTCCGCGATGTTTCCCTGCTGGAGAGCTCGGCAATAGCCGAGCTCTACCCCCTGATCACTTCCATACAGGCAAGCGAGAAAGGGCAGATCCTGATCAGCGGCGCCGGTCCCAATGTGCGCCAGATGTTCCGCATGTCAGGGCTGGCACAGCCGGTGCGCTTCATCGATGACAGCAGTTTGCTGGCCCACATCGCCACCGAGGACATGACCAATGACTGATTCAGCGACTGTTTATGTAGTACTACTGAACTGGAATGGCTGGCGCGATACCGTGGCCTGCCTGCAATCCCTGCTCCATTCAAAGGGCATCCAGCTGCGAATAGTGGTTTGCGACAATGCATCGACCGACAGCAGCATGGACCATATCGCGGCCTGGGCTGAGGGTGCGCAGTCGGTAGATAAACCCACGATTCCGCGCCTCTCGCGCTTGCTGGACCAACCCCCCCTGCCACTGCCGTATATGCGTATCACTCGCACCACGGCCGAACAGCAAAACAATCCGGGCTCCGCGCCACTGGTGCTCATCGACAATGGCGCCAACCTGGGGTTTGCCGCCGGCAACAATGTGGGACTGCGCTTCGCCCTTAACCAGCCTGATATGGACTACGTCTGGGTGCTCAACAATGACACGCTGGTAGAACCCGATTGCCTCGCCAATATGGTGCGGCGCCTGCAAAGCAACCCAGAGCCCGCAGTGTGTGGCTCCATGATCCATTTCTTCGACCAACCAGAGATCATCCAGGCCGCAGGCGGCAATCGCTTTAATTACCTGACCGGCGAAGCGGCCTGTTCCGAGGGCCGTTTCACCCACGAGGACACCGCGCTGGATATCGACTCGATTGAACGCCAGCTGGCCTATCTCAGTGGCTGCTCATTGCTGCTGCCGCGGGATTTTCTAGAATCGGTCGGACTCATGAGCGAGGACTACTTCCTGTATTACGAGGAAATAGACTGGTTTACCCGCTGCGCCGGCCGCTACCGGATCTGCATTGCACCCGACGCCAGGATCTATCACCGGGAGGGCCGCTCCATCGGCTCAAAGAACCTGTACAAGGCAGCCTCGACCCTGTCGGATTTCCATATGTTCCGAAGCCGCCTGATTTACATGCGCAAGCACCATCGGCGCTTTCCAGCACTGTGTTACGCCGACAGCTGGGTCGCTGTGCTCAAGCGGCTGCTGAAAGGCCAGTACCGCAATGCCATAACTGTCGCCTCAGTACTCCTGGGCAGGCAAACCTTCAGTAGCTGAGCATGCATACCCTGACACCATACCTGCCAACCAACGCGGCCCGACGCCCGGCACTGGGGCTAGGCCTGCAGCCTGTCATCATGGTCATGCTGTTTATTGCCATTTTCGCCGGCTGCCAGGGCGGGCGTTATTACTTTGCCAACCGCCTGCAGGAACTGGGTATCGCCAGCGCGCTGGCCCTGTTCGCACTGGGCCTCTGGCAGGGCCTGTTTCGCCTGTCGAAGAACGAGTGGCTGTGCTGGGTGCGACGCCCTCTGATCCTGATTCTGGGGATCATGCTGATTAGTTCCGTGGTTTTTACCCTCAATTTCGAAGGCAACATTCTCTACAGTTTTTTTTCGGCGCGGGAATTCATGCTCGCTTTCCTCGGCCCTGGCATCTATCTGCTGTGCCGCTGTGGCCTGCCGCTGGCAACGGTGGAGCGGGTGGTGTGGGCGGCTTTGGTCGCGCTGATGGCGAATTACCTTTATTTTTATGCCACCATGGATCTGCGCGAGGCTTTCTTCTCGCCCGACCACACCGTGAGCAACCTCGTGACCTACGACGAGTGGCGCGGCTTCCGGCTGAAGCCACCCCTGTTTGCCATCATGGTGGGATTGTTAAGCGCCCTCATGTTGCTGATGCAATCCCGCCGCCCCGGCACGATAATCTGGGCAATTGCGGTGGTTGCGCTGGCCGCTTACATCTGGAGCATTGTCATGTTCCGCTCCACACTGGCGACCATGATACTGTCCATGCTCCTGTACCCGATTTTTCTAATGCGCGGCAACCGACTTCACCTGATGGTGGTAGTCGCCCCCCTCGCGGTAGTACTGGTTCCAGTGGTGGCGCAACTGGCCCTGACAAACTTCCTGGAAGCCGACGGCGGCAACATCCGCGCCCAGGCATTTGCCCTGGCTTTCGAACACATTCCCCGCAATTTTCTGCTGGGAGCAGGTGAGGACAGCGCCTACGGGGATACTTACCAGAGCCTCGTCGCGCCCTTCTTCTTTCCCTCCGACCTCGGCCTGGTGGGGACTTTCTACAAGTACGGACTGCTTGGCACGCTGCTCTACCTGTTCATGCATGGCAAGATATGGCGGGCACTGTGGCGCGCCAACCTGGCCCATACCGCAAGCCACCAACGGCACAGCGCCCTGCTCTGGGGGCTGCTGATTTTCTTTACGGCCCAGACCTTCAACCTGGCCCTGAATCCCGGTCTGGCCTATGCCCAGGGCATCACCCTGGGCTCCCTCGCCCTGGCGCTTGCCCACCTCAAGCTGGTGTCCTGCGAGAGCGATTGAAGGCAGATACCATTCACGTCCGCAGCATTAATTGCAATATGACTCGCGTTTTGCAATTTATTATGCGATATATGGGCCGGCGATACGCCCGGGTCGCGCCGACGGCGCCCGGCTGTTTTCCTGCAGCATTTTTTGTTTATAAAAAACAATAGGATAGAAGATCTTTCAATATGCACTCCATTTTGGGAAAGCTGGCATAAAGATTGAACTAGTTAATTAACAGTCATCATCCGGACCCGGTCCGGACTGCAACCCACGAGGCGAGCATGAGCAACCAGGCAAAAATTTTGATGGTAGAGGACAGTGTGTCACTGTCCACCATCTACAAAGCCTACCTTGAAGATACCGATTACCATGTCGTGAGCGTGGAACGGCTCGGCGCTGCCCACGCGGCACTGGGAGCCTTCCAGCCAGATATCATCCTGCTGGACATCGAACTGCCCGACGGCAATGGCATGGACTTCCTGGCAGAGGCCGCGGCCATGGCGAACCCGCCGAAGGTCATTGTGATGACCGCCCACGGCACCTCCGACATGGCCGTCAGCGCAATCCAGCAGGGCGCCTTCGACTTCCTCACCAAACCCTTCGATGCCGCCCGCCTCAAAGTCACACTGGCCAACGCCGCCGCCCAGTTGCAACTGGGCAAGCAGGTCAGGGAGCTGTCCCGGCTCGAGCGTGACAACTACTGCAACTTCATCGGTAAATCAGCGGCCATGCAGTCGGTTTACAAGACCATCGATTCCCTGGCCGCCAGCGATGCCACCGGCTTTATCATCGGCGAGAGCGGCACCGGCAAGGAGCTTGCGGCCGAGGCGATCCATCAGCAAAGCCCCCGCCGCAACGCCGAATTCATCGCCATCAACTGCGCGGCCATACCCGGCGAACTGATGGAAAGTGAGCTGTTCGGTCACATCAAGGGAGCCTTTACCGGTGCCAGCGCCAACCGCGAAGGCGCTGCCAGCGTGGCCAACGGCGGCACCCTGTTCCTGGATGAAATCTGCGAGATGAGCCTGGAGCTGCAGAAGAAGTTGTTGCGTTTTATCCAGACCGGCACCTTCCGCAAGGTGGGCAGCAACACTCTGGAGCAGGTCGATGTGCGCTTTGTCTGCGCCACCAACCGCGACCCGCTGGTCGAAGTCAGGGAGGGTCGCTTTCGCGAGGACCTGTTCTACCGCCTGCACGTGGTGCCGGTACGGATGCCGCCATTGCGCGAACGCGAGGCGGATGTGTTGATGATCGCCCATCACTTCCTGCACCAGTTCAGCGAGCGTGAAGGCAGGCAATTCAGCGGGTTCTCCCCGGACGCTGCGGCTGCCATTCGTCGCTACCCCTGGCCCGGCAATGTGCGCCAGCTGCAGAATACCATGCACCAGGTGGTGGTTCTCAACGACGGGGAAACCGTCGAATACGATATGCTGCCAGAGCCTGTTACCAGTGGCGCCCTGGAATCGGCCGCCAGGGCCCCGGCGCCCGGCGCGCCGGCGTTGAGCCTGATCGGCAAAGCCCCGCAGTCTCACCTGGAACGTCGACAGCAGGTTGAACCCCTGTGGCTGACCGAAAAAAATGCCATCGAAGCTGCAGTAGACATCTGCGGGGGCAATATCAACCAGGCGGCGGGCCTGCTCGAGGTTGCCCCTTCCACCCTTTACCGCAAACTGCAGTCCTGGAAGTCACAACAAGCCTGAAAACCATCCACCGAGAGCATATTCTATGTACGGCCTGATCAACAATTCACTGAAAGACATGATCCAGAAGCAGTTCGGCGAAGATAAGTGGCAGGAGGTACTGACGGCATCAAACGTACCCGAGGACTCATTCCTTTCAATGCGCCGGTATGACGATGACATCACTTATTCCCTGGCAGGCGCGGCTTCCGAAGTGCTTGGCGCCCCGGTCGACGCCTGCCTGGAAATGTTCGGCCAGCACTGGGTGCTGGAGACCGCGTCAAAATCCTACGGCATGCTGCTCGATGCCGCCGGGCGCGATATGATCGGGTTCCTGCGCAACATGAACAGCCTTCACGATCGCATCACCAGTACTTTCCTGGATTATGTGCCACCCGAATTTCATGTCGAAGAAGAAGGTACAGCCTACAAAATACACTACATCAGCCAACGCCTGGGCCTGAACTCATTTGTAGTGGGCCTGCTTAAAGGCCTGGGAACGCGCTTCAGCACCACAGTAACAATCCTGGAGCAGACGGACGTTGCTGTGGAGAAGGGCACCCACACCATCTTCAAAGTGGAACTCTCACCGGCATGAATCAGCGGGTAGCCCTCTCCTGGGAAAGCATCCGGGCACTGTTCTCGGTGGTAATGTGCGTCGACAAATCAATGTCGATCACCTTCGCCAGCGATACCCTGGCTAAATTTGTACCCGAGAGCAAAAATAATCCAAAGCTGGAAGATGTCTTCCGGGTATTGCGCCCGACCTCACTCACCACCTTCGCTGATGCACACGCCTCGGCAAATTCCCTGTGTCTTCTGGTCACGAAAGACAGTCAATTCGCGATTCGCGGCCAACTGGTGCCAATTATTTACGAAGACCAGGAGAACCTGTGCTTCTGCGGTTCACCCTGGCTGTTCTGGCTGAACAGCAATTGTCCGGATATACACCTCAGCCTGGATGATTTCTCGAGCCAGGATGTGCAGCTCGACCAGCTGTTTTTTATGTCGACGGAAAAGCGCATGGTGGAAGACCTGGAACAGCTGGCGACAGATCTGCAGAAAACCAAGACGGAGCTGGAACGATCACAAGTGGCACAAAGTGAGTTCTTCGCGCAAATGAGTCATGAATTGCGCACCCCGCTCAATGGCGTGGTCAGTGCTGTCTCCCTGCTGAACCAGCTGCCACTGGGAGAACAGCAAGCGGATCTGGTGGCCTTTGCCAAAAGCTCTTCCGAGAACCTGATGCAGGTAATCAACTACGTGCTCGATGTGTCAAAATTGGGGCAAATGGACGAGGGCGACATAGCCGAATTCAATTGCCCGGAGCTATTGCGATCTGTGATCACTGTTATAAAGGCCAAGGCAAACGAGAAATCGCTGAAGCTCCAGCTGGATATCAGTAACGAGCTGCCGCAAACGTTCCTCGGTCACCCTGCCGAGCTGCGCCAGTCGCTCCTCAACCTGTTGATAAACGCCATCAAGTTTACCGAAGAGGGCTCTGTGACACTGCATGTCCGGCAGGTTGCTCAGACAGGGGACGAGCACAGGCTGCGATTCGAGGTTATCGATACCGGCAGCGGAATTTCACAGAAGCACCAACAACGCATTTTTGAACCATTTTTCAGCATGACGCCAGCGGTATCGACGGGCAATGAAAGCAGCACGGGGCTGGGCCTGGATATCGTGCGCCGCAACGTGGAGAAAATGGGCGGTGAGCTGGGCCTGGTTTCCAGCCCAGGCGAGGGCAGCACTTTCTGGTTTGAAGTGCCCCTGACCGCGACACAGGCCGGAGAAACGACAGCGCCGACCGACAAGCCGGATCAAAAATATGAAAGCGTCGAAACCCTGTCAGGCCGTGTGCTGCTGGTAGATGACAACGACACCAACCTGTTGTTGGGTTCCATGATTCTCGAATCTCTGGGCCTGGATGTCGTTAAAGCCTGTAATGGCATGGAGGCAGTAGCTGCAGCCAGGCAGTATCAACCTGACCTGGTGTTGATGGACATCAGTATGCCCGATATCAGCGGACTGGAAGCCACCAGGCAGATTCGGGAATTTGCAGACGCCGGCAGCTTACCCATCGTCGCCCTGACCGCCCATGTGGACAGCCGCGAGAAAATAGCCTGCCAGGAAGCCGGCATGAACGCTTACCTGACCAAGCCTATCGTCAGGGAGTCTCTCGTGGAAGAGCTGGTCAGGTGGCTCGACAGCAAGGAGCCTCAAGGCCCCGCGCTGGTGGACGAAGCCGTGCTGCAGGATCTCATCCGGCAGATCGGTCAGGACAATCTGCGAACAGTAGTAGACAAGGTACAAGCCGAGGCGCTGCAGCGCTGGGAAGAGCTCCGCGAGGCCGCCGGCAACGGGGACACGGCGACCGCCCAACGCCATGTACACAGCCTGGGAAGTATTTTCCGCAGCGTTGGACTCATACCTGCAGGTGACGCCTTTGCCGCCATCGAATCGAAGCTGCGCGCGGGCGAGCAACTCGAAGCGGGCTGGGTCCAGCACCTGGCACCGCTCAAAGACGACAGTGTGTTGGCACTTGGCAGCTATATGGCCGCACTTTGAACCGCAGGATTACATGCTGGCGCGGGTTGCCCGGCCAGAGCTACAGGCGCAAGGTTGTTGTCGTGCTATACATCACCCTGCCGCTGCTGGTCTGGCGCCTGCTGGACCTGCTCGAGGAAATGGTGAACGGACCCATCAAGATGAGCCTGGAACGGTACGTGGTTACCGGCCCCCTCGCCGCTGCGCTGCAGGTATTCATTGTCGCAGTCCTGTTCCTTGTCACACTAGGCGCCGCTACAGCGATGGCGTCTCGGGCAAAGGAAGTGCCCTTTCCCTGATCCCCGGGTCCAGCGGCTTGCAATTTGCAATTCAATTGGCCATAAATTTGTAGTCTGCAACACTATTTCCCTTCCTATCCTCCCGCTAAAACAGCTTATTTCCAAGCGTCTGCAGGTATTCAGCGACTTGGCATGCAAGTTGCTCTATCAATCCAGACAGCCATACAAACAAGCAGACAAGCGGACAAGTCGATATGCAAAACACTCTTCAAAAGTTGGTACCAGGCGCTTTCGAACCGCGCAACAGTCTGGCCGGCATGGCGGCAATTTGCCTGTCGCTCTGCGCCCAGCTTGCCTCCGGCGCCTCCATCGAGGGCCGCGCCACCAATGTCGCCGGCGAGCCTCTTTACAAGGTGGCCATTTGCCTTGCACAGACAGGCTCCACTGGCAACTGCGACAAGATTCGCTGGACCGACAAAAAAGGCAACTACTCCTTTGCGGGCCTGAAGCCCGGCAGCGACTACACGGTCGTCATCAACGGCGACCGCTCTGCCGCCAACAGGAAAAATGAGTCCTACAGCAATTATGTGTGGGAACCGCAGGCGCGCGCCGCCGCGATAAGCTCAATGAACGAGAAGGTCTCCATTGAAGACTTCGTCGGCAAATTCAACTTCAGCAACTTTCAGCGAGTCATCACTCTGGGTGCCGCGGACTTCCCGGAGCTTGCGACTATCGACCTGGAGGGCACCTACACCGCGTTAAAGGTATTCATTCCCTCATCACAGGAGGGTGTGCCGCCGGAGACCATTTTCCTGGGCCGGGTGCAAAGTGCAGCAAGACTCGAGATCGAGGCGAGCGTACCGCTCTCGGTTACCACTATCGGCTATGAGCTTTACAGCGCCGTGATGTCCATCAGCGGATCGATAGTTCTCAGATAATCATGCCAGGCACCGGCAAAAAACAGAGCCTGCTAACAATTCAGTCCAGGGAATAACGAACATGAAGCGGATTAAATCAAAATTGGTGACAATGCTTGCTGCAGCCGCGCTGTGCCAGGCAGTGGTCGCACAGGAACCGTCATCAGTACGCCTGACTGACGTGATAAAAAGCCAGGGCACCGGCAACATCGACCTGTTCAAGGACCTCAACGCGAGCCAGCTTGAACAGCTTCGCGCCGACAATGACGGTGTACTGGTATTTGCCGTTGATATCAACGAGGCCGCCAGCGGCAGCGAGAAAGCCAGCTCCCAGGCCGTGGCGATCAAGAGTGTTCGCCTGACCATCGGCCTGGCTGACGGCTCCCAGTTGATATACGACTCCGCGGACAACTGCTGTGTCAGTGAGACCCAGGCCCTTCTCGCTGAGGCTCCCGATGACACCCGAAATCTGTACTACACGCTGCTGGGAGAGTCCGGTTCGAGTAGGATCACCTCCAACAACACAGTGCAGGACGTCTTCGACAGCACCCTGAAAATCGCTGTGGCGGAAGCGCTGGACACCGCTACCAGTGCAAAACTCTACATTGTATTACTGCAGACCAATGACTCGCTGGGAGACCCCGAGGCTTTTTACGATTTCAGCGCGGGGTTCGAGGACCTGGCCCTGCTCAACGCTACCGATACCGCTTTTATCGACAACTACGCTGCCGGCAGGGAGGAGGCCCCAACCGTCATACTCACCAATCCGCCGGCAGTGGTAGACCCACTGGCCGTTGCCAACTGGAACTACTTTCCATCGGCGAGCTCCTTTTTTGTCGTCGGCTACGAAGATCTGTACCCGCAAAAGGGCGATTACGACTTCAACGACCTGACCGTGGCCTATCGTGTGCAATACGGTCTGAATGCCGATGGTGACGTGGTTGCTATACAGGGAGTGGCCTACCTGATCACACGTGGTTCGGCCTACAGCCACGACTGGCGCCTGCGCATCGGCCTGCCCGCTAACGCCAGCGGGACCCTGAGCTGCACCACCTACCCGAATTACCGGACCGACCCGACCGCAGGCCAGCCCTGCAGCGCAGCGGACGGCGCCAGCATCAGCGCCGAACTGGATCTTACCGTTTTCCAGGACACCCGCAAGCTGTTCCCGGACCCCGCCGGCTCCCTGTTCGTCAACACCCAGCGCCTGTACTCGGCGCCCTGGAATCTGAAATTCTTTCATGGGCCGCGCAGCGAGTTCCGCCTGGACCTGGCCTCTCCAGTTGCTATCTCCGGCATTCTGCCGGCCCCCTACGACCCCTACCTGCATGTGCTGGATACCGACAGGATGGTGCGACTGATGGAGGTCGACCCCAGCTACCAGGACAGCAACGGCTTTCCCTTCGGGATGCTGCTGACCGACAGCTGGAAACCACCGCTGGAGTTTACCGATACCGCGGTAGCGTACCCCCTTTTCAATGACTTCGTGTCATCCGAAGGCAATAGTTCGAGCAACTGGTACGAAAGCTACCTGCAGGACTTTATTGTCGAAATACCGGATTCAGGCCAGTGGGCCTGGTAAGCGAACCCCTCAAAAGCAATCAAAAAGGAGTAAGACCATGCAAGCATTCAGCACCCCGAGCCAATTGTTCCCACTGTCCCGCAATGGAGAGCAAGTCGATACGCAGCTTTCGCCGACGAGACTACACGCTATTAACCCAATGACATTAGCCAGACTGGACTTCGGCCTGTTCAAATCTCTCTATGGACTGGGCACCTCTACAGAGCGAATGTGCGCCGCGCTTGATATCACCCTGGCTGACTTCGATTACATCAGGAATTTGACAGGCGCATCATTGTCCACCCGGGGATGACAAGGCACTGACCATTCAAGTCGCACAGGGCGGCACGAACCCCGGAGCAATCGGAGACTTCATTCGTTTTGGCCGGTTTCTGGTCGCTGTCCCGGGGCTCGGTCCAGCCTGCTGCCCCCAGGCTTCCAGTAGTGCAGTACGGTGGCAAGCAATGACACGATATCGATGGGTTTGTGGAGACAGTGATCCCCGCCTGCGGCCTTGCTGTCATCCAGTTCTTCCCGCCCGGCGACGGCTGAGAGCACGATGATCGGGAGTTGCTCAGCAGTGAATCGCTGGCGGATGATCGAAATGGCCTCGATACCACCCATGACGGGCATTTGCAGGTCCATGAAAACCAGGTCGAATGGCCGAATATCGATCAAATCCAGCGCATCCCGCCCGTTTTCGGCCACCGTGATAGGGATATCGAGGTTTTCGAACAGAGCCCGCAGTAGCACCTGCATGGCGATACTGTCCTCTGTTACCAGGACCTGCGGCGGTCCATGAATTGCCACTGCGCGCTTCAGCTCCCGCGTCAATTTATCCCGTACGGCATCGGGATCCTCCACAGCGGACCCTTTTGTTTCGGGGCCCAACAGCGGTGCTTCGCTCGCTTGCAAAACCGACGCCATCGGCACCGGTTCGTTGCTGGTTCCGGCGCCAGACGTTTCCAGCTCTGGCGGGCCGCCGCCTGCCTCGACTGACGCAAGCGGCAGGTCGAGGTCAAAACTGAACTCTGACCCGACACCCGGCTCGCTGGAAATGTTCAGCTCCGAGTCCATCAATATCAGCAGGCCGTTGCAAATGCTTAGCCCCAGACCGGTTCCGCCATACTTGCGGGTAGTTGACACGTCGGCCTGCACGAACGGCTGGCAGAGTTGGTCAATTGTCGCCGGGTCGATTCCGATACCCGAGTCCCGGACGCGGAAGCTGAGGATTACACGGTCGTGGCTACGTTCGAGTTCCAGGATTTTCAGCGACACACAGCCTTTCTCCGTAAATTTGATCGCGTTGCTCACCAGGTTGTTCAGCACCTGCTCAATACGAAACTCATCCCCTAAAACCACGGTATCAGCCAGTGTGTCTGGAACTACAGAAGTGATTTCAATACCTTTGAGCCGGGCGGGCGCGCCGTAGAGTCGTGCCACCCGCTCCAAAGTGCGCGCCGGTCGGAAAACCCTGCTTTCGAGGTCCACCATGCCACCCTGTAATTTGCTGACATGGAGGATATCGTCGACGATCTGCCGCAGGGAGCGAGTCGACTCCTGAACGAATCTGAGCTTTTCCTTCTGATTCGGCTCCTCGACCTCGGTCAGCACAAGGTCGAGCATTCCCATGATACCCGTGATCGGTGTTCGGATTTCATGGCTCATGTTGGCGAGAAACTGGGACTTGGCCGAGGCCAACTCCTGCATCTGGCGCAGCGACTCAAATTTTTTCTGCTCCAGCCGGAAGATTCGGAACAGTAGCAGACAGCCCGCCGCCAGAACCAGTGCAGCCAGCCCCGATAGGCGGATCAAAATGTGTTGCCTATCGGCGATAATGTTCTCTGCCGGCACAAAGGTATAAGCGACCAGCGTACCGTCCGTAACACGAAAATTGCTTATTGTGTCTGTTCTCAACAGCAGCCCGGTCTGCAATCGCGTCGAGGGACTACCAGTAGAGAGATACTGATTCATCTGCCGGAAACGTTCCGGGTAGACATCGCCATAGTAGACGGGAGGGTTTTGCAGCTCGTGCGCCCACTCCAGGTCAGGGTGAAGCGAACTGGCGTAAATCTTGCCATTGGAGGCATCCAGGAGGTCGAGAGCGGCGCCATGAGCTCGGGCGGCTTCAATCAATTCAGTGATCACGGAGCTGAGGTTGAAATTTACAACCAGCACTCCGTTTGTCAGCCCCAGACTGGTGTTGGTGGGGACTGCCGTTCGCAGTGTAGGCTCGATCGGCAGTGCGATTACTCCGAACTCTCGATTGAGTTCCAGGTGGGATAGGTAAACGTCCCCAGCTTGCAGGTTAAGCGCGTCGCGGAAGTACTCACGATCAGACTTGTCCTGCAGCTCATCGGCCATTTGGGGCTGGTTTTTCCCGTCGTTTGAGCCAGGCTGGTTGACCCTGGCCCGCTCCATCCCGTTCGCGTCTATCCAGCGCAACTGGGAGATTTCCGGGCGCCCGGTGAGGAAGTCGATAAAGAGCCGCTCAACGGCCTGCCTGTCAAATACAGTACCGGGTGCCAACAAGCCACTGCGTATGAGTCGCAGCTCGAGAACCGGGCTTGCGGCAATCATGCGCGCTCGCTGGTCAACCAGCAGCCGCAGTACCTTTGCCCCTGCATCAGAAGCGGCGGTCCGGTTGCGAGCCTCCAGTTCACCGAGCTCTTGCCCTGTGGCCCACCAGAAAAATGCCGCGACTGCGACCAGAAGAACGCCCAGGCTGAGAATAGACGGATGTCTGGCCAGCAGCCCCTCTGGCTCGTCCTCCGGTATTTCGGCGATGGTGCTCCGGGTTGGCTTCATCTGCTAAGGGTCAACCCTTACATTGAGAAACACCCATTCTTGCATAAATAGCCATGGGATCCGACTGAGTTGATGATCGACCAGCGACCCAGCGGTACTCATTCCCGCTATCCTGGCCAGACCGGACCCAGGCCTGTTCAAAGATCTGGTCGGTACCTTCACTCGTTTTATCCGTTATCCGGTAACAACAACCGGACTGCCTGTGGTTCTGTTATCATCAGGCACTGTTTTCAAACACTCCTGCGCGAGTCACAAGCCAAGAAAGCCAGATGTCCAAAAGCCCAAGACTGATACTGTGCATCATCCTCATTCCCATCGTTTTACTGGTCGTCACAGCGCTGGTGCTGCCGCTGCTTCTGGACAAGAACACGATACTCGAGCTGGCTGCCGGCACACTCCATGAAAAGACCGGCGCCACCCTCACTGTGGAGGGGCGCGCGAGCCTGTCATTCTTTCCCACCCTGGGCGTGACGCTGGGTGACGCCGGGCTGGCCATGCCAGGCGAGGACCAGCCAAGCCTGCGGGTTCGTTCCCTGACGATAGGTGTGCAACTGCTGCCCCTGCTGTCCGGGCGCGCCGAGATCGACTCGATTGCCCTGGAAGGGCTGGCGCTCAGAATCGAGCCTGGCAAACAGGCACCGCGCACCGACACCAGTGAAATGACCGAACAGGAGCTGGATGTATTCTATGCCCGCCGTCGGCAAGCCGCGGAAGAAGAAGGCCAGAACGCCGGGGCGGCGCTGGCCCTGCCGCTGGCATTGAATGTGGAGCGACTTACTATCAACGATTCCCGGATCGAGCAGGTGGACAATGCCGGGCAAACATCCACCCTGGTGGAGTTGGTGGAACTCGAGGCAAACGGCCTCAACCTGGAGTCCAGGCCGATTAAACTGGCCGCCAGGCTCACCCTGCCGAGGGAAAACCCGCTGACGCTCACCGTGGCTGGCACGGTAAGGGTGGACCAGGAAGAGCAGATCGCGACCCTGGACAAGGTCATTGCAGTCATTGCCGGCGCCACCGCCCAGCCACTGCGGCTGCAAACCCGCGGGGAAGTGGATCTCGCCGGACAGGTGGCGGATCTGGCCCTCAGCCTGAGCAGCGGCGAAACCCGGGGCGAAGGCTCCCTGCGCTACGCCCGCTTCGAGAGCCCGCAGATCGATACCAGGCTGAAGCTGAACCTGCTCAACCCGGCCCTGCTGGCGCTGGCGGGTCCGGAGGCCGCCGCCCGGTCCGGTGGCGATACAGCGACGTCCAACGGCGACCAGCCGCTGCCCCTGGATGCCATTCGTGCCATCGATACCCGCGCCGAGCTCGCCATAGACCAGGCGACATTCGACGCGCACACCATCAGCGAACTGCAAACCAATTTGCGCATTGTCGACGGCGTCATCCAGATCAGTTCACTCACCGGTGTGCTGCACGGCGGCCAACTGCAGGCGCAGGCGGTATTCAATGGCAAGCACAATACCGCTACTTTCGACACCTCCGGCCAGCTGGCCCAGCTGGATATTGCGGCCGCGCTGGCGGCAACCGGGGCGAAACCAGTGCTCACCGGCAGCGCCAGCCTGGAATGGCAACTGGCCAGCAAAGGACGCACCAGCAAGGAACTGCTTGCGTCCTTGAACGGGCCGATCAAGCTGGCGACCAGCCGGGTGGTACTGCAGGACACCAGCGTGGAGCACATGTTGTGCCAGGCGGTGGCGCTGACCAATCAGGAGCAGCTCACGGCCACCTTCCCCACAAGCACCGCTTTCAAGACCCTCGGCGCCGATATCCAACTGTCAGATGGTAAAGCGCGCCTGGCGCCGCTGCGGGCCGAACTGCCCCAGGTCACCCTCAAGGGCACCGGCAACCTCGACCTGCTGAGCAAGGATTTCAAGGCCACCTTCAAGGCCCGGCTGTCACCCGAGCTGGAAACCCTGGACCGGGCCTGCCGGGTGAGCAAGCGGCTGACCGACATCGATTGGCCGGTGGACTGCAAGGGCAATGCCAATGACGATCCGGCCAAGTGGTGCAGCGTGGACACCGCGGAGATTATCGAGGATCTGGGGAAAAACGAGGCAAAACGAAAACTCCAGAAGGAGGCTGGCAAGCTGCTGGACAAGCTGTTCAGGTAGGGCTAGTTCAGCACCTTGTAACCCCGACCCCGCAGGCAGTTCTTGACCACCCTGACCTCGTCCTGGGACCCCTCGCTGGCACCCCGGGCACCGCCACCTACCGCGCCAACCCCGGCCGCCTTGCCGGCATCGCCGGTGATTGCACCGATCAGGCCGCCCACCACGGCGCCGGAAGCCGCGCCCTTGGCGACCTTCTCGCCGGTTTTGACCTCCTCGGAATAGGAGCGACACTCGGCCAGGTCCCGCTCATAGCGGGCCATGTCGACGCCCTGCCGGTCGATAATGATTTCATCGGTGGTGGTGCAGGCCGCCAGCGCGGCCAGCACAGCCACCACAGTTATATGTGGCTTCATAAAATTACCCCTGCTACCCGGGGGCAGCATCATG
>JAHEBL010000087.1 GCA_024642265.1 Haliea sp. | reverse complement strand
CGCGATAGTATCAGTCCGGTGACGGCCCGGGCAACCGCGGATCAGGCACCCGGCACGTCGCCGGGGTTCTCAAACCAGACCAATCCCAGGCCGCGGGTCACCAGGCCGGGCAACAGTCGGCCGAGGGCGCCACTGGCGCCATTTTCCTCCGTGGTGATTATGTCCAGGTCGCCATCGCGGTCGAGATCCTCAAGGGCCACGTTATCGTACTTGATGCCCTTGCGGGAGTTGAACCCGGCACCGTCGACCACCTGCAGGTGCAGCCGCTGGTCAGTGAGGGAATCTTCCATATTCATCAGGGCGAACACCCCATGGCCCCGGCCGCTCATCGAAATCACGATGTCCAGGCGGCTATCGTCATCTATATTGCCGCAGACGATCCCCTTGATCTTGTAATCGTCCTGCCCGATATCCCGCGGCACCGCCTCATGGGCACGGATTTCCCGCTGCTGCCAGCCTCCGTCCCACTGTCCGCCGGCGTCGTAGGTTTTGCCTACCAGGTAAAGCACCACATCGCCCGCGCCGGTCGCTGACAGGTCCGCGCCTACAGCCAGCAAGCTGTAGGCCGCGCCAGCTGCGCCCGTCGAACAGTCGGCGAAGTAGGACTTGGTCGTTGCGCTGATCTGGTGCTTTTTCCAGCGCGGGGCAGCAGTGACTCCCGGCGAGACTTCAGCGGCAAGGTTTTCGTACCAGAGCAGGTTGTTCCAGTAGTTCAGCAAGATGTCATTGCGTCCGTCGCCATTGATATCGGTGATGGCGAGACTGTCGATCCAGTCGATCTCGTCGATGAAGCGGCTTTGCCACTGGCCGGCGTTGCCGGGACCGGGCGTGGCAGCCGTCTCGTACCATACCAGTGCGCCGGACTTGCCCTCGGCTTTGGAGCCGGCCACGATGTCGCGGGGGCCGTGACCGTCAATCTGCCCGACGGCGACCTTGATGTAGAGATATTGCAGTGACGCGTCCAGCCAGGTGCCCTGCCAGGCGGCCTCGCTGTGGGGTGCCTCCGGCCGCAGCAGCCAGTGTACGCCCACGCGCTCACTGCCTTTCTCGGTGGCGCTGACCACGGCATCAACCACGCCGTCGGCATCGAAGTCGGCAAAGCGGGCGTCCTCGATCTTGCCCACCGTGAGCCCGCCACTGATCATTGTTTGCCCCCAGGGTTCTCGCACCCGCGCCGGGCCGGGATTTTCATGCAGCAGCAGCGCACCGGACTCCTCCCACGCCACCACCGCGTCCGCATCGCCGTCACTGTCTATATCAATGAGGTCCACACCATCCGCGCCCTCATAGCTGTCATCGATGACGTGCATGGTCCAGTAGCGGCCGGGCGGTGGACTATCCGTACACCCCGCGAGCAGCATTATCATCACTAACAACGAAGGGAAATATAAACGCATTAACGTTCTCACAAGATGGGCGGTGCGGGCAGCGGCGCGGGCCAGTGAAAGTGTCTGCCAGGTGCTTGCCGGCCGTATTTATTGCCATGGCCGTGATGAATGCAAGCGGTTTTTCCAGCACCGCGATATTCGCCTCCTGCGCTTTCGGTATATGATGCAGGCGATGCCTTGTTGCCCGCCACCCAATCCCCTGTACCTGACAATCGCTGCTGCTGGCGGCGCAGCGTTACTGAGTCGCGCCGGTGACAGCAGATAGAACAGGTGATGTGTCACTGGTGGATCTGCTCGCGCAGGTGCGCGCCTGTCGCCATTGCCAGGACAGCCTGCCGCTGGGACCGAAGCCGGTTTTGCGGGCCGCTGCCGGTGCCCGGTTGCTGATTATCGGCCAGGCCCCGGGCACGCGGGTACACGCCAGCGGCGTTCCCTGGGATGACCCCAGCGGCGACCGTCTGCGTCGCTGGCTGCAGCTCGACCCCGAGCGGTTTTATGATGAATCCCGCGTTGCCATCATACCCATGGGCTTTTGCTATCCCGGCAGGGGCAGGTCCGGTGACCTGCCACCGCCCCCGGACTGTGCCCCCCTGTGGCACGAGCGGCTGCTGGCCGCGCTGCCGGATATCCGGCTGGTGTTGCTGGTTGGGTCCTATGCCCAGCAATACTACCTGCCGCGAACCCCCGCGGCGGCGCAGGCGACCCGGAGTGAGACGCTAACCGAGCGGGTGCGACGCTGGCGGGATTTCGGCCCCGGCTATTTTCCGCTGCCGCATCCGTCACCGCGCAACACCCTGTGGCTGCGTCGCAATCCCTGGTTCGAGGCGGAGGTCGTGCCGGCCCTCAGGGTCCGCCTGCACCAGGCCCTGGGGTGAGGCGCTGGCAGGGTCACCCATGAGGACTGGTCCGCAGACTTGCCAGCGGGGGCTGTTACGCGGTTCACTGTCGTCCCTTCCAGCAGTGGAGAATGATATCGTGCCCGAACCAGTCACACCCGAGTCAGTCGGCATCAACAGCGAACAGCTGGCGCGGGCGGGGGAGCATTTGCGTTCGCGCTATGTGGATCCCGGCAAGATTCCCGGCAGTATCACGCTGGTAGCCCGTCGCGGTCAGGTGTGCTATCTCGATGCAGCCGGGCAGCGGGATGTGGAGCGCGGCGCCCCGATGACAGCCGACACGATAGTGCGTATCTATTCCATGACCAAGCCGGTGACATCCGTCGCCCTGATGACACTGTACGAACGCGGCCTGTTTTCCCTGGACGATCCGGTGCATCGATTTATCCCGGCCTGGAAGAAACTGCGGGTTCACAAGGCGGGTTCCCATCCGCTATTCCTGACGGAGCCCTGTCAGCGCCCCATGACCATGCGCGACCTGTTCATGCACACCTCGGGCCTCACCTACGACTTCATGCACGCCAGCAACGTCGATGCCGCCTACCGGGAGATGAGCGTGGGCCTGCCCCGCAGGGGCTATACGCTGCAGCAGATGATCGACCAGCTGGCAACCCTGCCGCTGGAGTTCTCCCCCGGGGAGCGCTGGAATTATTCCGTGGCGACCGATGTGCTGGGCTATCTCATCGAGGTGATCAGCGGCCAGAGCCTGCCGGAGTATATGCAGTCGGCCATTTTTGAACCCCTGGGCATGGTGGATACCAGTTTCGAGATTCCCGCGGAAAAGGTGGACCGCCTCGCCTCCTGTTATGAGCGCAACCTGCAGAAGGAGATGGTGTTGCAGGACGATTGTCGGGACAGTCATTTCGCCCGGCGCACCTTCTGGTCCGGTGGCGGTGGCCTGCTGTCCACTGTCGGTGATTACTACCGTTTCTGCCAGATGCTGCTCAACGGTGGCAGCCTCGACGGGCGCCGCGTGCTCGGCTCGCGCACCCTGCAGTTCATGACCCGCAACCACCTGCCGGGGGGAGTGGATATGTCGCAGTTTGCCACCGGCAGTTTCAGTGAAACGGTGTACGAGGGTGTGGGCTTTGGTCTCGGTTTTGCCAACAAGCTGGACCCGGTGCGCAATGGCTTTCCCGGTTCTGTCGGCAGCTATTTCTGGGGCGGCCTGGCCAGTACCCTGTTCTGGGTGGACCCGCTGGAAGACCTTGTCGTGGTGTTCTTGACCCAGCTGATTCCCTCCAGTACGTTTAACTTCAGGGGGCAGCTGGAAAGTATTATTTATGCCGCTCTGGAGCCCGGCTGAAGCGGCTGTCGCCGCCCGGCACTATAAACAATAATTTTCCCGCAAAGAGACCGCAGACATGTACATAAACACCCGTCGCATGACCTCGACCCTGTTCGTGGCGCTGGCCCTCGTTGCCTGCTCGGACAACGATAACAATAACAAGAAGGAAACCGCTCCCGAGCCTGTCAGCATAGCAACGCCCAATGCCGATCGCTGTGAAATTCTCGATTCTGCCAACTGCATGTTTCCCTGGCCCAGCAGCGCTTTCACGGTCGCCGACGACAGTACCGTCACCGGCCTGCGCGTGAACCTGAACCGGGAATCCCTGCCGGCCAACAAGCAGGGCGTCAGGGTAGATCCGGCAGAGTGGAACCGCAACGACGGTTTCTCACCTTCCCAAATGATCCTGGCCCAGGTGCCGGGTGTCGACCTGGAGCAGACCGGTGCACCGCCACTGGGTGATCTCGAGCAGTCCCTGGCCGCGGATTCCCCGGTGGTGGTTATCCGCGCCAGCACAGGCGAGCAGCACCTGGTGTTCGCGGAACTGGAGGCCAACAGCACTGACCCGGCGGAGCAGGCCTTTATCATCCGGCCGATGGTGCAGTTCGAGCGGGGCGAGCGCTACATAGTAGCCCTGCGCAATATGCGCGACGCCTCGGGCGAACTGCTGGAGGCCCCTGAGGTCTTTCGTGCGTTCCGCGACGAGACGCTCACTGATAACGACGCTATCGAGGCGCGCCGCGAAGCCATGGAGGAGATCTTCGGTGTGCTCGGCGACGCCGGTATCGCACGGGAGGAACTCTACCTGGCCTGGGACTTCAATATCGCCAGTGTCGAGAATATTACCGGGCGTATCCTGCATATTCGCGATGATGCTTTTGCCAGCCTTGGCAACGCGGTGCCGACGTTTACGGTAACCGAGGTGGTCGATCTCGAGCCCTGTGCCGAGAGCGGCTGTGAAGAGGGCCAGGACCAGTACAAGTCGCGGACTATTGTCGGCACTTTCCAGGTGCCCAATTACCTCGACTCCGATGACGGTGCTCCCGGCTCGCCTTTTTTCTATGACCAGCCCGATGACGGGCTGCCGGACCGTATCGGCGGCGATAACTTTTTTACCGCGCGCTTCTACTGCAGCGTCGCCCGATCGGTCGCCGAGGATTTCGATGCGCCACCCAAGGCAATTGCGCGCCCCTCGCTGTACGGCCACGGCCTGCTGGGCAGTGGCTCAGAGGCCCTGCGCGGCACGGGCGCCAATATCAACATCATGGCGGACAGCCACCAGATGATGTTCTGCGGCACTGACTGGAGCGGTTTCTCCGGGGAGGATGTCGGCTATGCGATACAGGTGCTACAGGACTTTTCGCTGCTGCCCGCTTTTTTCGATCGTCAGCAGCAGGGTATGCTCAATTTCATGTACCTGGCCCGCCTGCTCAAGCATGAGCAGGGCCTGCGCAGTGACCCCGCCTTCCAGGCCGGTGGTGAGCCGGTATTCGATAACAGCACTGTCTACTACGATGGCAACAGCCAGGGCGGTATTCTCGGCGGTGCGCTGATGGGCGTCATCCAGGACGTCACCCGGGGTGTGCTGGGTGTGCCCGGCATGTCCTATAGCCTGCTGCTGCGTCGCAGCGTCGATTTCGATGTCTACAAGCCATTTTTCAGCGGGATCTCCACCGGTGACGATGGCGGTGGCTATCCCAGCGTCAAGGACCAGGGATTCCTGCTGTCGATGGCCCAGATGCTCTGGGACCGCGCCGAATCCAGCGGCTACGCCTACCATATTGAACAACACCCCCTGCCGAATACGCCCGCGCATGCGGTGCTGATGCAGGTGGCGTACGGGGATCACCAGGTGAGTATGTGGAGCGCCGAGTTCATGGCCCGCACCATCGGCGCGAAGCTGCGGGTGCCGGCCCTGGAACCGGGCAGGCACCCTGACAGCAACCCCTATTTTGCCCTGGAGCCGGTGCCGGCGGGGGACTATACGGGTTCGGTGCTGACGATCTGGGACAACGGCCCCGTGGGCGGTGGTGCCAGCGACGGCGGTACAGCCCCGCCGCCGACCAACAATACCCAGCCATTTGAGCCCGATTACGGTGCAGACCCGCACAGTCTGCCGCGCAAGGACGCGACCGCCCAGGCTGAAAAGTCGTTCTTCCTGATGCCGGAGGGGGAGGGCAAGTTCGTCGATACCTGTGATCCCAGCCTGCCCTGCACCACGGACGGCTACGTTCCCGGCGGCTCCTGAGACCGGCAGGAGCTGCTCGCTGCGATAGTCGCCGGGAGGCCTGTTGCGGCGAGTAGCACCGAGTCTGTCATAGCTGGCCAGCGCTGCTCTCGATGCCCGCTGGAGTTGACTGCTCAAAACGCAATAACGGGAATTATTCTCATTACGGATTGTTTATGAGAATCATTCCTACTATTATCCTCTTCGCGATTTGGCGCAAGTCCAACGAAGGGGGCAATAGCAATGAGACGATTGACGGGGGGGCTGGTGCTTGGCCTGTGTGCCGCAACTGGAGTGGCGGCCACACCCACGCCGGAAGAGATGTGGGCCATTATCCAGCAGCAGCAGGCAGAGATCGCCCGGCTCAAGGAGCAGGTGGCCTCAGCAGACCAGGAGATCAGGGAGACCAGCGTAAAGGTGGAGGCCACTGCCAGCATGGTCGAAGAGGGCATGGTAGCGGGCGGACAGTCGCTGGCCTCCAGTTGGGCCGAGCGCACCCAGATCGGCAGCTATGGCGAGATGCATTACAACAACCTGGACAACCAGAACGGCAATAGCGGTGACAAGGACGAGCTCGACTTCCACCGTTTCGTCTTCTTCCTGGGTCACGAGTTCAGCGACACCACCCGCATGTTTTCGGAAGTGGAGCTTGAGCACTCCGTTGCCGGCGACGGCCAGAACGGCGAGGTGGAGCTCGAGCAGGCCTATATCGAACACGACCTGAACCGCTCCACCCGGTTGAGGGCTGGCCTGTTCCTGCTGCCTGTGGGTATTCTCAACCAGACCCATGAGCCCGATACCTTCTATGGGGTCGAGCGCAACAACGTGGAAAAGAACATCATTCCTACCACCTGGTGGGAGGGCGGCCTGGCCCTGAGTGGTGAACTTGCACCGGGCTGGAATTATGAGACCAGCTTTACCTCAGGCCTTAAGCTGGACGCGGAGGCGGGCCAGTTCATGATCCGCGACGGGCGCCAGAAAGTGTCTGAGGCGGATGCGTCTGACCCGGCCTATACGGCCAACCTGAAGTACACCGGGATTGCCGGCCTTGAATTGGGGGCCACGGTGCAATACCAGCAGGACATATACCAGGGCGATTTCAGCCAGGATGTCGATGCCATGCTCTATACGGCGCATCTGTCCTACCGGAACGGGCCGTTCGGCTTGCGCGCCCTGGCGGCGTCCTGGGACATTGACGATGCTATCAACGAGATAGAGGCCGGGGCTGATACCCAGGAGGGTTGGTATATAGAGCCCTCCTGGCTGCTGCTGCGCGACCTGGGCATTTTCGCCCGCTACAGCGAGTGGGACAACCAGGCCGGCGGTGGCGGTGATACACAATTCAGCGAATGGGATATAGGTTTGAATTACTGGCTGGAGGAACATGTCGTGTTGAAGCTGGATTATCAGTTTCAGGATGCACCCGCCGACCAGAAAGAGCTGGAAGGCCTGAACCTGGGAGTTGGCTGGAGTTTCTGATGCTCGCAATAGCAAGACCGCTGGCGCTGTTGCGCGCCATTCTGGCTGCCGGCGTATTGCTGGCAGCTTTTTCCGTTGAGGCGGAGGAGTATCTGGGGCGGGATGAGTTCCTGCACCTTGCGTTCGGGGACGCTGCGCCCGAAATGCGCACACTGTGGCTGACGGAGGAGACCCGGGCCGGGGCAAAAGCCGCTGTTGGCTGGGTACCCTCGGCACTGCGGCTGCGTTACTGGCAGTCGGGTGAGCGCACGGCCTGGGTGCTTGAGGACATTGGCAAGGACAAGCCGATTACCCTGGGTATTGCCGTCGCCGGTAACCGCATAGACCGGGTGGAGGTGCTGGCTTTTCGCGAAAGCCGCGGTTGGGAGATCCGCTATCCCTTTTTTACCAGCCAGTTCAGTGGGCTGACGCTGGCGGCTGATGGCTACCTGTCGGATTCTATTGACGGGATCACCGGCGCCACTCTCTCGGTGCGCGCGGTGGAGCGGGTAGCGCGACTTGCCCTGTGGCTGGATGCACAGGTGCAGGGCTGATGCGCCGTCACCCCTGGCTGGTGGGCTTCCTCTGGCGCTGGCACCGGCGCCTGGGAGTGCTGGTGGCATTGTTTGTACTGGTGCTGTCAGTGACCGGTATTTTACTGAATCACTCACCTGGCCTGGGGCTGGACCGCCGTTTTGTCGACTGGCCCTGGCTGCATGGGGCCTACGGCGAGAGCCCGGATGATCTCCCTGCCTTCCGGCTGGGAGAGCACTGGCTGTCCCAGGGCGCTGACGGTCGTGTCTATTTTGACAGCCGGGAAGTGTCACCCTGTAGCGGCGAGCTGATAGCAGCGGTGGGGGTGGATGGCATGTTGCTGGCAGCCTGCACTGAGGAACTGTTGCTGATCGCCCCCGATGGACAGCTGATCGAGTCGGTCAGTGCCAGTACCGGGCTGCCCACGCCGTTGCGCGGTGCAGGCCTGGCAGATGGCCGGGCGGTGCTGCAGGACGTGGATGGCTGGTGGCTGGCGGACCTGGACGCAATGGAGTTTCGCAGCCCGGCGCCGGGAGGGAGCCTCATCAACCAGCTCACCCCCGGGTTACTGCCTGAGACGATTCGCGCGAACATTCCCGCCCGGGAGCAGTGGCTGAGCTGGGAGCGAGTGCTGCTGGATCTGCACAGTGGGCGAATCGCGGGCCGCCTCGGGGTACTCTGGGTGGACCTCGTCGGCGTGCTGCTCGGTGGTCTTGCCATCAGTGGCATCGCCATGTGGTGGCTGCGCCGGCGCGGCAGGCGGCGGCGCAGTCCTGTTGGTACGGGTCCCCAGAGAGGATAAATTCATGGTGCCAATGGAGCGGCTCGAAAAGTACTCAGTCGTCCCGGTATCTTATGTCAGTGACATAGTAGACCTTCAGGCCCGCCGGGCTTTGCACCCTGATCTCATCGTCCAGGCTCTTACCCAGCAGTGATCGGGCCATGGGCGAGTCCATGCTGAGCCTGCCCTGGGCCAGGTCGAACTCGTCCGGGCCGACAATGCGCCAGCGCTGCTCCCCGCCTTCCTCGTCCTCGAGGCTGACCCAGGCCCCGAAGTAGATTTTACTGGTGTCCGTTGGCGTCTGGTCTATTACCTTCAGCTCATCCAGGCGCTTGTTGAGAAAGCGCACACGGGAGTCGATTTCGCGCAGTCGGCGCTTGCCGTAGATATAGTCGCCGTTTTCCGAGCGATCACCGTTCTTGGCGGCCTCGTGCACCGCGCTGGTGACCTGTGGGCGCTCCACTTTCCACAGCTGGTGCAGTTCCTGGCGCAGGCGTTGCTCGCCCTCGGGGGTGATATAGGTGGAGCCGCGCCGACGCGGTGGTTTGTATCTGCTCATGGGGTGCTATTGTAGCGGTACGGGGCCCGGGACCGTAATCCGTTTCGGCGGTCGTGATGCAAAGTGGTTCGTGTTAGATTCCGGCCTGGCGGGCATGTGCTCAGGAGTGCTCTTACAGGGGGCTGACAGAGAACGCCCTGGTCGAACATATGGGGAGGAGATACAGCAGTGAGAGCAGGATTGCGGGGCACACTCGGCGTACTAGTGACGATGTTCCTGGCGGCCCCGGCGGTGCAGGGTGAATGCCTGCAGTTCAGCGGTGCGCTGGAGCAGGGCGGTTTTATCTGGGGCAGGGTAGAGCCGGGCAGCTCCGTCCGCTTCGGCGGGGAACTGCTGGACGTGCTTCCCGACGGTACCACCTTCGCCGGTTTTGGCCGGGACGCGCCAGCCACTGTGGAGCTGGTCGTGTCCGGCCCGACCACCTGCAGTGAGACACTGCAGGTGGCGCGCCGTGAGTACAATATCCAGCGGGTGGAGGGAGTGCCCCAGGCGACGGTCACTCCGCCCCCGGAGCAACTGGAGCGCATCCGGCGCGAGGCTGCACTGGTGGCCAGTGCCCGCGCGCCGAGCATCAAACGCCCCGAACTGATCACCAGCGTGCTGGCCGGTTTTGTCTGGCCGGCCCGGGGACCGATTTCCGGTGTGTACGGCAGCCAGCGCTTCTACAACGGTGAGCCACGCAACCCTCATTTCGGTGTGGATGTGGCCGTGCCCAAGGGTACCCCCGTGCACGCCCCGGCGGCCGGGGTGGTGACGCTGGCGGAGCCCGACCTGTATTTCTCCGGCGGCACGGTGATTCTCGATCACGGCTACCGGCTGTCCTCGACGTTTCTGCATATGAGCGAGGTGTCGGTGCAGGTGGGCGATGAGTTGCAGGCGGGCGACCTGATCGGCGCGGTGGGATCCACCGGGCGGGCCACCGGCCCGCACCTCGACTGGCGCATGAACTGGCGTGAGGAGCGTATCGACCCGCAATTGCTGGCGCCACCGATGCCGGATCCCGCGTCCAAACCCATGCCCCGGCCCTGAAAAACCCGTATAATGCCGCCTCTCTTTTAGCCCGGTGGCCGTCAGGCTGCCCAGCCCTGTGAGGCGTTGATGATAGACAAGAAATTGCTCAGTATCCTGGTGTGCCCCGTTACCAAGGCGCCCCTTGAATACGACAAGGAAAAAGACGAGCTGGTGTGCAAGGCCAGTGGCCTGGCATACCCGGTGCGCGATGGGATTCCCGTCATGCTGGAGAGCGAGGCGCGGGTCCTCACTGTCGATGAGAAACTGGGGTAACTGCCGTGTCCGATACTATTTTTGGCAAGATCATCAGTGGCGAGATTCCCAGTGAGTTCCTGTACGAGGACGATCACTGCATTGCCATAAACGACATCAGTCCCCAGGCGCCGGTGCACGTGCTGGTCATCCCCAAGCGTGGCATCCCCCGCCTGGTGGACGCCACGGACGATGACCAGGCGCTGCTTGGGCACCTGATGCTGGCCGCGGGCCGGGTGGCCGAGCAGCTCGGCGTGGCCGATAGTTTCCGCCTTATCGTCAACAATGGTGCCGGCGCGGGCCAGACTGTATTTCACCTGCACCTGCATATTATCGCGGGCAGGACATTCGCCGAAGGGCATATGGCCGGCTGAGGCTGTCGCACCAGCCTGCCAGCGCAATTCGTCGACCAACACCTTACAACCGAGAACGCATATGAAGACCGGAGAGATACGCGAGGCCTTCCTGGCCTATTTTGAGCAGCAGGATCATACCCGCGTGGCCAGCAGTTCGCTGGTGCCGGCTGATGATCCCACCCTGCTGTTTACCAACGCTGGCATGAACCAGTTCAAGGACACCTTCCTGGGGACCGACCCGCGTCCCTACGTGCGCGCCACCAGCAGCCAGCGCTGCGTTCGGGCCGGGGGCAAGCACAACGACCTCGAAAACGTGGGTTATACCGCCCGCCACCACACTTTTTTCGAGATGCTGGGCAATTTCAGTTTCGGCGACTATTTCAAGCGGGAGGCCATCCAGTACGGCTGGGCATTTCTTACCGAAGTGTTGGGCCTGCCGCCAGAAAAACTGTGGGTGACGGTCCACGTTTCGGATGACGAGGCCGCGGATATCTGGGTGAATGAAATCGGCGTCAGCCCCGAGCGCCTGTCCCGGCTGGACGAGGACAATTTCTGGCAGATGGGTGACACCGGTCCCTGCGGGCCCTGCTCCGAGTTGTTTTACGACCACGGTCCGGACGTACCCGGTGGCCCTCCGGGCAGTGAGAATGACGACCTAGACCGTTACATCGAGGTCTGGAACCTGGTGTTCATGCAGTACAACCGCGACCAGAGCGGGGAGTTGCACCCCCTGCCCAAGCCCTCGGTGGATACGGGCATGGGGCTGGAGCGCATCGCCGCGGTGATGCAGGGCGTGCACAGCAATTACGAGATCGACCTGTTCCAGGCCCTGATCAAGGCCGCGGCGAAGATCCTTGGGGTTAGCGACCTGGAGAACAACTCGCTCAAGGTGATCGCCGACCACATCCGTTCCTGTGCTTTCCTGGTTGCCGATGGCGTCACGCCCGGCAATGAGGGTCGCGGCTACGTGTTGCGGCGGATTATCCGGCGGGCCATCCGCCACGGCAACAAGCTGGGCGCCAGCGCACCCTTCTTCCACAAGTTGGTGAGTACCCTTGCCGAGCAGATGGGCGATGCCTACCCCGAGCTGGTCAAGCGCCAGGCGCAGGTTGAAAAGGCATTGCTGGCCGAGGAAGAGCAGTTCGCGAAGACTCTGGACAACGGTATGCAAATACTGGACGAGGCGCTCGCTGGCCTGGAGGGCAGCGAGATACCCGGCGAGCTGGTATTCAAGCTCTACGATACCTATGGCTTTCCCACGGACCTTACCAACGACATCGCCCGCGAACGGGGCCTGACCCTGGATATGGCGGGCTACGACGTGGCCATGGCAGCCCAGCGTTCCCGTTCCCAGGAGAGCGGCAGCTTCAGGGTGGACTACAGCTCGGTGCTCACTCTCGGGGGCAGTACCAGTTTTACCGGATATGAAAGCGTGACCGGCCAGGGCACGGTTACCGCAATTCTCCTCGATGGCGAGCAGGTTGAGTCCCTGGCGGCGGACGCGGTCGGCATCGTCGTGTTGGATCGCACCCCTTTCTACGCCGAGTCCGGTGGCCAGGTGGGGGATTGTGGTTACCTGGAGGCCGGGGGTGTGAGGCTCGAAGTAACTGACACCACCAAGGCATCCGGCCATCACCTGCACCACGTCAAAGTACTTGATGGTGCTGTCAAGGTGGGCGATGTGGTGGAGGCCGTGGTCGATGCCGGGGTACGCCAGCGCACCCGCCTCAACCACTCCGCGACTCATCTCTTACACGCAGCGCTGCGCAAGGTACTGGGAGATCACGTCGCGCAGAAAGGCTCACTGGTGGACTCCGAGCGGCTGCGTTTCGACTTCTCCAACCCGCAAGCTGTCTCGGCAGAACAGCTCAAGGAAATTGAAGCCCTGGTCAACGGCCAGATTCGTGCCAACACCGAGATTGCCACACGCCTGATGGCGATGGACGACGCTATCGCGGCTGGCGCCATGGCCTTGTTTGGCGAGAAATACGGAGATGAGGTGCGTGTTCTGTCCATGGGCGAGAATGACTTCTCGGTAGAACTCTGTGGTGGTACTCATGCCAGCCGCACCGGAGATATCGGCCTGCTGCGGATTGTAGCCGAGTCCGGGGTGGCATCCGGCGTGCGCCGTATCGAAGGCCTCACCGGCAGCATGGCCCTGGCGGCTATAGACCGTCATGAACAGCAGCTCGCAGCTGTCTGCGATGTGGTGAAGGGCAGCAGCGAGAATGTGGTGGATAAAGTGGCTGCTCTGCGCGTGGAAAACCGGGAGCTGGAAAAAGAGATCGCCAGGCTCAAGCAAAAACTGGCAACTTCCGCAGGCGCCGATCTCACCGCCGGGGCAGTGGATGTAGCCGGGGTGAAGGTGCTGGCCGTCAATGTGGAGGGGGCCGATGCGAAGTCCCTGCGCGACACCCTGGACCAGTGCAAGAACAAACTGGGCAGCGCAGTTATCCTGCTGTCGGCTGTGACTGATGACAAGGTTGCCCTGGCTGCGGGAGTAACCAGTGACCTGACGAGCCGGGTGAAAGCCGGAGACCTGGTGCGCGATGTGGCTGCGCGCCTGGGCGGCAAGGGTGGCGGCCGGCCTGATATGGCCCAGGGCGGCGGCACTGATATCGCGGCCCTTCCCGGGGTCCTCAGCACAGTGCCGGACTGGGTGGCAGCGGCGCTGGGCTGATGGTCCGCGTCCGGGGGTTGCCCTGGCAGGCCAGCCCAGCGAGCTGTTTAAAAACTGGCCGCTTTAGTGTTTAATGGCGCCCTTTTTTCGGGCGCCCCACAGAGCGCCCCGCAAATGCGGCGCGGGTATACATGAGTCTGATTGTTCAAAAATTCGGTGGCACCTCGGTGGGCTCCCTCGAGCGCATCGGGCAGGTGGCCGATAAGGTCGCCAGGTTCCGTGCGGAAGGTCACGACGTGGTCGTGGTGGTATCCGCCATGAGTGGCGAGACCAACCGGCTGATCGGGCTGGCACACGAACTGCAGGAGCGCCCCGTGCCCCGCGAGCTGGATGTGCTGATCTCCACCGGCGAACAGGTCACTACCGCACTGCTCAGTATGGCGCTCAACGAGCGCGGGGTGAAAGCCAAGTCCTATAACGGCAGCCAGGTACGTATCCTCACGGACGATTCGCATACCAAGGCGCGGATCCGCGAAATCGATAACGAGAAACTGCACGCCGGGCTGGAAGCGGGCTATGTGCTGGTGGTGGCGGGCTTCCAGGGTGTGGACGAGCACGGCAACATCACCACCCTGGGGCGCGGTGGCTCAGATACCACGGCGGTGGCCCTGGCGGCGGCGCTGAAGGCGGATGAGTGCCAGATATACACCGATGTCGATGGCGTCTATACCACCGACCCGCGCATGGTCGACGGCGCCCGCCGGCTGGACCGCATAACCTTCGAGGAAATGCTGGAAATGGCCAGCATGGGTTCCAAGGTGTTGCAGATCCGCGCGGTCGAATTTGCCGGCAAGTACCAGGTGCCGCTGAGGGTCCTGCACAGTTTTCAGGAAGGCCCCGGCACCCTCATAACACTGGAGGATGTGAATCAGATGGAAACACCCACAATTGCCGGTATCGCATTCAACCGTGACGAGGCCAAGCTCACCGTGCTGGGTGTGCCCGACATGCCCGGCATCGCCCACAAGATCCTCGGCCCCATTGGTGAGGCGAATATCGAGGTGGATGTGATCCTGCAGAATACCGGGGAGGACAATCACACGGATTTCACCTTTACCGTAAGTCGCACCGACCTGCCGCGTGCGGAAGAGGTGCTGCGGCGAGTGGCCGCCCAGATCGAGGCCCGGGAAGTGCGCAGCGACCCCAGAATAGCCAAGGTGTCCGTGGTGGGGGTCGGTATGCGCTCCCACGCCGGCGTGGCCAGCCAGATGTTCGCCGCACTGGCGGAGGTAGGCATCAATATCCAGATGATCACGACCTCCGAAATCAAGATTTCAGTGATTATCGAGGAAAAATTCCTGGAACTGGCGGTGCGGGCCCTACACTCTTCGTTTGGCCTGGAAAAGGAACCAAACGACGAAAGTGTTGCCTGACAAAGACAGGTTTTGACCAGGCAGTGGCAGGGTGGGTTTTGCCCTGTTATTGCATTCGAGGCAATCTCGACTAAAACTAAGTAAGCCACAGGATGGGTGGATTCGGTGTCGTTTGTAGCCGGATCTCGACAAGGTCCCTGTTTGTGAGCCAAACGGCAAGCATGCCACCGGCAGGGGGCAGGAGTTAAAGAGTAATGTTGATTCTGACACGCAGGGTTGGCGAGTCGCTGATGATTGGCGACGAGATCACTGTGACAGTACTGGGTGTAAAGGGAAACCAGGTGCGTATTGGCGTCAATGCGCCAAGAGACGTTGCAGTACACCGCGAGGAAATTTACACCCGTATCCAGGACGACGGACCAGTCGCTCCGCCTGAACCGGAATAATCGCCGCCAGCCAGGTCCTATGGCTTTGATTTTGCTGTGGTTGTGGTATTATGCCGCGCCTTGAGGGAAGGGCGAAGCGTCGACAGGCGCCGGCCCAGGGCGAGCCGCAGGCTCGGCAAAAACCTCGATGAAAAGGTTAAACGGAGAGCTGGCCGAGTGGCTGAAGGCGCACCCCTGCTAAGGGTGTATAGGCTAATACCCTATCGAGGGTTCGAATCCCTCGCTCTCCGCCAT
>JAHEBL010000086.1 GCA_024642265.1 Haliea sp. | reverse complement strand
TACTTCCTCTCCCATCAAAACAGGGTCATCAGTCGCGATGAGCTGATGGAAGCTGTCTGGGAGAATCGCTTCGTCTCGGACGATGCCATCAATCGCTGCGTTTCGATCCTGCGGCATACGCTTTCTCCAGAGGACAAGAACGCCTACATCGAAACAGTGGTTCGCAAGGGCTATATTGCCCACTTTCCGGCAGCGCCGGTGACAGCGCGAGACGTGACCCCCGGCAAGCGGCCCATGACATTCCTTGGGCTCGTCGCCCTCGCCTGCCTTGCAGCTATAGCGTTATATATAGTCAATGGCAAACCCGATAGCGCCACCCCACTCGTCCGACAGCCCCCGGGTAAAGGCCCGCCCATGGTTGCGGTGCTGCCATTTTCTTCTGCCGGCCAGACCGGTGACAGCCTGTTCTTTGCCGATGGCGTGCACGATGACCTCCTGACCCAGCTGAGCAAATTACAGTCGATGCGGGTCATCTCCAGCACCTCGATGAAAGAGTACCGGAATGTTGCGCGCAACATACGCAAGATAGGTGAGGAGCTTGGGGCGGACGCCATTCTGGAGGGAGGCGTACAAATTGCCGCAAGCCGAATCCGCATCAATGCGCAGCTGATTGACGCACGCACCGACGAACACCTGTGGGCTGAAAGCTATGACCGCGAACTGACAGCCGAGAACATTTTCGACGTGCAGAGTGAGATCGCACACGCTATTGCCGCGGAGCTTCAGACCAGCTTGACAAGCGAAGACAGCAGGCAGCTGGCAATCATCCCGACCGGCAATATGGGGGCATACCGGGCTTATCATCGGGCCCTGCAGTTACGCGATGCTTCCGGCGCCAACCTGCGCCGCCCGGAATATCTGCAGGCGCTGGAGAGGGCCGTGGAGCTCGACCCGAACTTCAGTCGGGCCTGGGCTGAACTGGTCAGCACTCTCGCCTTTCTCAATTTTGCGGGAGGCAACCCGGACCTGACCCTGCGTGCGGAGCAGGCACTGCAGCATCTGCAGGCCATCGCACCCGGGTCGGCCGAACACCTCATCGGCCAGGCAGCTTATGTTTACTACACCTTGAAGGACTACGATCAGGCCCATGACCTGATTTCCCTGGCATTGACGATGAAACCAAGCGATGTAAATGCCGTGCGATTGCGATCGTGGATCGAGCGTCGCCAGGGGGATTTCGATGCATTCCTTGCTTCCAAGTACGAGGCGCGCAGGCTGGACCCCCGCAATCCCGCTTTGACGGACACACTCCTGAACGCACTTCTATTGACTCACCGATACGACGAAGCCGGGGCGGAAACTGAGATGTCTCCGGTGGAAAGCTTCACCACGGGCTATATCAAGGCTCTGCAAAGCTTTCGCGAACACAGAAACTTCGCGTTAATGCACGAATCGATGCAGGACCTGTGTACATTCAGCGTAGAGACAGACTGCGGATGGAACGCCTACATTGCCAATCGGGCCTATCCACAGGCACTGGCTTCACTGGGGCAGGCGGACAGTGAGCCCGACACGCCGGGCCTGTCGAGTACCGACAGGCGGACAATATTCACTTACTGGTTAATGCAGAATGACAGTTTGCTCAGGGAAAGGCTGCCCGAGTGGCAGAGCCAGCTGGTGCAGGATCAGGATGAACCGGGCCACTACCAACGCGCTACGTCGTATATCGGAGCAGCCATGCTGGCCGGCGTGCAGGGCAAAGCCGATGAAGCCGCAGGACTGATCGAGCGCTGGGACCGCCAAATGCCCATAGATTGGGCGGAGCGTGTTGCATTCCGGAATGAGGCTTGCCGGGTGCTTGGGATGGTCGCAGCAACGCAGGCGGCTGTGCAGTGTATTCGGGACGGGCTTGCGGAACCGAGTGAGGTCATGCCGTTCCTGGAACCTTATCTGCCGTTTTACGCCTCTATTCGGGATGAGCCGGCATTTGTCGAAATGCTGGAAGATATCGATAAAGAGGCATTGAGAGGGCCATCTGGCTAGAGTGCCAAAGGACTGAGCCGGACACAGCCTGTGCGACCACCCGCCCTGGCCATCACCGGGTCGGCTGGTGCCACCATTGCGCGATGGCGCTGCGCCGGACGGCCAACACCGAAGACCGCCTCCAGCTTGTCTGTCTCTTGTCTTGTCTAGTTCAACGCCAGATTGATAGCCCACATACCCGACAGCACGACGCCAAATGACCCGATAGTAGCTACAGAGGCAGCGATCACCCCACCCATGGGGTCCTGAATCCACTCACCAAAGCGCTCGCCACGTGATATGGCCGGGGACTGGGAAGTTTCCTGATTGTTTCGGTTCTGTTGATGACTCATAGAATCTACTCGCTCTGCTATTGCATAAGTGTTGGTTGGGAGCCACGCACTATAAAGACGCCGGCTTCAGGAACAAGACCGTTTTCGTTGAGAAAACCATCGGCTAAACCGGATTGTCGGTGTTTGGCCATCACTCAAGCGACCTGCAAGGCCTGCCCGGTATCAACGCTGCGATGCAGTTGCTCCTTAAGGGCCGGCGGTAAACCCAGGCGAAATGCCAGGGCGTCCAGATAGAGGCGAGCCTCTGTGCGATCTGTGTCCACTGCCATCAGGGACGACAGGTAGACCTCTGTCGCCAGCTCGGGCGAGTCGACCCGCGCGCACAATTGGGCGAGGGACAGGGGCGACTGCAGGGAGTCGAACACCAGGGCTGTTTCGTCCGGCGCCAGGCCAAGCTCGTCTACCCGGCTCATGATGCGCTGGCGCTCGCTGCCATCGATGTGGCTATCAGCGCAGGCCGCTGCAATCATGGCCTGCACCAGCAGTAGCGACGGGGAATCACGGCCGGTGTCGACCTGTTCTTCAATAGCAAAGCGCTGTTCGGGAACATCCTCCCAAACCAAAGTCCCGGGGGGCTGGCCTGCGGCACCGTTGCCTGCAGCTGGGGCCGGCTGGGCCTGGGAAGACTGGTAGCCCTGATAAGCTTTCCAGGCCACTCCACCCAGAGCTGCAATGCCCCCTACTTTGAGCAGGGTTCCCGCTGTTTTGCGCGCTTTCTTGTTACTCATCAGGGCGCCACCGACCGCGCCACCCGCGAAGCCACCCAACACGCCACTGCTGGCCAGACTCGAAACTATCCTGTTTAAATCCATCATTCGCTCCTCACATGTTTGCCATGCAGTGTGGAAGCGACGACTGCTTCGCTCAAACCGTTTTTTTCTTCGACATACTTCGACAATACCGAGCTCGGAACCTGTTCAGCCCCTGACCATCGCTCATTACCTTGCCGATATCTGCGGTCATTTTCAGCAGCTGGTAATGACGCCATGTTTTGCAGCTCAAACGAGACGGCGACAGCGATTTCCCGAGCATCTCAGCGCTGCCTCGCCAACCACCTCCAGATGCTGCCGTCGGGGGTCTCGATGCCGGTCTGCAAATATTCCAGAACCTTGGGATTGCTCAGGGCCCACTCCATTGTGCTGCGGGTGCCGGCTCGCGCTGTAAACAGGATGCGGTCGCCCTGCCGCAGGCTCATACCCGGATCGGGTTGCATGAAGTTCTGACCTCCCCGCTCCAGCAACAGTGGGATGCAGGGCAGGTGATGGGTGCGCTTGCTGGGAGACCTCTGCAGGTGTTCCAGGTGGACCTCCACACCCCGGTCCAGTGCCTCGCAGAGGGCGGACGTTCTGGCCGGTAGTACCTCAAAGGACCAGGTCTCGGGAGTAACACCTCCGCACATGGAGGCAATCGCCGCGCGCAGCTTACTGGCCTCCGCCTCGGTGCCGCTGCGCAGCAGACGCAGGAAACGGCTCAACAGGGGAGTGGTCAGCAGCGGCAGGATACGCCAGACGATAATGCGACTGGGCTCCATGATCAGGTCCAGGCCGGCGGCCTCGAATATCTCAGTGTCGGCGCGGCGATCCTGTCGGGCCACCCGATAAAGTTTCGGGTTGAGCTCCCGTGCGGTCATTATGGCCGACAGTGTATTGGTGTCGGAGTCGGTACCGGAGATAATGCCCACCGCGTTCCTGATACCCGCCTCGATCAGCGGGCCAGCCTCGGTGCCGCGCCCCACCACAGCGCCCTCCGGTGCTTTTTCCGGCGTGCGCTCGATGACTGTCACCTCGTTGCCCTCTTGGGTCAGGTAATGGGCACAGGAACTGCCAAACCGCCCATAGCCACAGATCACCCACTTGCCCCGTGGCGGCGTGACCGGCGGTTGCAGGGTTCGATTGGGCAGGCTTATCAACCAGGCGTGAAGCAGGTGCACACTGGGAGTGCTCTGGGTCATGGCCAGATGCTCGCCGAACACCTGGTAGGCGTTGATAATATGATCCGTATTGAACGAGGCCAGGTTGTCTATGGCCTCCTGGGTACCGGCGCGGGCAATCACCGGAATATCGGGGCGCAATAACTTGGCAGTCACCGCGATCTTCACATTGACCGCATCGGTGTCAGTAATCCCGACAATAGCGCGGCACAGGTGACTGCGCAGGCCGGCCTCAACCAGGTGCTGGGTCACGGAGGCGTCTGCGCAAAAGCCGGGGATATCCATGCCGAGATTTTCCAGCAGCAGTGAATCGACTGCGGACTGGTTTTCATCCAGCACAACCGACTGCACGCCGCGGTAGGCCAGCGACCGCACCAGCAGGTAGCCGGTCTCGCCGTAGCCGCAGACCACAACGAAGGGCTGGCTGATCTTGCGCACGCTCCGGATGAAGCGCGCCTCCGTGGTGGCCCGGATAAAAGCCGGGTCTTGCGCCAGTGTAAGAATGCGACCGATGGCATAAAGCCAGCCGATGACGGTAAACCAGATACAGATCGACACCCACAGGCGCTGGGCGCCGTTGAACGCCTGGGGCAGCTCACCAAAACCGATGGTCGAGCCCATAAAACTGACAAAATAGAATGCGTGAAAAAAATCAAAGCGCCAGGGCTTGCCGTCCGCGTCGGTGCCCGGAATCAGAACCAGGCCAATTATTGATACAGAGTAAACGAGAATCAGGACGATAAGAGGCGTACGCATACGCCGAAAGAACAGGAACAGTACCCGCGAAAATGCGCTGTCCACGTAGCCTTTCGCCACCGGCAAAGACCTAGCGGCGCAGGGCTGCGGTTTCTATTATCAGTAAAACGCCGGACGCGAGGTTGGCCAACAAGGCACCTCCGGCCAGGGAAACGACGCTGGGCATGATCTCCGCGTCGGTTCCCCCCTGCACCTGCACAGCCATGGCCCAGACAAAGGCGGCCATCAGCAGTTGCAGGTCTGCCACCAGGCTGGTGGCCAGCAATACCGCGCCGATGTGGCTGCGGTCACCGAACTTCAGAACAGTGGCAATCAGGCTGACCAGTATCGCGGCGTAGAGCTCAAAGGCGTGGTGGTGGTCCGGTTTGTCGAGATCACCCAACACGAAGCCGAAGTTGAGGGTCAGTGCCAGAAGTATGAAGAAACCGAAGACAACTTTTTCCAGATTCATTTCCAGGCCTCCCAAGGCAAGCTATTGTTATTCCCTGATGTTTCCAGCTTAACTCACTTCAGACTTCGCGCAAGCGAAAGCAGCTTGCACTCATGCCCCAAACAGAACATACAAGGCTGCAGCGTCCCGGCAGTGCCGGACATGTTCAGCGGAAAACGCCAGGCGCCTGCTATCAGCGATAATCCGTCAGGCGCCACACATTCCGCCGTCAGTAGACTAAACTGGAATCAGGCCCGGCCGGAAAAGTCGCCGGGCATCAATCCGGAGGGTCCGGAATTCACCTGCAAATAACCGCAAGGGAACGTAATCATGCGAGCATACGTTTTTTCGGAATGGCAACGTAAAGCTGAACTGCGCGAAGTACCCATACCAGAGCCCGGGCACGGGGAGGTATTGATCCGGATCGGAGGCGCCGGCGTCTGTCACTCCGACCTGCACATCATGCACGACTGGACCCCCGAGTCATTCCCTCCCGCCAGCTTCTGGTCGCTTCCTTTTACCCTTGGGCACGAAAATGCCGGCTGGATCGAAAGCGGCGATATACCTCCGGGGCTGGAAAAGGGCTCAGCAGTGGTGGTCTCCCCCACCTGGAGTTGCGGTGTATGCTCCTCCTGCAAGCTTGGTGACACGAACTACTGTGATGTCGAGACAGTGGTAGCCGGGGGTCTGGGCAGAGATGGCGGTTTTGCCGAGTATATGGTCGCTCCGGCCAACTGCCTGGTACCGCTCAAAACGCTCGAGCCGTGGCAGGCGGCTCCGCTGACCGATGCCGGACTGACCTCGTATCATGCCGTCAAGCGCTGTCTTCCCAAGCTTACCCCGGATACCTCTGCAGTGGTCATCGGCGTGGGTGGTCTCGGTCATCTTGCGGTGGAGTTCCTGCGCGAGTTGTCCGGCGCAAGGATCATAGCGATAGACCGGGATGAAAAAGCCCTCGCTATAGCCCGGGATCGCGGCGCCGACGTCTGCCTGAAATCGGATGACTCGACCGGCGAAGCTGTTCGCGATGCCACCGCGGGACTCGGCGCCATTGCCGTACTGGACTTCGTCGGTATCGACAGCACAATGCTACTGGCGACGCAGATTGTGCGTCGCCGGGGAGAGATCGTAATAGTGGGAATGGGCGGAGGCGTACTACCGTTTCAGAACGGACTGATTCCCTACGGCTGTTCACTTACCTACACGCTTGGAGGCTCCACCAGGGAACTCACCGAAATCGTGGCGCTGGCGGAAAACGGACGCATCCTGCCGCACATCGAGCGATGCCGACTCGATGACATTGAGGATGTTTATCGGCGCCTGCACGATAATGCGATTTCGGGTCGCGCAGTGGTCATACCGTAATCTTTGCGACTGCATGTGGATTGCCTGAAGGTTACTACGACCTCGATGGCGAACTGATAGCGCCATTGACCTGGTCGGCGAGCACAGCCATGCACAGCGTGCATAGCCTCATCGAGTATCCGCCCGTTGCGATCGCAACACGCTATCTGGGAATGAGGGCAGTGACGGCGGTTGTCAGTGCCTGGTTCAGGCCTCGACCTGTCGGCACCGTGGGAAATAGGCATTTACAGCAACGCCCACCAGCAATCAGACATAAATAGGAGAAATACATGATCCCCTCGACTGCCATCCTCGCACCTGTTACCGCGCTGCTGTTGCTGACCTGCGTCATGTGGCTGTGGATGTACGCCACCCGGATACCGGCCGTCCGCAAGGCCGGTATGAAGCTGGATTCCCATCTCCCGAAAGGCGAGCAGATGGCCGCGTTGCCCGCGCGGGTACGCTGGAAGGCAGACAACTACAACCACCTGCTGGAGCAGCCCACCCTGTTCTACGCGGTCGCTTTCACGCTGGCATTACTTGGGGCCGGAGACGGACTCAACGTGGCTCTGGCCTGGGCCTATGTCGGATCCAGGGTGATTCACAGCCTGCACCAGGCTCTGTGGAACAAGATTGAAATCCGCTTCCTGATCTTCACGATTTCCTCGCTGATCCTCATCACACTGGTGATGCGCGCGGCTTTTGTGGTCTGGGGTAGCTGAGAAATATACGGACGACCTGCCTCCACTGCCTGGCAGTCAGTGGCGTGTATTCTGCTTGTCCAAAACGCCACGAAGTCGCCGAACGCCGCCTTTAGGCAATTCCGTCAATTTTCGCTGACTTATCTTGCAGCTCCATTGATCGGGCGCAATGCATAACCGGGCTGATATGCTGTATGAAGTGATCAGTGATTACCCATAGCGCGGGCACCCCTGTTTCCGCTGCGGCGGCGGGAGCACAGCAGCTGGCGTTGGCCCGCTGCGCCAAACCGACACACAGCGTATAAGCGGGAGCTTTCCATGAGCAAGACGATTCCCATACCACCACTGGACCTGATGTTTTTTCTCACAGAGTCCGCCCGCAGCCCCAAACACGTGGGAGCGGTGCAAATCTTCGAGATGCCAAAGAACGCCCCGCTCAATTACCTGCAGGACATAGTCGCTCGCTTAAAGGCAGCGCCGGTCGCGCCGCCGTTCAGCTACACCCCGCACTTTCCAGCGATTGGCATACCCCAATGGCGGGATAGCGGCGAGATCGAGATCGATTACCATGTGCGGCATTCCGCACTGCCCAAGCCGGGCACGGAAGATCAGTTGATGGAGGTGATACAACGCCTCCACAGTGTACTGCTCGACCGCCGCCGCCCCTGCTGGATCTGCCAGGTCATCGAAGGGCTGGAGGGTAACCGCTTTGCCATTTACTCAAAGATTCACCACGCCTATATAGATGGCATGTCTGGCGTGAAACGCATGTATGGCTCCCTCTCCCCCTCCCCCACGAGTAAGAAAATCCAGGCCACCTGGTCCTATAGCCCGGAGGATAAGAGAAGCTCAGGCAGCAATGATCGAACGCAAAAAAAAGGCGGGAACCAGCTGGTCTCACAGGCCCTGGGGATGGTCGAGGCCTACAACTTCCTGACCAAGATGGGCCTGCAGTTATTGAGGTTAAAGGAGGGGCAAGCCCAGACACCCTTCTCCGCAAAACGGACGCGCATGAACCAGCCCATTGAATGGGATAGCCGGTCCACCGCCGTGTGCTCCCTGCCGCTGGACCGGGTGAAAAGGATCAGCAAGGCAAGGGACTGTACGGTCAACGAGGTGGTACTGGCCATCATCGGCGCCGCCCTCGATGAATACCTCAATGCGCGGGGTGAGCCCCCGCGCGCACCACTGGTGGCGCTATGTCCCATGTCGGTTCGCAGCAAGGAAGACGACAGCGCCCGTACCCAGGTATCAGCGGTGCACGTGAGACTTGGTGACCCCGGTGTCAATCTGAGCCGGCGGCTGCAGCAGGTGGTCGAATCCTCCCAGGCCTCCAAGGCGGAGGTCAGCACCCTCTCGGCGAATGCAATGATGGATTACGGCGTCATCATTTTTGCCCTGTGGGAACTCATGGAGCGCAGCAAAATAGACCGCTTTGTGGCGCCATCCTATAACGTGCTGGTATCGAATGTGCCGGGGCCGGGCGACAGCGACCTCTACCTGAGCGGCTCCCGCATGGTCGCCAGCTACCCGATCTCCACACTGCTGCCGGGGGTCAACCTCAATATCACGCTGCTGTCACACGGCAATTCCCTGGACTTCGGCCTGTTGGCCGACCGACATGCCCTGCCCGACCTGAACCGCGTATCGGCTGACATCGTCAAACAGTTCGCCGCGATGGAGAAAGCGGCGAAGCCCGGCCACAAACGCAAGGCATCCACCAGATCGGCCAGCACACGAAAATCTCGCTCACAGGGGCTGAGGAGAAGCAGCTAATCTGTATTCACAGCGTGGAATAGACTAGTATCGGCAGTTGATTTCGCAAGGTCAGGCATGGCCTTCCGGTAGCTTCTTGCACAATACTTTCCGAGGAGTAGCGTGGATGCCCGACTGCACTCCCAGCTTAACCGATCAAATGCGTTCTTATGGCGTTTCAATATGACGATAAATGTCGGCATCAATGGGCTGGGACGGATGGGCCGCCTGACGCTGCGCGCAGCGTTGGGAAAGAAAGACGTCAGCTTCGTCAGGGTCAATGACCCTGCAGGTGACGCTGCGACCTTCGCCCACCTGCTCAATTACGACTCGGTGCATGGCAAGTGGTCCCACACTGCCGAAAGTGAAGGCAGCGAAATCGTAATCGGTGACATGCGTGTCGCCTTCAGTGCCAATACAAATATCGCAGATACAGATTGGTCAGGCTGTGATGTGGTCATCGAGGCCTCGGGCAAGTTCAGGAAAAAGGCCGTGCTGAAAGATTATCTCGAGCAAGGCGTCAAGCGTGTTGTCGTCACTGCCCCGGTGAAAGAGGCAGGTGTGCTTGATGTTGTCATGGGCGTTAACCATTCTTTGTACGAGCCTGCCAATCACAGGATCGTCAGCGCGGCTTCATGCACCACAAATTGCCTCGCCCCGGTGGTGAAGGTAATACACGAGGGCCTCGGCATCAGGCATGGCTCGATAACCACCATCCACGATATAACCAACACCCAGACCATTCTTGATGCACCGCACAGGGACCTGCGCCGGGCCAGGGCCTGCGGTATGAGCCTTATTCCCACCACTACCGGGTCAGCCACCGCCATCACACACATCTTCCCCGACCTCGAGGGCAAACTGAACGGGCATGCGATACGCGTGCCTGTTGCCAATGCCTCACTCACCGACTGCGTGTTTGAGGTGATGCGCGCAACCAGCGTTGAGGAGGTCAATAATCTTCTGGAGTCCGCCGCCGAGACCTCCCTGCATGGAATACTCGGTTATGAGAAGAAACCCCTGGTGTCTATCGACTACAGGACAGACCCGCGCTCGAGTGTCGTCGATGCCCTCTCGACCATGGTAATCAATGGCACGCAGGTGAAACTGTATCTCTGGTACGACAACGAGTGGGGTTATGCCAATCGCACCGCGGAACTAATGCATATGGTCGCTCGCCAGGACAAGCAGTAATTGATGTCCCTGCCTTCCACCCTGGCGCCTGAGGTTCGCCAGTACCTGGTTGTAACGGGCAACTACTGGGCATTCACACTGACCGATGGCGCCTTGCGAATGTTGGTGGTTCTGCACTTTCACCAGCTGGGTTATAGCCCGCTGGAAGTGGCCATGCTCTTCCTGTTCTATGAAGTCTTCGGCGTGATTACCAACCTCCTGGGCGGATGGCTGGGCGCCCACGCCGGCCTGAATACGACGATGAACGTCGGCCTCGCGATGCAGGTCGTTGCGTTGGCGATCCTCCTGGTACCGGACAATCTGCTGTCGGTAGCCCTGGTAATGACAGCCCAGGCCCTGTCGGGGATCGCCAAGGACCTGAATAAAATGAGTGCCAAAAGCGCTATCCGGCTGCTGGTGCCAAAAGATGCACAGGGGACACTTTACCAGTGGGTCGCCATACTGACCGGGTCAAAGAACGCATTAAAAGGGGTTGGCTTCTTCCTCGGCGGTGCGTTACTGGCAGCCTGGGGTTTCAGGGGCGCAATAGCGGCAATGGCTGCAGTGCTGGCCCTGGTCTGGGTATTCAGCATGATAACGCTGAGGAAAGACCTGGGCAGGGCTCGCACCAGGCCAGGGTTCAGCCAGCTTTTTTCAAAGAGCAGGGCTATTAACTATCTTTCCGCTGCACGCCTGTTCCTCTTTGCGTCAAGAGATGTCTGGTTTGTGGTCGCACTACCGGTCTACCTGTCCTCCACGCTGGGCTGGGATGACTGGGCGGTCGGTGCCTTCCTGGCCTGCTGGGTGATTGGCTATGGCCTGGTTCAATCCCTTGCTCCGCGATTTACGTCAGGAGGGGACGCCGGGGTGCCGGGTGGACGGGCCGCTTTTGGATGGGCGATAGCGCTATCACTGGTACCGGCGGGTATAGCCATTGCACTGACGACCATCGCTTCCAGCGAGGTTTACCTGGTGGCAGGCCTGCTGGCTTTCGGGGCAATATTTGCAGTGAATTCCGCACTGCACAGTTTTCTCATTATCAGTTACGCGAGAGACGATGGCGTATCACTGGATGTGGGCTTTTATTACATGGCCAATGCGATGGGCAGGCTCCTCGGCACTGTGCTGTCTGGTTGGGTATTCCAGACCTGGGGGCTGAGCTACTGCCTGTGGATATCCAGCGGGCTGATTGGTCTTGCGGCTGGCCTATCCTTGTTTCTGCCGAAAAATTACAGCGGCGAACAGGGCTCGTAACGGCAGCTGTCCGGGCCCGGGCGCGCATTACTCTCGCGCTTACTTTGGCCCAAATGTGCAGCCTGCCTCAATTGGCGCGCCAGCTGTTCTCGACTTGCGGGTCGGATTCGATCCGGGTGCTTTTTCTGCAGACAAAATCAACGCGCGGTGCGCCGATTGCCGTGTGAGCGGCTATAGCATCCACGTGATGGTGATCCGGGGCCCCGGCTTCTCCAGCATCCCGGAGAAACTGCAGGATTACACCCTCATGGATCTTGAATTTCACCCAGCGGTAGAGCGCGATATGGGCAAGCGCTGCCACCAACACTACCAGGGCGATAATTGTCTCTGAATTCATTGCTCACACCGCACTGACACTACCGCATCCTCCCGGTCGATGCGCCGTTCCCCGCTGGCGAGGCCGAGCAGCGCCCCGGTAACTGTACAGGCCAAGGTTAACAGACTGACCGGGCCAATATCCGGCTTTTTACCCGATAGGAAAATCATCGATTGTGCCAATGACCCTGTATGGCGTTTAAGCAAGCGTACTGTTATTGGCATACTATAGCCGTACAGATGCCGGCAGGAGATCCTCAAAGCTCGTGCCGCTGATAATTCAACATGTCCGGGAAAATACGAAATGAACGATATAGCTGTCGTACTGGGAGTGAGCGCCACCAACGGCCTGGGGGCGGCAATCGCCCGGAAATTTGCCAGGGGTGGAATGCACGTAGTGGTTGCAGGTCGAACAGAACAGCGGCTGGCAGCCGTCGTAGACGATATCAGGACGCGGGGCGGAAACGCCTCTTTGTGCGTTACCGACGCCACCGACGCCACCGCTCTGGAAGACCTGATGTCCCTGGCCGCCGGTCTCGGCACAGTTAAATCCGTGGTGTTCAATGTCGGCAATAATCAGCCCATAGCGTTCGCGGACCTGACTGCAGATACATTTGAGACCTTCTGGCGTACCTGTACCCTGGCTGGCTTTCTCACTGCAAAAGCCGCCCTGCCGATACTTGAAAGTAATGGGGGCTCCCTCCTGTTTACCGGCGCTTCGGCCTCCATGCGCGGTCGCCCGGGGTTCGCCCATTTCGGTGCGGCAAAGGCCGCCCTGCGTAACCTGGCCCAGGCGCTCGCAAAGGACTACGGCCCGAATGGTGTTCACGTTGGCCATGTAGTGGTCGATGGCGTAATCAACGGCGAAAGGGTCCAGAAACACTTTGGCGATTACCTGCACGGCCTCGGGAAAGACGGCTCCCTCGAACCGGACGCCATCGCGGATGCCTACTGGTTTATGCACACACAACCAAGGAACACCTGGACGTTCGAGGTGGATGTGCGGCCCTACAAGGAACACTGGTAGCGGTTTTCGCCCCCGGCAACCGCCGTAAGGCACTGACAGCCACTAAAACTACACAAGGTCCTGGCCGGCGGTTAGACTGCCACCATTCAAATCAGGCACTGATCATCGAAGGAGAGAAAACCGAATGGCATATGACTTAACCGGCAAGATAAAGCTGATCCAGGAAGCCAAAACGTTCGATAGTGGCTTCACCAAGCGGGAAATGGTTGTCATCGTTGAAGACGGCAAGTACCCCCAGGAAATAAACCTGGAATTCGTGCAGGAGAAGGTAGCGTTACTGGATGATCTGCAGCCGGGACAGGAGGTGACCGTCACCTTCGATATCCGCGGCCGTGAGTACAACGGACGATACTTCAACAACCTGCAGGGATGGAAAATCGTTGCAGCCGGAGGCCAGTCGGCACACTCTGCCGGGGACCAGCCAGAGGCACCACCCTTTCCGAGCCCCGAAGATTTTGATGACGATATTCCGTTCTAGTTGTTACAGTTATCGGCGCAATGTTGACCGGGGCCAGCGCCAGGAATCGATCTCGTGGCCAGCATAGATGGCGCGGAAACATCGCAGGGACCAGGGCAGAGCCTGATCACCGGCGCCCCTGTTCCCGCCCCTTCCCACATAGCGCCGCCGATGTCATCATGAAGCGTGACCTGCAAAGCAAGGACCGTCGCGGTGAATGAGAAAGCGGGCGTTGAAGTGGAACCCAGAAGCGAGGCGGAACAGCGGGTACTCGCAGCAATAGCATCGCGAGGTGTGGCGGATTTCAGCGATCTGTCAGGGCCTTCGCGCCAGTTGGATGCCACGTTTATTGAGGCACTGATCGCGGGAACGGGAGCCGACCTTCCGCTGCTGTGCTGCCCCTTGCGTATTCGAGGAGCGGAAATCGTCGGCCCGATCAGGACTCTTCCGAATCGGCTGGAGGGTCCCGGCATGACCCTGCTATTCCTGGGCTGTCACTTTGATTCCCCGGTGGATTTCAGCGGCGCCGATTTCCTGTCACTGCGACTGGTCGACTGCACACTGCCAGCATTCATAGGCATCAGCATGAGCACGAAGGCCGACCTTGATCTGTCGGGCTCGCATTTCTCCGGTGTGCGCTCGCATTCTTCCGATCTTGCCGATGTGGGAAATTGCGCGGTTTACCTGAATCATGCACGCATAGGCGGCCGTCTGCTGCTGTCGGCGACGGCCAATGCGCGCTTCGAAACCCGAGGCAGCGTAAGGCTCGATGGTGCGCACATCGACAGCAGTGTCGAACTGCATGGCGCCCTGCTGCATGACTGCAAAGAGCCGGCCCTCAGTGCGCGCTCGGCAATTATTGGCGGCAATCTCGAATTGCTGCCGGGCCGCGGGTATCGTTGTGAGGCCTATGGCGAGGTCTCTCTGGTCGCCGCGCAGATCACCGGGGACCTGGACTGCCGTTCCGCCAAGATCCTCAACCCCGGTGGCAGGGCGCTGCACTGTGAGGACCTGGTGGTCGAGTCAGTTTTCCTCTCACGCGATCTGCCCGAATTCGCCTTCGAGGCCAGCGGTCGACTGAACTTTCTTACCGCCAGGATCGGTGGCAGTTTTTTTATGACCACCGCTCGCCTGACACCCGGCCCGGACTACACCGGACTATTGGCACGCGGCGGCCCGGTGGCCGCCAACTTCCAGCAAATGCGCGTGTCTAATGCCATGGTCCTATTCAACGTGGGTGCCAGGGCACCCGAGGGCGAGGTGACAGAGCTTGACTCGGCCATCCCCCTGGAGGGGTGGTTCATGATGGCGGGCGCCCAGATGAATACGCTGATCGACGACACCGCTAACGGCTGGCCGGCGCCTGGCTATCTCGACCTCGACGGCACCTCATATCAACGTATTCGCCACGTTGATGGCGGTGACCTGGTTGCCAAACGTATCGCGTGGCTGCGGCGGCAGTATGACAAAGGCCGACCCGGGGCATCCAGTTATCGGCCCCAGCCCTATGAGCAGCTCACGCGCGCACTGCGCGACAGCGGCCTGTCCCAGGAGGCAGACGCCATTGCGGTCGAGAAGATCCGCATGCGGCTTGCCGCACGTGTCGGTCGACCCTGGCAAAGAATATTTCCACGAATGTTGATGCTGATCAGTCATCACGGCTACTCGACCAGCCGGGCGGTCTTTTCCTTCCTGCTGTTCGTGATGCTGGGAGCGGCGATGTACACCCTGGCCGTACACAATTTCGGCCAGCCATTCTTCCCGTTCGAGCAGCCTCCCGAGCCAACCACCTATACCCTGCCGGTCGGGCTGGGGCAGGTCGCCGTACCGCTGGGGTGTCCGGGGCTGGATACGCTGCAATATGCGCTCGACTTTGCCTTGCCGGTGATAGACCTGGGGCAGGATACTTTTTGTCGCTTTGTCCCTGACGGATCAGCCCGCTGGCTGTGGCTGACACTGCACAGCCTGTTCGGAATATTTGGCGCCGGCCTGTCCGCCGTGGTGGTATTGACTCTCA
>JAHEBL010000085.1 GCA_024642265.1 Haliea sp. | reverse complement strand
GCGACCAAGCGAGAGATATTTGCGGCAAACGGTGATTGGGTCGATTAAACAGGCCGTATAATGCGGCTGATGCCAGTACAAAAACTCCTACAGAACAAGCGCTATCTCTTCTGGACCCTGCAGCTGGGCGGCTGGGGCAGCTGGGCAATTACCTTTTATCTCGGGGTGCTGGTCTGGAGCGAGCCGCCGAAACTCTACGCCATCTACCTGCCGATAGTCGCCACTCTGGGTCTGTTGATCACCCTGGTGCTGCGCGCCCTGTATCACGCTATCTGGGAAAAGAGCATTGTCCGGCGCGTACTCGCGGTACTGCTTGGTTCTTTCCTCGGCGGTAGCGTGTGGATGGCGAGCCGGGTGCTCATCTTCCGCAGCCTCTTCCCCATGGCCGTTGAGAAGGAAGTCTCCCGGGAGATGGAGTTCTGGTCGCACTTCGAGGGCACCACCAGCGCCTTCATGGTGATGGTGGTGTGGAGCGCCCTGTATTTTGGCATCAAGTTTTACATGATGGCGCAGGAGGAGCAGCAGCGACGACTGAAAGCCACGGCGATGGCCCATGAAGCGCAGTTGAAAATGCTGCATTACCAGCTCAACCCCCACTTCCTGTTCAACACACTGAACGCCATCTCCACGCTGATTCTCGATAAGGATACCCGGCTCGCCAATACCATGGTGACCCGCCTGAGCCGCTTCCTGCGCTATTCACTGGACAAGGATCCGATGCTGAAGGTGACCGTGGCAGAGGAGGTGGAGGCGCTGAAGCTGTACCTGGACATAGAGAAAGTGCGCTTTGATGACCGGCTCCAACTCCATTTCGATATCGATTCCAGGGCCCAGACCGCGTTGATGCCCAGCCTGTTGCTGCAACCGCTGGTTGAAAACTCGATCAAGTATGCGGTATCCCAGGCCATCAACGGTGGCTCTATATCCATCAGCGCGTCGGTCTCCGGCCCGCAACTGCAATTGTCCGTCGCCGATGACGGCCCCGGTCTGGACCTACAGCCCGGCGGCATCCCAGGGGGGAATGGCGTTGGCCTGGAAAACTGCCGGGAGCGGCTGAAAGAGATTTACGGTGATAAACAGTCCTTTGGTCTTGGCACTACCGATCCCCATGGACTGACTGTCACGATAGTTATTCCGTTTGAGCAGGAGAACGAGATTTCATGAAGCCGCTCAGGGCGATAGTCGTCGACGACGAAAAGCTCGCCAGGCGCGGCCTCGCCCTGCGACTGGCAGAAATCGATGAGGTAGAGGTTATCGCCGAATGCGCTAACGGCCAGGAGGCGTTGCAGGTAATAGGCACCGAATCCCCCGACCTGGTCTTCCTCGACATCCAGATGCCCGGCATGGATGGCTTTGACCTGGTCTGCGAGTTACAGGCCGACGCCATGCCCCTGATTATTTTTGTCACCGCCTTCGACCACTACGCGCTGGACGCATTCAGGATACATGCCGTCGATTACATACTTAAGCCGATCGATGAAGAGCGGCTGGAGGAAGCGGTGCAGCGCGCAGTGGCGCGCCATGGGATGAGCTCAAAAGACAGCAAGGAACGCCTGCTGGCCCTGGTCAGCGGCAGGAATCAGTCGAGCGCGGCAAGGGAACTGGTGGCTGACAGCTCTCCCGCACACACCTGGCCGGAACGGCTGACAATCAAGGACGGCAGCGATTTCCAGTTCATCAAAATAGCTGATATACAGTGGGTAGATGCGGCAGGCGACTATATGTGCGTACATGCAGGCGGCAAAACACACATTATGCGAACCACCATGAAACAGCTCGAAGCCAGTCTCGACCCGGACATTTTTATCCGCGTTCACCGCTCCAGCATTGTCAATGCCAACAGCATTGCAACGGCCACGTCACACCTCAATGGCGAGTATGTCCTGACCCTTGAAGGAGGGGCGAGGTTAAAAGTCAGCCGCAGTTATCGGGACCGGATCAAGTCGCTGCTCGATACCTAGCCGCATTCCTGCACCACCCACCCCTCGGTTCATCTACAGAATCACACGACTCGTCGACCATAGTCTGCTGTCTGTCGCAAGGCCATTTAAAGCCTGTCCCTTACGCCCTAACTTATACCTCAAGGCCGGACGCTGTTGCGAACATACCGGCTTCAAACCGGCAATATTGCCGTCACAGACAAGGTAGGGAGTAAGCATCATGAACAGATTTATACCAGGCGTTCTGGCCATCGCGGCGTTCGGCCTCGCCACTTCACTCGCCATACCGGCAGCTGCAGAGGAGGCCCCTGAGGCAGCCATACCCGAAGCGGGCACCGGAATTCAGTCCATCAGCATCCAGTACGTCCCCGCTGAACTGTCCAGCGTCAGCGGACGAGCAAAACTGCTCGGTGAGATAAAGCATGCGGCGCGCGAAGTGTGCGGCCCGGCAGGACTCAGGGAAACCGGTAGCCTGACCATTGCGTCGCGTAACCGGAAATGCGCTGAGCAGGCGGTGTCGGCGGCCATGGTGCAGCTGGGCTCAAGCCAGGTGGCCGCAACAGGACTCTAGCAGGCGATGCACGGGGGTCCGGGTGACCCCAGCTGCTCATCTTCGACTGCTGGCCTGCTCACCTGTCACAGCGGCCATCGAAATCAAGCTGGCCAGGAACTGCTCGAGTTCGCCACAATCGAAGGCCATGGCGCTCTCCCAACAGTGCAGTTCCGCCATGGACCAGCCCGGCACTGAACTGGCCCGAAATGCGGAAAATACAAAGGTGCCGGTATCACTGGCCAACTGTGTATGGGCCATTTCCAGAGCAGCGGGGTCAGCCTCCAGAAATACCTGGAAGAAATTCACCCTGGGGATTAGAGGCCGCGTTTTCATGCCGGCAACGCTATTCACGATAGCGGCTATCTCGCCGGCTTTTCGGTTCCAGTCCGCCAGCTGTGGCAGGCGACTGGACAGCCCCTGCCTTGCAGCGGCAACGTAAGGCGCCTGGCTGAATAAATTGCCGCCATGGCGGCGCTGCCAGATGCGACTCTCGGCAATAAAAGTAGCTGGGCCCATTAACATGCACCCCGCCAGCCCGCCGATATCCTTGTAAAATGAAACGTAGATACTGTCGAAAAGAGCACCGATTTCCGCAAATGAGCGGTCATAGGCAGCCTGGCATTGCCAGATGCGTGCGCCGTCCAGATGAATAGGAATAGCCATTTCCCGGGCCCAGTTGGAGATAGCGGTGAGATCCTCCCATTCCGGCAGCTCACCACCCAGGGGACGGCAGGGAATTTCCAGCAACACCGCTCCTGGCTTCTCTGGCGATGCCTCAAGATCCGCAAGCGAAAGCAGGCGGTTATGGAGCATTTCCGGAGCGCCGAATTCGATCCTGCGAAGCCTGTGCAATAACTGGTAGCCCAGGTACTCGGCGGTTTCCAGGTGTGCCGTAGGGTGCATGGCAATGCCGGAACGGCCGGAACTCTCACACCACAAGCGCAGGGCGATCTGCTGTGCCATGGTACCCGATGGCATAAAAACCGCGGCTTCCTTGCCAAACCCGGTCGCCAGCCCTGCTTCAAACTCGCCTAAATAACTGCCCGAACCATACACATCGCCCAGTTCATTACCTTCCAGACCATCGGCAATCTCTCGCAGCGTGGCCGCCAGCGGAACAGGCTTGCCGTGCCCCGGCAGGACATTGCCGCAACGCGAGCGCACTTCATCGATATCGCTCAACACTGGCCCCGCCGGTGTCACTTCTTTTCGAACACGAGCACGAAACGGTCAGTCTTGCCCCGCACCTGCGGGTCGAACACCATGATGCTGTAATCGTCGTCGGGATTGCGCAGAATGTCGGACTGGGCAACCAGTTTGAAGCCGTGGGCACTGATATCCTTCCTGGCAAACGCCACATCGATGCGGTGAAGATCCTGTGCTGATGCCTTGCCAGTGCCGGCCGCGGCGTAATGATCGACCACAAGGAACCGTCCACCCGGTTTCAGCGCCCTGTGAACCTGGCTGAGAAAATTGTCCGCATCTATCGGGCGCCAGCCGTTCGGCTCGTCCACATGATACAAATCGTGGTAGGACATGATGATCACGGCTGCATCCAGAGCGTTCTCTCCCAACTCCAGATCCTCAGCCTCGCGGGTATGGAGGGTAACGCGGCCCATGTCCCGCCCATCCTGGCGCTCCGCCAGCGCCTTCCCGGCAAACTGGTTGTAGGCGAGGTTATTCACCAGCAATACCTCCCCTTCCTGGCCGACGATACTGGCAATGAGCTCGCTGTAATAGCCGTCCCCCGCCCAGATATCGGCGACCCGGTCACCGGGCTGCAACTGCAGCAACGGCAGGATGGCCTCGGGGTGGCTCCGCTTGTCCCGCTCCAGGTCTGCCGCCAGCCGGCCCGGCTTGCCGATGGCCTCGCTCACCGGATCGGCGGCCAGCCCGGAGCTAAGGAACAGTCCATATACCAGCGACACCATCAGAAGTTGTGTTTTCATGGTCCGTCCTCGATAAATTACCCGGCTGATTGTGACCAGGCTGCAGCCTGGACGCGAGCTTTCATATCCGGGCTCACGCTCAGTCCGGCAGGTTCGCACCGCCGTCGTCCATAAGGGCCGGTCGCTGCCAGTAGGCGAATTGCGGTGTCCACGATCCCTCATCCAGCCCCGCCAGTGCCAGCAGATTCCAGGCGGAACAGAAGCGGTCGCCGGGTCCGAAGATTACGGCATTCTTGCGCCTCACCTTATTGCCATCGCGTGTATAGACCACAGCTCCGGGCAGATTGCCGCCGCCGTCCTGCACTGACTGTTCAGTCATATAGTCGCCACCGCCGTGGGAGGCCAGGCGAAAACGCCAGCCCCGGCTGTTGGCAAACCGGCGCTGCAGTTCCGGGTCGTCCTTCGATACCAGCACCACCGACATGGCAGACTCCAGGTGGGGCAGGAAGCCGTTGAAGCCGTCTGCCCACAAAGTGCAGTAGCGACAGCCCTGGCCCATATTGTGGATCAGCAACAGTGTATCCTTTTCGCCAAACAGATCGAGGAGCGACACCTCTCCCGCCTGGGTGGCGAATCGGTAAGCGCCCACCTCACCGCCGCTGGCTGCCTGTCGCAGTTTATTGAGCCTGATCGTAAGCTCATATATTTGCATCTCGAGTGCTTCTATATCATTGGCAGCCATTATCTTGCCTCCCGTAATCACCCCATTGAAAATAGCACCGGGGCCACTGGCGCGCCAACCGCCGGGAACTTCGTAATTTTCCGGCAGACGGCACCGGAGTAAAGCCGGAGCAGTGGAGCATAAAGCCGGACAACACCTATACTTCTGCTCAGACTGCTCATTCACAAAACAGGCAACGCACATGACGACCGCGACCAGCTCAGCCAGATCTGTACATACCCTGCCCTTCGATCTGGACCCGCAAACCCCCGGCATCGGCGCCTTCATAAGCGACCTTGACCTCAGGCAAGCGCTCCCGGACGAGGTTATCGCGGCTCTGCGCGCAGCACTGGTACAGTGGAAGGTACTGTTTTTCCGCGATCAGCACCTGAGCGAGGAAGAGCACATCCGTTTTGCGCGGCAGTTCGGCGAGCTGGAAATACATCCGCTGACACCACCGGACCAGCCGCGTCCCGAAATACTGCGCATCGTTCACGACCGGGACAACAGGGGAACCGAAAATTTCTGGCATTCCGATGTCACCTGGCGGCCCCAGCCCTCCCTCGGATCCATCCTGCGGGCCGTAGAAATACCTGAACTGGGCGGGGATACCCTGTGGGCCGATATGGAAGCCGCCTATGCCGAACTGCCTGACACACTTAAAGAAAAACTGGCAGGCCTGCAGGCCGAGCACAATTTCCTGCGGGCTTTCGGTCACCGCATACCCGAGGAACAACATCCGGAAATTCGCGAGCGACATCCGCCTCAGCACCACCCCGTGGTTCGCACCCACCCGGAGTCAGGCCGCAAGAGCCTGTATGTCAACATCGCCTTTACCGACCATATCGTCGGCATGGACAAACAGGAGAGCGATAAGCTTCTGGGCTTTTTGCAGGACCGTGCGGGACGACCCGAATACCAGGTCCGGCTAAAATGGCAACCGGGCACCATCGCATTCTGGGACAATCGCGCCAGCCAGCATTACGCAGTGTCAGATTACTGGCCCCAGCGAAGGGTCATGGAGCGGGTGACGGTCGCCGGCGATCGGCCTTTTTGAAAAACCATCGCGCGCTGGCCGGTGCGGGCAGACTGATCCGCTAGTCCCGCGATTCAGCGGCCGCAGGGATGTCCAGACCTTCAATAGGCACCTTCGGCAGTTGGTCCGCCGTGTCAAAACCCAGCACTCGCGCGTAGAAATAGAGCTCAGCTTCCAGCGACCTGACCTGGTTCGCGGCCTTGCGGAAGCCGTGCCCTTCACCCTCGAAGGCCAGATAGGCCGTGGGTATACCGCGGGATTTGAGCGCCTCGAAAATCATCTCCGACTGGTTGGGTGGCACTACCTTGTCATCCAGGCCCTGCAACAGCAGCAGCGGAGCATCAAAACCATCGAGATGATGAATAGGGGAACGCTCCCGGTACAGGTCCCGACGCTCGGGGTACGGTCCAATCAACTGGTCCAGGTAGCGGGACTCGAACTTATGGGTGTCCCGGGCAAGTGCCTCGACATCGCTGACACCGAAGTAACTGGCGCCGGCGGCAAAGGTATCGTGAAACGCATGGGCGGCCAGAGTAGTGTACCCACCGGCGCTACCGCCCCTGATGATCAGCCGCTCCGGATCAGCCAGGCCCTGGGAGGCCAGCCAGTTCGCACCCGCCACAGCGTCCTCCACATCGAAGATACCCCACTGTCCGTATAGCGAGCGTCGATACTCGCGGCCAAATCCGGTGCTGCCGCGATAATTGAGGTCGAGTATTGCGAAGCCGCGACTGGTCCAGTACAGCTGGTTTAGCTGGAAGGTCGGGCTGCTCGCAGCCGTGGGGCCCCCGTGAACGCTGACAATCAGCGGGGGCGCTGTACCCTTCGGGCTCTGCATATCCGGATTGGTGGGTGGCAGGTAAATACCGTGCGCCTCGCCCCCATCGCCGGAGGGAAAACTGACCAGGCGATAGGGCGGTATCCAGCCGGCTCCGATACTGGCATCGCGAGAAGTTCGGATAACACGCCGGCCTTCTCCGGCAAGGTCAGTTTCCAGCAGCACCGGCGGAGCACCTGCAGTCGCATTGATGACAAAGAGGCGGCCAGCCGCGGGCAGGAAGTCGATGATGGCAGCACTGTCGAGGGGCAAGGTGCTGGCCGTCGAAGTGGCCGGATCGATCAGCACCAGGGACTCGACACCGGCGCGGGAGAGCTTCGCCAGGATTTTGCCGCCATCCAGCAGATAGTAATAGCTGTCACCTACGGACCAGTCAGGCCCGCCAATCTCTGCCTGACCGATACCGGTCTCCACGGTCGTAAACCGATCGCCTTCCACGCGATAAATTTTCCACCAGTTATCCCGGTCTGAAATTGCGTACAGCTGGTTTTGCCCGCTCCATTGCGGGTTGATAACCGATTCACTGGCGCCTGCATTGTGAAGGGTGAGTGCAAGCAGCTGGCCCTGCTCACCCAATTGCGCGGACCACAGGCTGGTGTCGTCCCAGGGCATATTGGGATGCCGCCAGCTGCTAAAGGCAAGCCGACTGCCATCCGGCGACAGGCTGGGAGCGGACACAAAATCGCAGTCGGCGAACAGCACTTCTCCCTCGGAAACACCCTCCAGCGGCAGTGCAACCAGCGCGTTGCGCGCTTCTCCCCCTGCCCGATGGTCTTCGCGCACACACAGCAGGCGGGCGCGGTTTCTGTCCAGAACGCAGCCGGCGTAGCGCAGTTCTGCCGCAGGAGTCACAGCTTGCGGTTCGCCGCCGGGAACCATGCGGTATAAACGCTGGTCCTCGAAGTTCGAAAACCAGATCTTGCCATCTGCCACCAGCACATTGCGCCCGCCATATTCCTGGACCCGGGTCCTGGCATTCCAGGGCCGGGGCAGGATCTCTTCCGGCTTGCCACCGGCTGCGCGGCGCATAATGGTGTTGCGGCCGCCCTCTTCCGGCCGCGATTCCACCCAGTAAAGGTAGTCGCCATCAACACTGAGTGAGCCGAGGCCGCGACTGCCCTCCACCACGGAAGCCGCGGAGATCGGCGAGGGCCAGGAGCCGTAGGGCAGCGTCTGCTTCATGTGTTTTTCCTCTGTTGCGGGATCAGCGGCTGCAAGCCCCCACGCTGCTGAAAATACAACCACAATAATATAAACAAATCGCTTCACAGTATTCGCGCGCATGGACACACCATCCGAAGGTCGTATTCAGTGTAGCCCCGGGCCTATACTGGTCAACTCTCAACTGAGATACAGTAAGACACCAACCATGGATGGACTTCCCACACCGCGGCGCTATCTCGCTGTGTTTGCAATCTCCTGCGGCACCGCCCTGAATGTCATCGACGGGGCGATCCCCAACGTCGCCCTGCCGACCATAGCCCGGGACCTGGGTATCGATTCGTCCTCAGCGATCATGATCGTCAGCGTTTACCAGCTGGTACTGGTGATGACACTCCTGCCTTTTTCCGCGCTGGGTACCCGTATTGGCCTGCGTCGTCTGTACCAGTGCGGCCAATGTGTGTTTATGCTATCCGCCGTGCTGTGTTTTTTCGCACCTGACCTGCCCTTGTTGCTGGCCGCGCGGACGCTGCAGGCACTGGGCGCCGCGGCGGCCCTGAGTGTCTCCAGCGCACTGGTTCGCTCTATTTATCCTGAGCGCCAGTTGGGGCGCGGACTGGGGATAAACAGTGTGGTGGTGACCAGCGCCGCGGCCCTCTCGCCCATGCTGGGGGGGTTCATAGTTGCCGCGGCGAGCTGGCCGTGGGTATTTGTCGCCACCGTACCACTGGGATTACTGTCACTGGCAGTCGGCGCCCGCTCGCTGCCCGACCTGCCACCGCGCCCCGGGCGCTACGACCTGCCGGGCGCTGTATTGTGTGCACTCACTTTCGGCCTGTCCATTTCGGGCCTGCTGGCGCTGGCGCAGGGTTACCCTGTAACCAACTCGCTGGCGCTTGTCCTGGCCGGCATACTGGTCGCCGTGGTGTTCATCCGGCGGGAGCTGCGGGCGACCGCGCCAATACTGCCGGTGGATCTGCTGGCGCGCCCCGTCCTCGCACTGTCTATCCTCGGCGCCCTGCTGGCATTTATCGGTTCGATGACCTTCCTGCTGTCCCTGCCGTTTCGTCTACAGGAGCACTTTGGCTTCTCGCCCGCCCAGATCGGTGCCGTCATCTCTCCCTGGCCGCTGAGTATGATGGTTGTGGCCCCAATTGCCGGATGGCTGTCCGACCGTGTTCATGCGGGCTTACTCGGCGGCATCGGTATGGCTATCGCCACCCTGGGCATGGCGCTGCTCGCCCTGATGCCCGATGGTTTATCCCAGTGGGCTATCGCCTGGCGCATGGCCCTGTGCGGCGTGGGTTACGCAATGTTTCTCTCGCCCAATGCGCGCCTGGTGGTATCAGCGGCACCGCTGGCCAGGGCCGCGTCTGCGGGCGGGCTCATTTCTACCAATCGGCTGGTCGGGCAGACCCTGGGCGCGACCCTGATTGCCGCTTTGCTCGCCCTGGGCTATGGCAGCGATGGCACGCCCGCTGTTATAGCGGCCGTGCTGACCTTGCTGGCCGGGGTCTGCAGTGTGGCCCGGCTCAAGATCGCCGGCTGGCAATATAAGCCATGAAATCCGCCGTATTCTCACGCATATCGGCATCGACCTTACGTGCGATTTCCGAGTCGGCCATCATGGCATCCCAGTCCGCGAGCCCATCAACCTCAGCGACAATGTCCCAGCCCAGCTGGCCCGGCCCCACCATTTTCGGGATTGCCAGGGCATAGCGCAGGTAGATGTCAGCCAGCGAAATATCCGCCCCGGCCGCGTAGGGGGAGAAGCTCGCGAGTTCTTTGAGCGAGCGCACGCCGCGCTCGAGCGTCATCCGCACTTCGTCCTTGACTGCCTGGTCCACGGCCACATTTGCCAGGACCGCCGGCAACAGCCGACGGGACGGCAAATCAAGGTAGAGCTCCGCAACCTTCATCAGCTGCCTCACTCTGGCGCGCGCCCCCGGATCAGCCGGGTACAGCGGCGTGGCGGGATAGGCATCTTCCAGGTAGTCCACCAGCACACTGCTTTCTGCGAGGGACAAGCCATCCTCGGTGGTCATCGCGGGTACCTTGCCGGCCGGGTTCACGGCCAGCAATTCGGGGGTGCCGGGGTATACGATATGTTCCTCGAAGGGGATGCCTTTGTGCATCAGCGCGTGCTTTACAATGTTGTGGTAATTCGAGTAAGCAAAACCGTGTAATGTCAGCATTTTGTATTCCTTTGTTACGCCACCGGGCCCCGCAGGGACACAAAGGTGGAAAGTGGGCTCGTCAAGATAGACCCTTGGCCACAGAAATCAACCAGCCTGTGGTGGTGCCAACCCGATCGGGAAACCGTTACAATGTCGCAAACGCACCTCATCCCTTGTGTACCGTGACTTTCAGGTGAACAGCCATGATCTCAAGAGCGATTTTTCGCAGGTCCTTTCTCATCCTGCTGCTCATTGCCACGCCTCTGCTGGCGGGCAGCCAGTGCGCCTTTTTTTTCAGCTCCGGCAGTGGCTCTGATGACGAAGACAAGGACAAGGACGACGAGATAATCGTCGTGGCAACGGGGCAGTTTGGCACAGCCCCGGTGGCGGGCGCGGATTACATCTCCGGCTCCCTCAGCGGAGTGACCGGCAGTAATGGCGAATTCCAGTACGAAGTGGGCGAGCCGGTCCAGTTCTCTATAGGCGATATACAGCTCGGGCGGGCAGTCAGCGGCAAGTCGGTCATCACGGTACAGGACCTTGTCGCCGACAGCGGAACTGCCTCCAACGAGGCCATCAACATGGAACGACTGCTGCTGTCCATCGATGCCGAGCCGGGCGACACGGTCATCACGATTCCTGCAAAGTTGCGGGCCAGGGCAGTCAAGTCCAATGAGTCGGTCTCCTCAGCCATCACCTACCTGGATTTCGCCGACGATGCCGCCTTCGCCAATGCGGCGAGCCAACTGGTCAGCGCGCTGACCGCGGACTATCCGTTCACGGGAGTCCTGGTCGACGCGGAAACCGCGCGCAGATCCCTCGGCCGTTCTCTATAGGCCGTTGACTCCGGGGGCCGATAAGGCCAGAGTTGCCAGCATCAGGACTCATGCCCGAAGCGCAGGAACGCAACACCACTCACTATGAGCGAAACCCCACTGTACGATGCCTATCACCGCTTCCTCGCGAATGCCGGTACACCCTTCACCGTGCCCGGCCACAAGCGCAACCCGGAGCTGATTGACTCGCTGCTGGCCCTGGATGTGCCGCAGTACGGCGGCGTGGAGAACCGCCGCGTGTCCACCAGGCAGCTGGCCGGCGCCGAACGCCTCGCCGGTGAGTTGTGGGGCGCAAAATGGTGCGGCTTCTCGGTGCAGGGTTCGTCCCATGGCAACGAGGCGATCGCATTGAGCGTGGGTAAACCGGGGGACAAGGTTATTGTTGCCCGCACCCTGCACAAGTCGCTGTTCTTCGGGCTCGTTCTCGCCGGGCTGGTCCCCGTCTGGGTGCGACCCGATATCGACGCGCAGACCGGTCTCGCCGCGGGCATGCCCGCGGAACGCATCAGGCAGGCACTGCGCGAACACCCCGATGCGCGGGCAGTCATGCTGGTTGAGCCAAGCTATGTCGGTGGTGTATCAGACGTGGCCGCCATCGCCGCGGTGGCGCACGAGCACGGCATACCGCTGACAGTCGATGCCGCCTGGGGGGCACACCTGGGTTTCCACCCCGACCTGCCGCCGCACGCCATCCAGGCGGGAGCCGACATTCTGGTCACCAGCGTGCACAAACATATTACCGGCTTCACCCAGTCCTCGATGGTGCTGGTGCAGGGGGAACTGATCAATCTAGAGCGCCTGGAAGCCGCCTTTGAAGGCCTGCATACAACCAGTCCTTCCGGCGCTATTTTCGCCTCCATCGACCGGGCCAGGGGACTGTTGCAGGATCGCGGTGAGGAACTGCTGGGCAATGCCATTCGTATTGCAGGAGAAGCGCGGGCACGGTTGCGCCAGATCCCGGGCCTGGGTGTACTGGGCAGCGAGTTCGGCGGCCGCTCCCCCGCCCTGCTGATGCAGGACCCTACCAAGGTGGTGCTCACCCTGGCGGGTACCGGCGCGGATGGCCAGGTGGTAGCCGATGTACTCGAGCAGCGCGGGATACACCTCGAGCTGGCCGACCGGGATACCTTCTGCCCGGTCATCACACTGGCGGACACCGACCAGACGGTTGACCGTATGGTCAGCGAGATCACCCGCGCCATCGAGGAGCATCGCGGCGAGCCGCGCCCGCTGGTTCCGACAACCGCATGGACAGTGGTACCCCAGACCGTGATGTCCCCACGCGATGCCTTTTTCTCTGATCACGAGCGGGTGCCTGCAGCGCAGGCCATTGGCCGCATCGCAGCGGAAACCGCGGTCCCCTACCCCCCGGGTATACCGGCCCTCGCGCCGGGCGAGCTCATTCAGGCTGAAGTGCTGAATGCGCTGCAGGGCGAGGTGGCAGGCGGCACCCGGGTGGCCTACTGCGGCGATCCGACGCTGGCTACCGTGCTGGTGGTAAGGGAATAAGCGCAACACTGGCTGCCGGGTTCATCAACCTGATGGTGCGGGTCTGCAGTGCTTTTTCGTCGCTGCCATCAAGAATGAACTGGCGCAGCTGGGCGGTATTGAGCGAGGGGTCCAGGGCGAGCAACTTGGCGGCGAGGTTCAGCACCTGGGGCGAGGACATCGATGTCCCGTTGAACTTGATACGGTTACCCCCCGGCACAAAGCTCTCAACCTCGAAGCCGTTGGCATAGATATCAACCTTACCGAGACTGGTGAAGCTGGTCTCGTCACCGGCCATATCCACCGCACCCACACTGAGGATATTGGGGTAGTCGTAACTGCTGGGATAGAACTCGTCAAAGGTAACGTCATTGTCCGAATTACCGGCGGAGGTAATAAAGAGAATATCCGTCGCATTTTGAATCGATTCCCGCAAGGCGATGTCGCCGATCGTATAGATTTCCCGGGCCAGTTGCTTGCGCTCCTGCGGTGAGCCACCTGCGTTGTGCGCCTCCAGCGCCTCTTCAATGCCGCGCAGGGAACCGCCCCAGCTCATGTTCACCGCGCGCACCCCGTTGGCCTTGAAATAGTCGATAACCTCACGCACCATTTTTGCCTCGGCCTTTGCCCTCGCGATGGTAGGTTCCTCCGGAATCATGGTATGTCCATAGGTCATGCGCGCTACCAGCACACGAATAAACGGGTTGCCCTCGATAGCGATACCCGCAACATGGGTGCCGTGGGAGTAATTGCCGTAAATTCTGAGTGATTCGAGAAAGTCCTTTACCTCAGCCTGGTTCAGGGCCGCCAGCCGTTTGCGCAGGGCACTGGCTTCCTCGCTGTCGACACCCGACTGGATGTCGCCCAGCCCCTTCACCTGGGCCTGCATGACCATCTCGCCCTCCTCGAAGGCGCCGATGGGGTATAGCAGCGAGGGCTCCTTGTTTGATTCGAGGTCGTAGGCTATGCCGTGCACATCGTCCACGAAGCCGTTGCCATCATCATCCACGCTATTGGCGGGAATCTCCCCTGTGTTGCGCCATAACAGCGGGGCGAACGCACCGATTGAGGTGTCAACGCCGCTGTCCCAGACGGCCACGACCACAGGGCTCGCTTTCGCGTCGGCGCCGAGATCGTATTTGCGCGCCTCCCAGATATCCGCTTTGCTTACATCATTTGCCGCGATATAGGCGGAGTACACCTGGTTGATGGTGGGCGCGTCCCGCAGGAAATGGTCCAAAGTGAAGCTGACCGACACCAGCGTCGAGGCGATGTCATAACTGATCTCACCGGAGGTATTGTCGATCACCGGCTGGTAGGAGGAGTCGAGATTGCCAAGCACCAGGGCTTCGCTGAGGATCTCTGTTCGCCCGCGCGCGCTCTTGATGTTGTCCTGCACCAGGGGATAATCCAGCCCCTGCAGGGCTTCCTCCATGTTTGTTTTCAATAACTTTTCAGTGTCGCCACCCGCCATCTGCGCCCGGGCGAGCGCCTCGGAGTACAGCCCCATGGTCATGCGATTGGCCTGCTTGGTCTCCAGGGCGCGCTGCCGTTCCAGCAGGTCAAGGTAGTCCTGCCAGCGATTTTCCAGCATCGCCACACTGCCCAGGACCCCGTAATACTCCTGCACGGTCTTGTCATCCTGGATGTCCAGTGTCGCCAGATCCGCGAGGATATCCGCCTGCACCGCCTTCGCCAGGCCAAGCAGGGTAGCGCGGTTTTCCGGCAGGTACAGGTCGGTCACCTTCAGGTCCAGCTGGTAGCTGTGGCGGGGAAGATCATCCTTGCGGGTGATGACCGGCTTGTCGGCACTTGCCTGCCCGGCCGCGTCCGCTGCGGCGCGGCTGGTGTGACTCATGGTCGAAAGCCCGGCGAGGGTGAATGCAAGGAAGGTGCAGATAAGCCTGGGGAACATTAAAATCTCCTGTGGGTAGCGGTTGGCGGGAGCAATCAAATACTGAAAGGCTCGTAGTGCGGGTTGCGCCCGGACAGTATGCTGTCGCAACGGGCCGCATAGCCGGGCTTGAACTCCTCGTGGGTAAATATCCAGAACGCCTCATCGCGGATGCCCTGGAACACTTTGGCGGCACACTCGGCGGGTGCCATGCCCGCGGCAATACCGGCGCGCAGATAGCCCAGCATTTGTTGGCTGGCATCATCGGGTACGGCGCCGGCCAGATCGCGCGCCCTGCCGGATTCGGCTATATCTGTTGCGACAGGCCCGGGGCAGAGCACCGAAACCCCGAGCTGCGCACCGATACTCTCGAACTCATAGTGCAGGGTTTCACTGAGTGCCACCACCGCCTGCTTGCTCACGGTGTAGGGCCCCATCAGGGGCGACGCCAGCAGGCCCGCCAGGGATGAGGTGTTCACAATATGTCCGGGGGTTTTCTGCGCGAGCATGCGGGGCACGAAACTGTGCAGCCCGTGTATGGCCCCCATGAGGTTGATGTTGATGATCCATTGCCAGTCTTCGATGGAGCGCTCCCAGCTGTACCCGCTGATCAGCACGCCGGCATTGTTGAACAGCAGGTCTACGTGGCCAAAATGATCAAAGGCCGTGTCTGCAAGTGCAGCGACCTGGTCCGGCACTGCCACATCAGTGGTCACCGCAAGCACACCGGCGCCCCTGTTGCGCAGCTCCCCCGCCAGGGCGCGCAACGCGCCCTCATCGCGGTCCGCCAGCACCAGCTTCATACCTTCAGCCGCGCCCTGGCGTGCCAGAGCCGACCCGATACCGCTGGCAGCGCCGGTGATAACGGCTACCCTGCCGCTGAACTCCTGCATATCGACCCCGCATACGCGCATAAAAAAACGCGCTCAGCATACCTCACTCGCCGCGATGCTGCAGGGGTCCTTGCAGACATACCGCGGGGCGATCCCGGTTCAGGCGAGAGCCCGACCCGGGTGGACGCGACGACCTAGCAGGACTGGTTCTGGTCCCGGTTCTGT
>JAHEBL010000196.1 GCA_024642265.1 Haliea sp. | reverse complement strand
CGTACCGACTGCGACCATTCAGGCAAGTAACACCAAAGACCTGAGCTAAACAGGGCCCGCTGGAGAAATCCAGCGGGCTTTTTTTGCGCCCCAAGGAAGTCGGCCCTGTGGGCGCCGGGGTGTACCGCCCAAATTGACACCTATCAGCGAGTCTGCTAAACGTAGTGGGCTTTTTTTGATAAATACAAAAACAAGGGGAGAGCGTGCTTCCATGCTGTTCAGTCGCCGTCTGATTCACCGTATACGACCGTATTTTCTGTTCGACAAAGCCTGCGCTGCTGCGGGGATTGCGGCCCTGGTGCTGCTGGCCGGCTGCTCCTCTGGCGGGATGAAGGAGGAGATTGTCCAGCTGCCGCCGAGCTTTGCCTTGCCTCCCGCCACCACCGGTGTACTGGCCGAAGTGGCAGCGGGGATCACGGCGCAGCACGGTGAGGAATATTCCGGGTTCCACCTGCTCGACAGCAGTTTTTCGGGTCTTTACTGGCGCCTCCTGTTGATAGATTCAGCGGTCTCCTCCCTGGATATACAGACCTACCTCTGGTACCCGGATGTCAGCGGCAGGCTGATACTGGAGCGTGCGGTACTGGCGGCCCGGCGCGGAGTCAAGGTGCGGCTGATCGTCGATGACCTGCTGCTGCAGGGTCATGACCAGCTTGTCGCCAACCTGGAAGCCCAGCCCAATATTGAGTTTCGTATCTTCAATCCATGGACCGAACGCGGTGGCATCGTGCAGCGGGCCGGGCAGATGCTGGCGGAAATGGAGCGTCTTAACTCGCGCATGCACGATAAGTTGCTGATAGCGGACGGCAGGGCCGCGGTGATCGGCGGTCGAAATATTGGCGATCACTACTTTGGCCTCAACGAGGTGTATAACTTTCACGATACCGACCTGCTGGGTGTCGGGCATATTGGCACGCAGGCCAACGAATTCTTTGACAGCTTCTGGAATAGCAAATGGGTGGTATCCGCTCAGAACCTGACCACTGTACCGGACGAGGCGGCGGCTCAGGAGCAGTGGCAGGGCCTGCTGGACAGTACCGCTGAAGCCCCCCAGCTTGAGCAGCTGCCGCGCCAGCCCAAGGACTGGACCGAAGAGATACTGGGCGAGGTCGATAACCTGCGTATAGGTCGCAGTAAAATGGTTTACGATGAAGCCTCAGGCGACCAGATCCAGCAGAATGTTATCTCCAGCATGTTCAACTTCTTTGGCATGGCCAGGGAGCAACTGCTTATCATGAACGCGTACATTATTCCCAGCCAGAAGGCTATAGATTTCCTGCAAGGGCTTGGTGATAACGGAGTGGATGTGCGAATTCTCACCAATTCGCTGGCCACTCACGACGTGCCTGCGGTTAACAGCCATTACGAGCCGTGGCGTGACGATCTCATCAAGGCGGGAGTCGAGCTTTTCGAACTGCGGCCGGATGCAGCCATCAAGCCCACCATCGTCGACATTGCGCCGGTCGATTCAGAGTTTATCGGCCTGCACAGCAAAACTGCCGTAGCTGATGGACGCTACGTTTTTGTCGGCTCGATGAACCTTGATCCGCGATCCTCGGAGATCAATACAGAGATGGGCGTATTCGTTGATTCTCCCGAGTTGGCAGCTGACATGGCCGCCGCCATCCTGCGCGATATGTCTCCCGAGAACGCCTGGCATCTGCATCTGGATGAAGACGGTGATGTCTACTGGGAAGACAGCAATGGAATTCTCACCGAACAGCCCGCGCGGGATGGCATGCAGCGCGTCATGAACCAGCTGATGAAGTTGGGGCCGAAGGATCAATACTGATTTCCGTTTGCGCGGTCGGGAGCCTGAATTGGGTGTGAGTGTAGTGTTATCGTGAGCGCCGGGTCTTCTGCTTATTCCTTGCCTGCCGGCACGCGCATCCGGTACTGCCCGGCGCGGCTGATACTCACTCTGGGTATGCTGTTGATCACCGGCTGCGGCATGCAGCCCTACCGTGGCGGCAGTGTCGATACAGCGTCGTTTCTGGCGCGCGCCGTTGTCCAGGAAGACGCCTCCCTGCGGGTGACTGCAGCGGTACCGGACGCCGGGGAGACTTTGGCTCTGACCGGCCTCGATCTTTATGAGCAGGGCATACAGCCGGTCTGGCTGAAGGTGGACAATGCGGGTGACGCGCCGGCGCGCGTTACCCTCTGGAGTATCGACCGCGATTACTACTCGCCGATCGAAGTCGCGTACATGAATCGCAAGCGGTTCAGTTCCGAGGGCTACGATGCGATGCAGCGCTGGTTTTACGACAATGCCCTGCCGCGGGTGGTCCCGCCCGGGGAAAGCCGCTCGGGGCTGGTCTTCACTCACCTGAGCCCCGGTACCAAGGGGTTTAACCTGGACATCTTCAGCAGCCGGGTCAGCCACAATTTCACGTTTTTCGTCCCCATGCCCGGGTTTACTCCGGACTATACGCAGGTGGACTTCGCCACCCTCTACCCTGCGGACCAGATCCGCCAACTGGACGTCGCGGGTTTGAAAGTGGTACTCGAGGAGGAGCTTCCCTGCTGCGCCGAAGGCCCGGGGGAGGGCGATGTGGGTGGCCCACTGAATGTTGTGTTCGTGGCTACCCCGCGGGCGCTGCGGCGCTCGCTGCTGCGTGCCGGCTGGCAGGAGACCCAGGCCGAGTCCGACGACAGCGAGCGCGCGCGACTGCAGCGGTTTGCCGGGCGTGCCCCGGACGCGATTTTTCACCTGGAGCGCAAGGATGGTGATGAACGTCTCGGCCTGCTGCTGTGGCGGGCCCCCTGGGACGTCGATGGCCAGGCCGGTTGGGTGGGGATGGTTTTCTACAGTGTGCTCGAGAAGGCATTCCTGGCCCGGATCAAGAGCGGGTCGGCGATCCGGGATTCGGCCTTCCTGTCCCGCTTCGCCAGTGAAAGCGTCTCTGCCGACGTCGACAGCGCCAGTCGCCTGCTGGTGCAGCGCTTCTGGTACGCCCAGTCGGTGGCAAAATTCGGTATGCTGGTGGGGGGCGCTGAATCCACCATGGATAGCCCACAGGTGATATTTGACGGCGGCGCGTATTTTACCGACGGTCTTCGCCAGGTGCTGTTCCTCTCGGAAACACCCGTTGCGCTGGGCGATACTGAAGAACTCTTCGGGCGGCGCTATCTCCTGCGCGGGGAGGGGCGATGAAGCAGCGGCCACTGGCGCGGATGTGCGCGCCGCTTCTCGCCTTTCTCCTGATCGGGATGCCGCAGGCTGTTGCCGATGAGGCGAGAGAGTTATTCCTTGGTGGGCAGACCCCCCCTCCCAACGAGCGACTGCACAGCCAGACCAGCCGGGACCTCACTGTGACGACGGCGGTGCCCAGCGCCCAAGAGGCCGAAAGCATTTTCGGCGCGGACCTCTACCGCAGGAATATCCAGCCGGTCTGGGTGCAGGTGGAAAACCGCAGTGACAAGACCCTGTTCCTGACGCCGGTAAGCCTGGACCCGGCGTACTACAGTCCGCGGGAGTCGGCCAGCCGCATCCGCACCGATGCCGATGCCGCGCTCAGGGCAGAACTGGAACGCAGGGGGGTAAGGCTCTTTCGAGTTGCGCCCCGGAGCATCCAGTCGGCCTATGTCTTCACCCAGGTTGACGAGGGCACCAAGTCCTTCAACGTAGACGTGATCGGCGGGGGAGAACCTTATCTCATGTCGTTTTTCGTTCCCGTACCCGGGCTCAAACTGGACCACTACGAGGTCGATATCCAGGGCATGTATTCCGCGCAGGAAATCGTCGACGTGGACCTGCCACAGCTTGTGGCGCGGCTGGAACAGATGCCTTGCTGTGTGCGCGATGCCGCGGGCCAGGACAGGGGCGACCCCCTCAACCTGGTGCTGGTTGGTGAAGCGAAGGACTTGCATTATTCGTTTTTGCGCGCAGGGTGGGATGAAACCGAAACCATCTATAGCACCTCACTGCTCAAGACTGCCGCCTCGGCTATCACCGGGGGGCGCTATCGTTACTCCCCGGTAAGTGCCCTGTATGTCTTCGATCGCCCCCAGGACATCGCCCTGCAGCGCGCGCGCAGCAGCATCCATGAGCGCAACCACCTGCGGGTGTGGCTGACACCGCTGCGGCTGGAGGGAGTGCCCGTCTGGATAGGCCAGATCAGTCGTGACAT
>JAHEBL010000014.1 GCA_024642265.1 Haliea sp. | reverse complement strand
TGGAAATTCTCATCGGAACCGTCGTGGGGACGCACCTGCAGGAAGCTCCTGACGTGGTCCTCGGTCCACACCTCGTCCAGCACCTTTTCCTTGTCTTTTCTCATCATGCGATCCCTAAACCAGCTTCTTCGCCAGTAATTGATTGACCATCTGCGGATTGGCCTGGCCTTTGGATAACTTCATCACCTGGCCAACGAAGAAGCCGACCAGTTTTTTGCGTCGGTCCTCGTCGGCCGCGAGGTATTGTTCCACCTGGCCCGCGTTGGCGGCGATAACCTGGTCCACCATGGCCTCCAGTGCGCCGCTGTCGCTGACCTGCTTGAGGCCGCGGGCCTCGATGATTTCATCCGCGCTGCCCTCACCCTGCCACATCGCCTCAAACACCTGCTTGGCGATTTTGCCGGAGATACTGTTATCGAGAATGCGGGCGATCAGGCCGCCCAGCGCCGGGGCGGATACCGGGCAGTCGCCCAGAGCCAGCTCGCCGCGGTTAAGCTGGCCCAGCAGTTCTACCTGTACCCAGTTGGCGGCGATTTTGGCGTCGCCGCAGGCGCTGACCACTGCCTCAAAATAATCCGCGAGTTCGCGTGAATCCGCCAGCACGTTGGCGTCGTAACTGCCCAGGCCGTACTGTTCGATAAAGCGGTGGCGTTTTTGGGTGGGAAGTTCCGGCAATTCGGCCCGTATCGCCGCGATATAGGCATCGTCTATCACCACCGGCAGCAGGTCCGGCTCGGGAAAGTAGCGGTAGTCGTTGGCGACTTCCTTGCTGCGCATGGGTCGGGTCTCGTCCAGGTCGGCATCGTAAAGCCGGGTCTCCTGGACGATCCTGCCACCGTCCTCGAGGATCTCACTTTGCCGTTCGATTTCGTGGCGAATGGCTTTCTCGACGAAACGGAATGAGTTGACGTTTTTTATTTCGGCCCGGGTACCCAGCGTTTCGGAACCCATCGGGCGCAGGGAGATATTGATATCGCAGCGCATGGAGCCCTCCGCCATATTGCCGTCAGAGATGCCCAGGTACGTCACCAGGCTGTGCAGGGCCTTGAGATAGGCCACCGCCTCGGCGGCGTTGCGCAGGTCCGGCTCGGACACGATCTCCAGCAGGGGAGTGCCCGCCCTGTTCAGGTCGATACCTGTCTGGCCGTGAAAGTCCTCGTGCAGTGATTTGCCGGCATCCTCTTCCAGGTGGGCGCGGGTTATCCCGATATTCCTGGCGCTGCCGTCCTCGAGCTGTATCTCGAACACACCACGGCCGACGATGGGGGCCTCGAACTGGCTGATCTGGTAGCCCTTGGGCAGGTCGGGATAGAAATAGTTCTTGCGATCGAACACCGAGCGGTGGCCTATTTCAGCCCCGATCCCGAGGCCGAACATGACCGCATAGCGCACGGCCTTGGCGTTGAGTACTGGCAGCATGCCGGGCATGGCCAGGTCGACGGCACTGGCCTGGGTATTGGGCTCGGCGCCAAACGTGGTGGCCGAGCCTGAGAATATCTTGGAGCGGGTGGCCAGCTGCAGATGCACCTCCAAGCCGATGACGGTCTCCCACTGCATCACGCCACCTCCCCGGTTGCCGGGCGTCGCAGGTGCCAGTCGGTTGCCTGCTGGAAGCGGTGGGCAACATTCAGCAGGCGCGCCTCGCCAAAATGCCGGCCGATCAGTTGCAGTCCCACTGGCTTGCCCCCCACGAGGCCGGCGGGTACGGACATTCCGGGCAGGCCCGCCAGGTTGACCGCGAGGGTGTAGATGTCCTCCAGGTACATGGCCAGTGGGTCGTCGGACTTTGCACCCAGGGCGAAGGCGGGGCCCGGCGTGGTCGGCCCGGCGATCACGTCGACCTGCTCGAAACAGTCGATGAAATCCTGCTTGATCAGGCGCCGCACCTGCTGCGCCTTCTTGTAATAGGCATCGTAGTAACCCGCGGACAGGGCGTAGGTGCCCACCAGGATGCGGCGTTTGACCTCGTTGCCAAAACCCTCTTCCCGGGTGCGGGTGTACAGGTCGTGCAGGTCCACGGGGTTCGCGCAGCGATGGCCGTACCGCACACCGTCGAAACGGGACAGGTTGGTGGACGCCTCGGCCGGTGCAATAACGTAGTAAGCCGGTATCGACAGCTGGCTGTGGGGCAGGGATACCTCGACCAGGGTCGCGCCCTGAGCTTCAAGCTCCCTGAGGGCACTGTCGATGCAGCTGGCCGTCTGTGCGTCCAGTCCCTCGCCGAAGTACTCTCGCGGCAGGCCGATGCGCAGGCCCTGCAGGCTGTCGTTCAGGTGCGCGCAGTAGTCCTCGGTGGGCAGCTCGGAGGAGGTTGAATCCAGCGGGTCGTGGCCTGCCATGGTGTTGAGCAGCAGTGCGCAGTCCTCCGCGCTGCGGGCCATGGGGCCGGCCTGGTCGAGACTGGAAGCAAAGGCGACCATTCCCAGGCGGGAGACCCGGCCGTAAGTGGGCTTGATGCCGGTAATGCCGCACAAGGCCGCGGGCTGGCGGATCGAGCCTCCGGTATCGGTTCCGGTGGCGGCCGGGGCCAGCATGGCCGCTACCGCCGCCGCCGAGCCGCCCGAGGAGCCGCCCGGCACCAGGGCAGTATCCCAGGGGTTGCACACCGGGCCGTAGTAGCTGCTTTCATTGGAAGACCCCATGGCGAACTCATCCATGTTGGTTTTACCAAGGATAACGGCGCCGTCACGGTTGAAGTGCTCTATCAGCGTGGCGTTATAGGGGGGCACGAAATTGTCGAGCATGCGCGAGCCGCAGCTGGTGCGCATGCCGCTGGTGCAAAATATGTCCTTGTGCGCAATCGGGATACCGGTCAGGGTGGCCGCGTCACCGGCGGCGATGCGCTGGTCGGCCGCAGCTGCGCCGGCCAGCGCCGCGCTCTCATCGACCGTGATAAAACTGTTGTAAGCGCTGTCGAGCCGGGCAATCCTGTCCAGAAAACAACGGCTTAGCTCCACGCTGGAGAACTGCTTGTCTCGCAGTCCCGCTACCAGCTGGGCGACGGATTTGTCATGCATGAAAATATCCTGTGACTGGTCCGGCTATTCGACTACCCGGGGAACGAGGTACAGCCCGTTTTCCACCGCGGGGGCGATCGCCTGATACGCCTCGCGGCGATTTTCCTCGGTAACTTCATCGGCGCGCAGGCGTTGTACCGCATCCAGCGGGTTGGCCATGGGCTCCACCCCCTGTGTGTCGACGGCCTGCAACTGGTCCACCATACCCAGAATGTCGGTAATCCGCCGGGTCAGCTGGCCAATTTGGTCCGGCGCTATGCGAATGCGCGCGAGTTCCGCAATCTTTTCTATTTCGTCTTGCTCAATCGCCATCGTATTTTTTAACCGGAGAGGGCTGCCTCGGGTGCAGCGGGGGCGTAAAGTTATCATATTTGCGCCTTGCCCAAAATCCCCGTGGTTGATACAGTTGCCGGAAATTCTCAACTCCCAGAAAACAACTGTCTCCGCAGTCATCTCAGGGCTTATGCCGGCTCACCCAGAACATCGGTAGTTTGCCTGGAGACGGTGGGTAGGGAGCCATGCAGGACTCCGCACAGGAGTTCCCCGTTGTACTCAGAAGGTAGTTAAAACCAATGTTGAAAAAGCTGCGCGGAGTGTTCTCTAACGACCTCTCCATCGATTTGGGTACGGCCAATACCCTGATCTACGTGCGCGATAAAGGAATAGTGTTGAATGAGCCGTCGGTGGTGGCCATTCGAATCCACAATGGCCAGAAGACCATCGAGGCAGTAGGTACCGAGGCAAAACGCATGTTGGGCCGCACGCCTGGCAACATCACGGCGATCCGTCCTCTCAAGGACGGCGTTATCGCTGATTTCCAGGTTACGGAGAAAATGTTGCAGCATTTCATCGCCAAAGTGCATGAGAGCAAGTTTATCCGTCCCAGTCCCCGGGTGCTGGTCTGTGTACCCTGTATGTCCACCCAGGTGGAGCGTCGTGCGATCCGTGAATCGGCCCTCAGCGCCGGCGCCAGGGAAGTGCGCCTCATTGAGGAGCCCATGGCTGCCGCTATCGGTGCCGGTCTGAGTGTGGAGGAAGCCACCGGGTGTATGGTGGTGGATGTGGGCGGTGGCACCACCGAGATCGCCATAATCTCACTCAACGGCGTGGTTTACCGCGACTCGCTGCGCATAGGGGGCGACCGCTTTGATGAAGCCATTGTCGCGCACGTGCGCCGTCGCTACGGCAGCCTCATAGGCGACGCTACCGCAGAACGCATCAAGGAAGAGATTGGCTGTGCCTTTGCCGGCAGCGAACTGCGTGAAATCGACGTGCGCGGACGCAACCTGGCTGAAGGGGTACCGCGCAGTTTTACCCTCAACAGCGACGAGATCCTGGAGTCGCTGCAGGATCCGCTCTCGTCCATCGTGCAGGCGGTAAAGACGGCGCTGGAGCAGTCTCCACCCGAGCTGGCTGCCGATATCGCCGAAAGCGGTATTGTGCTGACCGGCGGCGGAGCCCTGTTGCGCGACCTGGACCGCCTGATTTCCGAGGAAACGGGCTTGCCGGTGATTGTGGCGGAGGATCCCCTCACCTGTGTCGCCCGCGGCGGCGGCATGGCGATGGAGCGCATGGATCGGCACACGATGGATCTGCTGTCTACCGAGTGACGGCTCGCATGAAAGAGCCCGCTGCTACGACGGGCTAACGAGGACGCTAACATCAAGCCGCTATTCGTCAAACAGTCCTCTTTCGGGCTGCGCCTGTTGCTGGCGATACTCGTGATCCTCGGCCTGATTACAGCCGATTTGCGCTACAACAGCCTGGAAACCACCCGTTCACTGCTGGATACGGTCGGCGCGCCCATCTACTGGGTTGCCGACCTGCCGCTGCGCCTGCGCGACTGGGGGCGGGCCAACATCCAGACCAGGGCGGAGGCCCTGGAGGAAAACGAGCGACTGCTGCGCGAGAATCTCGTGTTGCAGGGCCGTTCCCAGCAGATGGCTGCCCTGCAGGCGGAGAACGTGCGCCTGCGGGCGCTGCTGAACTCCACTGCCATGCTGCGCGACGACGTGCTGGTGGCCGAGATCCTGGGTGTGTCACCGGACCCGGTCAGGCATCAGCTGGTGCTGAATAAAGGAGAGATGGATGGTGTGACCGTCGGCCAGCCGCTGATCGATGCGGACGGCCTGATGGGCCAGATTGTGGAGGTCAGTGCCGCCACCTCCCGCGCCCTCCTCATTACGGATGCCACTCACTCTATCCCGGTGCAGGTCAATCGCAACGGGGTGCGGGCCATCGCCGAGGGCACCGGCTCCCTGGGCGCCCTGGAGATCCGCCATGTTTCCGCCACCACCGACATCGAGGTGGGCGATCTGCTGGAAACTTCCGGCCTGGGCGAGCGCTTCCCCGGTGGCTACCCGGTCGCGGTGGTAACCAGCATCGAGCGGGATCCGGGCAGGATGTTTGCCCACGTGCTGGCCAGGCCCAGTGCGGCACTGGATCGCAGTCGTCACGTACTGCTGGTTTTCGTCTCCCGTGGCAATCGGAAGCCCTGACGGGTGGTGCAGCAGGGAGCTCACGGCTACTGGCTGATAATTGCCTCCTTCCTGGTGGCCTTGGTGCTGGCCGTGTTCCCCATGCCTCACTGGCTCCTGTGGGTGCGGCCCGAGTGGGTCGCGCTCGTTCTCATCTACTGGACCATAGCCCTGCCGCACCGCGTCGGTATCCTGACCGGCCTGGTTCTGGGGGTCCTGCTGGATGCGCTGGAGGGCGCGGCGCTGGGCCAGAATGCCTTCGCCCTGGTGGTGGTGGCCCTGCTCAGCCTGACCCTGTACCAGCGCCTGCGGGTGTTCAGCGTACTGCAACAGGCCGGCACGGTGTTTGTGCTGGTCGGAATCAACCAGCTGGTCTGCCAGTGGGTACAGAATCTGGAGGGGGTGGGCAGCCCCGAGCTGCTGTTCCTGCTGCCGGCAATCTCCAGCGCCCTGCTGTGGCCCTTCGTCCTGCACATCCTGCGCCGCCTGCGCAGGTATTATATGGTGACCTGAGGTGGCCGAGCCGGATCTGGTGCTGGCATCCGCCTCACCGCGCAGGCGTGAGCTGCTCGACCAGCTGGGGGTGCGCTACCTGAGCGACCCCGCGGATATCGATGAGAGCCGTCAGCCAGGAGAGGGCCCGGCGGCCTATGTCGAGCGGATGGCGAGGGAAAAAGCGCAGCTGGTTGCCGCGCGTTATCAGGATACAGGCCGCAGTGTCATTGCTGCAGACACCATTGTGGTGGTGGACGAGGATGTGCTCGGCAAGCCTTGTGACCATTTTGATGGTCTTGCCATGCTGGCGAAACTCAGTGGGCGCAGCCACTGCGTACTCACGGCTGTCTGCCTGTACGGCAATGGCGGCGCAAGCTGCGTAGTGGTGGAAACCCGGGTGGAGTTCATCCGCCTGACGCGGGAGTTGTGCGAGGCCTATCTCGCGACCGACGAGCCCTGGGACAAGGCGGGCGCTTATGCCATCCAGGGCATGGCTGGCGCTTTCGTCCGCGGAATCCAGGGCAGCTACAGCAACGTGGTGGGATTACCCCTTTATGAGACCTGGCAACTGCTGTCGGACAAGGGTATCGGCAGCGGCCTGGGCAGTGCGCCATGACTGATACCATACTGGTCAATATGGGGCCGCGGGAAACGCGGGTGGTGACGCTCGAGCAGGGTGTAGTGCGGGATATTCATATCGAGCGCAGCGCCAGTCGCGGTATTGTCGGCAACATATACACCGGCAAGGTGGTGCGCGTCATGCCCGGAATGCAGGCGGCGTTCGTCGATTTTGGCGCAGAGCGGACCGGTCTTTTGCATATCTCGGACCTGGCGGACCAGTCCGATGGCAAACAGCGCCGCGGCGCCCGTCGGGAACCCGCCATCGAATATCAACTGCATGATGGCCAGAAGCTGTCAGTGCAGGTAAGCCGTGATCCGCTTGGCAAAAAGGGTGCCCGCCTGAGCACCGAGCTGTCGCTTTCGTCGCGTTTCCTGGTATTTATGCCGCGCTCGACCCGGCTTGCAGTTTCCCAGCGTATCGACAGTTCCGGAGAGCGCGCGCGGCTGCTGCTGTTGTTGCAGGAGGGTCTTGCGGCAGAGGGCTTGACAGGGGAGGGCGGCTATATTCTGCGCACGGCAGCGGAGGGCGCAGACCTGGAGAGCCTGCGCGCGGACATACGTTTTCTCAGTCGTCTGTGGAGCGGGGTGTGCCGGCGCAAAGAGGCGGCGACCGGGCCGCAGCTACTGTACGAAGAGCTGCCGCTGTACCTGCGTGCGGCTCGCGACCTGGCGACACCGGCACTGGCGAGGGTGCTGATTGATCAGCATTCCGCCTACCTCACACTGCGCAGTTTTTGTGAGGACTATGTGCCGGAGCTCTGCGATCGGCTTGAACACTACAGCGGTGCAGAGCCCCTGTTTGACCGGTACGGAGCGGAGCAGGAACTGCAGCGCGCGTTGAGCCATCGGGTTGAACTGGACTGTGGCGGCAACCTGGTGATCGACCAGACTGAAGCGATGACCGTCATTGATGTGAATACGGGTTCTTTCCTGGGTCGACGCAATGTGGACGAGACCGTGTTCAGGACCAACCTTGAAGCCGCCGCCACGCTGGCCCGGCAGCTGCGCCTGCGCAACCTGGGCGGGATTATCGTCGTCGACTTCATCGATATGACCGACGGGCAGCATCGCCGGCAGGTTCAGCTGGCCCTGCAAGAGGCATTGCAGCAGGACCCGGTGCGCACGACCTGCGGGGAAATGTCGGAGCTCGGCCTGGTAGCAATGACCCGCAAACGCAGCGGGGAAAGCCTGCAACATACCCTGTGCGAGGAATGTCCTGTATGCCAGGGGCTCGGCGTGCTGAAGTCGACTCGTACGGTCTGCTACGAAATATACCGGGAGATCGCCCGGGCTGCTGCCGCGCCAGAGCCCGGAGAGTTGTTGGTAGTGGCGGCGCAGCCGGTAATAAACCTGTTGCAGGGCGACGAGGCGAGTGTGCTGGTGGAGCTTGAAGCGTCAACCGGCAAAACGATTCGCCTGCGCCCCGAGCCCCGCTACGCACAGGAACACTTCGACATAGCGATGCTTTAGATTTCATAATGGCCGCCCGACCCGGCGGCGCGAGTGAAGAGCCCGACACCCATTGAAACCATCCGTTTTTCACAGACTCAGCAGCATACTGTGGGTAACTATCGTGATTGCGATAGTTCTGCTGGCTATCTATGTAAGCGTTGGCAGGTTGCTCAGTTCCCTCACTGGCGCCTACCAGAACCAGATCCTGCAAGAGCTTAATCACCGCGTACCCTTCCTTATAGATGCGGACCGGGTGAGTGCCGAGTGGTACTCCTTCACACCCGTGTTGGTGCTGGACGGACTGCGGCTGACCCTGCCGGGCGAGGCCGAACGTTCTGTGGAATTATCCGAGGGGCGCATAGCGCTGGATGTCGCCGGCAGCCTTCTGAAACGCTCGCCGCAAATGACCCGCTTGAGCTTGCGCGGGCTGGATCTCGCGGGTGAGCTCGGAGAGGACGGCAGCCTGCGCATCAGGGGGTTTGAGGGCGGCGACACGCAGTTGGGCGAGTGGCTGGAGGATTTCCTGGCAAATGTTGAGCGGGTGGCCCTGGACGACATACATCTGGAGTTGACCCTGCCGGGTGGTGAACAGCGCGGCTTCGATCTCGACCTGGCCCTGTTCCGGGAAGGCAGCCGTCGCCTGCTGGAGGGAAGCCTGGCATCGTCACGCGGCCTGGCGGTGACGGCCCTGGCAGAGGGCGTGGGCAATCCCTTTGATCCGGATTCTTTTGCGGGCCAGCTATACCTCGAGGTCGATGCGGCAGATGTGGGGGCCGTTGCCGACCTGCTGGGAAACCGGTTCAGGGATCTGCAGGTCAGCGGCACCATCGGGCTCCAGTTGTGGTCGACATGGGACCGGGGTGAGCCTGGCGCTGTGCTGCACCTCAAGATGAACGATCTACTGTTGTCGCCGCCACACGACTCCTGGCAGATGCCGCTCGAGCGGCTCACGCTGGATGCCAGTGTCGAGCGCCGACAGGATTCCTGGGCAGTAGCGGTGGCGGATCTGGAGCTGGCCCGGGAGGAGGTGCTGGTGCGGGTTCCGCGCTTGCAACTGGATCTGCGCGGCGAAACCCTGCAGCTGAGGACACAGGCGGTCTCGCTTGAGCCCCTCACCCAGCTACTGGCTGGCAGCACCGATGCGCTCCCGTTGGCGGCCACTGATCTTATCAAAACGCTGAGTCCACGGGGCGCACTGACAGCCTTGCAGTTAGACGTGGCCGATATCACCGCCCCGGCGTCCGGCTGGCAATTGCTGGCAAATTTTGAAGAACTCGCGGTAGATGCCTGGCAGGGTGCACCCGGAGTAACCGGCGCCCGCGGTTATGTCGAGCTTGGCCCCGGCACCGGTTATGTCGTGCTGGACAGCCGACAGTTCAGCATGGCATTCCCGACCGTGTACGAGCAAACCCTGGCCTACGATGATTTCCAGGGTACGATCCACATCGACTGGGATGCCAGCAGTGTGGAGCTGTCCAGTGGCCTGCTGCAAGTGCTCGATGCGGAAGGGCCTGTGCGGGTGCTGTTCGGCCTCTCGATACCACTGGTTCCCACCGAAACGGGTCTGGAAATGGACCTGCTGGTAGGTTTGCAAGATATACGGGCCGCGCATCGGGGCAAGTACATACCCTATATTCTCAGCGAGAAACTGCGCCCCTGGCTGGCCGCAAGTATTGGCGATGGCATGATCGAACAGGGTGGTTTCCTGTGGCGCGGCAGTCTCAGTGCCGATGCTGCGCAATTGCACACCGTCCAGCTGTTCTTCAATGTTCGTGATACGGCGCTCGACTATCATCCCGACTGGCCGCCGCTGGCCGATATAGCGGGCACCGTGCTGATTGATAATGCCGACGTGAGCGTCTGGGCGGAAAGCGCCAGCCTGCTCGATTCCAGGGTAAGCCATCTTTCCGTGGAGGTCTGGCCGGACAGCATGGACCAGCTGTGGCTGGCGGTTGATGGCAGCCTCGCAGGGCCTGCCGCCGATGGCCTGGCGGTTGTTAACAATTCGCCACTGGGTGAACTTGCCGGCGGAACATTCAGCGACTGGCAGCTGGCCGGTGAGCTGACGGCAGATATTGCACTCCTGCTGAACCTGACCGACGACACCGTGACTCCGCAGGTGGGGGTCGCGACCCGCCTGGCGGCGGCTGACCTGGATATCAATCCCGGACAACTGCCGCTGCGGGGTATCAGCGGTGAGCTGGATTACGACAGTGAGGCGGGGTTCAGCTCCCGGGACCTGGTGGGAGAGCTCTGGGGGCGCCCGCTGCAGGCTTCAGTCGGGCAGCGCAAGACGGCTGCAGAGGGGGGCGGTGCGGGAGTACACAGCGCGCTGTCGGTGACTCTGTCGGGCACTGTCGATATGAGTGATATCCGACAGTGGCTCGATCTCGATCTGCTGGCCTTTGCCAGCGGCAAGTCAGCCGTGGAGGTGGAGTTACTCGCCGGCGCCGGCACCTCCCCCGTATTGAGCGTGGACAGCACCTTGCAGGGGGTCAGCCTGGATCTGCCCGAGCCATGGGGTAAACCTGCAGCCGTGGCACGGCCGCTGCACCTGGAACTGGCGCTGGGTGGGGATGAGCTGCAACTGGGGCTGGAGATGGCTGGCGGGCTTGCACTGGACCTGGGGCTGCGGGATGGCAAATTGCAGGCTGCCGCGCTGGCACTCGACGCCAGTCCTCCCCAATTGCGAGCCGGGCTGGTGCAGGTCGGGGGGCGCGCAGCCTATGTCGATGCGGCACAGTGGCAGCACTTTCTTACAGAATATTTTGTCACTGGGACGCAGCAGCAGCCAGCCGGCGCGGAGCCGCAGGCGGCACTCGAGCTGGTGATGGATGAACTGCGGATCGACCGCCTGGTGGTCGGCGGGCGGGATGTCGGTGAGGTCGTGCTGGGCCTGGCGGAGGAGGGCGGCGGCTGGCACGTGACGGCAGCGACAGACTGGCTGCGCGGTGAACTGCTGTACAGTGACAGCGCCCGGTCGTCGCTGGATATCAGCTACCTGGACCTGGCAGGGCTGGCAGCGCTGGATCTGCCCGCGGGCGATGACACGCAAATAATCGAATTGCCGGCGCTGGCTGTCACGATTGGCGAACTGCGACGGGGTGACACCTTGCTGGGTAATCTGGCGTTTGACCTGCACACGGATGGCGCTGAACTCAGGGCCGAAAATATCGTTGGCGAAATCGTCGCCATGCAAGTGCGCAGCGACCAGCCTGCTGAACTGAGCTGGCAGCAGGGTGCGAACGGTCGCACTGCGCTCGGCGCTCGGCTCCATTTCGGTGACCTGGGTGAGACTCTGGATCGACTGGGCTACCAGGAGGTAATCGTAACTGATGGGGGAGCCCTGGATCTGTCGCTGGAGTGGCCCGGGGCACCACAGGATTTTTCACTGGGCCAGAGCCGGGGGCTACTGGGAGTCGAAATCGGGCAGGGACATTTTCCGCAGGCGCCGGGCGGTGCAGCGGGCGCATTGCGGGTGGTGAGTATTCTCAACCTGGCCGAGATCGTACAGAGACTCAGCCTTACCCAGATGTTTGAATCCGGGATTCCATTTAACGAGGTGAATGGAGAAGTGGTGTTTCAAGCCGACACCATCGAGGTGACGAGCATGAATGTGCAGGGTAGCGCCAGCAGTTTCCAGTTCAGCGGGGTCTCCGTACTGGAAACACGGGCGCTGGATGGGGAACTGGTGCTTACCCTGCCGGTGGCGAACAACCTGCCCTGGGTGGCTGCACTCGCCGCCGGACTGCCGGTGGCGGCGGGGGTGTTCCTGTTGAGCAAGGTGTTTGAAAGCCAGGTCAATCGCCTGACCAGTGCGGTGTATAGCGTCGCCGGAACATGGGATGACCCAAGGGTTGAGTTCGACCGCGTATTCGATGACACCGCGCCAGTCGAGCCGGGCGCAAACCGGCCGGAGGCCACGCCACCGGTGGAGTCACCCGCGGGGCCCGTGCAGAGTCAGTCCGAGTCGCCGTAAAGCTCCTGCAACTCCCGCAGATAGCGGAACAGTTTCCGGCTCGCCGCCGGTGGCTTGTTTCTCGCGCTGTCGCGCTGGTGCTGCAGGATAAGCTGGCGCAGTTGCTGGCGATCAGCTTGTGGCCAGCGCAGCGTGACTGCTTCGATTCCATCCACGCCCGTCGCCAGCAGTTCATCCCGCAATTGCTCAAGTTCATGGAAGGCATCAGCCGCGCCCTGTTGCTGCCTGTCCATGGCCTTGAGCGCGCTCTCAATTGGCTCGACATCGGTGTCGCGCATCAGCTTGCCAATCAATTGCAGGTGGCGCCGGCGGGCCCCATGGCTGCGCATGGCGCGGGCCTCGCGAACGACGGCCAGCAGGCGTTCATCCTCAACCGGTATTTTGCCGAGCTGTTTTTCGCTCAGGCCTACCAGCGCTTCACCCAGTTGCTGGAGGGCGAGCATCTGCCGTTTCAGCGCACTCTTGCTGGGGCCATCCCATTGCGGGGCTTCAGGCTGGTCCTCGTCGATGTCAGGCATAGAACAGGGTCGCCAGTCCGAGGAACGATACAAAGCCCACCACATCGGTAACGGTGGTGAGCACCACACTGCCGGCCAGCGCCGGGTCTATTTTCAGGCGCGTCATGAGCAGGGGCAGGATCGCCCCGACAAGCGCGGCGGTTACCAGGTTGATGACCATGGCCGCGGCAATGATCAGGCCTATGTTCCAGTCATCGAACCACAGCGAGGCAGCAACGGCTACCACCGCGGCCCACAAGGCTCCGTTGAGGATACCGATCATGACCTCACGGTTGATAAGCCACATCTGGTTGTTGCGGCCCACGTGACCCAGTGCGATGCCGCGCACGAGGACTGTGAGCGTCTGGGTGCCGGCAATACCGCCCATGGAAGCCACGATCGGCATCAGCACCGCCAGCGCCACCACTTTCTCGATAGTGCCCTGGAACAGGTTGATGACACCGGAGGCAATAAATGCGGTGATCAGGTTTATGCCCAGCCAGATCGCCCGCCGCGGAGCCGAGCGCGACACTGATGCAAATGTGTCCTCGTCCTCGCCCAGACCCGCCATGGACATAAGAGAGTGGTCCGCATCCTCGCGGATAACATCAACGACGTCGTCAATGGTGATCCGGCCCACCAGCCGGCCTTCGGCGTCGACGACCGGCGCCGATACCCAGTCGTTGCGCTCGAACAGTCGCGCGACTTCCGAGTCGGGCATGTCGACCGGGATGGGCTCGATATCGGTCGCCATCATTTCGCGCACCGATGCCGACGGGTCGGATACCAGCAGGGTGCGCAGGGACAGCAGGCCGATAAACTGGTCGGAGCGATTTACCACGATCAGGTTGTCGGTCATTTCCGGGATTTCTTCGTGGCGCCGCAGGTAACGCAACACCACATCCAGGGTCAGGGGCGCACGGATAGTGATGGTATCCGTGTTCATCAGGCCGCCGGCGGTGTCCTCCGGATAGAGCATGACTCGCTCGAGGCGTGCCCGGTCCTGCTGGTCCATGGAGTTGAGGACTTCCCAGGTGATGCGATCCGGCAATTGCTGGAGGATATCCGCGACATCATCATCCTCCAGCCCTTCCATCAGGGCGGCGACCTGGGCGGCTTCCATGTCGCTGAGGAACTGAATGCGCAGGTCATCACTGAGTTCGTTGAGAACCTCGCCCTCGTTCTCCGGTTCGATCATTTTCCACAGGATGTGGCGAAACTTGGGTGGCGATGATTCAAACAGGTGGGCGACATCGCCCGCAGGCAGGCCGTTCAACATCCTTCGCACGTCCACGAAGGCGCCGCTGTCCAGGGCCAGGGTCAGCTTTTCAAAGGTTGTCCGGGGTGTCGCTTCTGTCTGGTTCACCACAATTTCCCGCAAAATTCCCCTGTCGGGCGTGCGCCCGCCGCGGGGCAATTATCAGGGAAACCCCGGGTGACAACAACGTGATTAGTTACAGAGCCGGACTCTGCTTGCGGAAATCTACTCGGGTTCGTCGAAACGATTTTCTATAAGGGTTTTCAGGGCCTCCAGTGCAGCCTCTTCGTCCCTGCCCTCGATATGCAGGTCCAGGACGGTACCCTTGCCGGCTGCCAGCATCATTACCGACATGATGCTCTTGCCGTCCACCATGCTGTCGTTCCGACCAGCGCGGATGCTGCTGGAAAACGCCGCGGCACAGCTGACAAACTTGGCGGCCGCACGGGCGTGCAGGCCGAGCTTGTTGATGATGGTTACCTGGGTTTGTATCACGGGCTTATTGCAGTTCCCTGTGTCTTACGTGGGTATTCGGAAATTGAGCACGGTAGTAGTGGAACAACCGGTCGGCTAAATATACTGAACGATGTTGGCCGCCGGTACAACCCAGGGCGACTGTCATATAGCTGCGATTGCTGTCCCTGTAGCGCGGCAGCCAGGCGTCCAGGTAGGTGCATATGTCCCGATAGAGTTCTCCGGCCAGGGCTTGCGACTCGAGGAATTCCTGCACTTCCCGATCCAGGCCACTCTTCATCCTCAGCTCTTTTACCCAGTGTGGGTTGGGCAGCATACGCACGTCGAATACCAGATCCGCGTCCGCGGGTACCCCGCGCTTGAAGCCAAACGACTGGAACAGCAGGGACATGGTCCCACTGCCGTTCTTCAGCAGTCGCTGCTTGATGGCATCGCGCAGTTCGTAGATTGTCATCTGGGTTGTGTCCAGAACCAGTGAGGCGTCGCTGGAGATGGGGCCAAGCAGCAGGCGCTCCTTGGCGATCGCGTCCGCCAGGGGGGTGGACTCACTGCTGAGCGGATGCCTGCGCCGCGTTTCACTGAAACGTTGCATCAGTGCTGTATCCTGCGCGTCGAGAAACAGGATCTCAATCTGTACCGAGTCGGGCAGGGCCTCTACGATATCGTTGAAGTCGGCCAGGTCCTTCCAGGCATTACGGGCGTCAATGCACACCGCTGTGCCGCGAAAGTGACTGAAATCCTGGCGGCTGGTTTCCTGCACCAGGGCGGGCAGGAGGGAGGCCGGCAGGTTGTCTATGCAGTAGTAACCCTCGTCCTCCAACTGGTGCAGGGCGGTACTCTTGCCGGAACCTGAGCGACCACTGATGATGACCAGTTGCACTTGTCAGTCCTGTCCGGTGGCAATCTCGAACAGCCCCCGGTTATCCCCGGCAGCCCGCAGTTTTTCACAGAAACTGGCCTGGCTGAACAGGCGTGCGACATTGGCCAGGATGTCCAGGTGTTGCTGGTGGGCTTCACCCGGGACCAGTAGTGCGAACAACAGGTCCACCGGCTGGTCATCAGGCGCGTCAAAATCGATCGCCTGCTCCAGGCTGATCAGGGTGCCAAGGGGTTGGGGGCAGTCGTCAACCCGGCAGTGGGGCACTGCGATCCCGTGGCCCAGGCCGGTGCTCCCAAGCTTCTCCCGGGCGATCAGCAGGGAGAAAATCTCCTCGTAGACCAGGCCCGGCTGGTCGTCGCTGATGATCCGGGCGATAGTTTCAAAGAGGCGTTTTTTGCTGATGCCCGGAACTTGGCAAACAGTGCGTTCCGGGCTCAGGATCTCGGTCAGGAAATTCATGGCAGGTAGAGGGAAATGCCCTTGCAGGACACTAGCGACCTCTGGATTTTTCCTTGTGTTTGATGAGTTGGCGGTCAAGTTTATCGGCGAGAGCGTCGATCGCTGCGTACATATCTTCGGACTCTGAGGCGGCGAAGATATCAGCGCCGGATATGTGGATGGTGGCCTCGGCCTTTTGTACCATTTTTTCTACTATGAGGGTGACCTGGGTGTTTGTTATCTGGTCGAAATGCCGCTGCAGGCGCTCGAATTTGCTCTCAACATAATCCCGTAACGGGTCTGTAACCTCTACGTGATGACCGCTGACGTTCAGTTGCATATACAGCTCCTTCTCTACGTTAGGCCGGATAACCCGGCATCGGCGATGGCCTGACCTGCTCGGCTATGCACCAAATTCTAGACCACCGGCGGATCGGAAACGAGACATTTCCTCCGCCCTGTCCCTGTTATCGCTATACCAGTCGCTTGCGTTCATTGGACGGTGGAATCATCAGCGACTCGCGGTACTTGGCAATGGTGCGCCGCGCCACCTTTACTCCCTGCTCCTCCAGCAACTGGGTGATCTTGTTGTCACTCAGTGGTTTGCGCGGGTTCTCCGCGGCCACCAGCTTGCGGATAAGTGCCCGGATGGCGGTGGAGGAGCATTCGCCGCCGGACGTCGTCGCCACATGGCTTGAAAAGAAATACTTGAGCTCAAACACGCCACGGGGGGTATGCATGTACTTCTGGGTCGTGACACGGGAGATGGTTGACTCGTGCATCTCCACCAGCTCGGCTATTTCGTGCAGTACCAGTGGCTTCATGGCCTCGGTGCCGTATTCGAGGAAATTGCGCTGGTGCTCGACGATGCGGGTGGCCACTTTCATCAGGGTTTCGTTGCGGCTGTGCAGGCTCTTCAGGAACCAGCGCGCTTCCTGCAGGTTGTCCCGCAGGTAGGTGTTGTCGGCGCTGCTGTCGGCGCGCTTGATGAGGCCGGCGTAATTGCTGTTGATACGAAGTTTTGGCGCGATATCCGGGTTTAGTTCCACCACCCAGCGCCCCTCTTTTTTGCTGACAAACACGTCGGGGATCACGTACTCGGTATTGTCCTGGCCGATGGACTGACCCGGGTTGGGGTCGAGGGTCTGGATCAGTGTCAGAACCTGCTTGAGTTCCGACTCCTTCAGGCGGGTGCGTCGCAGGATTTGCGCGAAATCACCGTTGCCCAGCTGGGTGAGGTGGCGCGAGAGGATCACCTTGGCCTGTTCAAGCCAGGGGGTGGAGGGCGGCAGCTGCTGCAGCTGCACCAGCAGGCATTCCTGCAGGTCGCGGGTGCATACCCCGGCGGGTTCGAATTGCTGCAGCCTGTGCAGTACGGCCACCACTTCGTCCAGGTCGATCTCCAGCGACATGTCCTGCGAAAGCGACAGGCGAATGTCCTCGAGGTCCTGGTTGACCCGCCCGTTGTCATCCGTAGCGTCGATGATGGCGAGGGCAATCACGCGGTCAACATCGGAAAGCCGGGTGAGGTTCAACTGCCACAGCAGCTGTTCCCGCAGCGAGTCATCGGCCGCGTTACGGCTTTCAAAACCCGTATCGGTGAAGTCGTCACCCGAAAAGGACGAGGCCGACGCCGCTGGCAATAAATCATCCCACTGGGTGTCGACAGGCAGGTCTTCGGGCAGGCCGACATTCCATTCCACATTCTCGTCGGGCAGATCCGCGGCGGCGCGCTCGAGGTTGTCCATGGGGCCATCGGAGCTGGCCTGGCCGTTGATCCCGGCACTGTCATCGTCGGCGCCTGGCGGCCCGTCCGAGTCGTTGTCCTCGTCAGCCATCTCCAGCATGGGGTTGCTGTCCAGGGCCTGCTGGATCTCCTGCTGCAGGTCCAGGGTCGACAACTGCAACAACCGAATAGCCTGCTGCAGCTGGGGTGTCATGGTCAGCTGTTGGCCCAGTTTTAGTTGCAGCGACTGCTTCATGGATCTGTCTGGCTTCCTCTGGAGGGCTTTGGCCCCCGGTATCGCGTAAAGGAGGTGTTGAACTTAGTGTAGTCGCCGCCAGCCAAGAGTGGCAACTGCTTGGCGCGAATTTTGCTTGGTTATGTATGAAATTGAGAACGGAGTCGCTTTGGAAGGTCCGCTGGAGCGCGGAATCTGCTGTAACTACATGCGGAACTGGTCGCCGAGGTAGACCTCCCGTACCCGCTTGTTGGCCAGCACTTCCTCGGCTGAGCCGGCGGCGATAATGTGCCCCTCGCCAACGATATAGGCCTTTTCACAGATATCGAGCGTGTCGCGGACATTGTGGTCGGTGATGAGCACTCCGATGCCGCGGTTGCGCAGGTGGTTGATGATTTTCTTGATATCGCTCACCGAAATCGGGTCAACGCCGGCAAAGGGCTCATCCAGCAGGATGAATTCGGGCTCTGTTGCAAGGGCGCGGGCTATCTCCACCCGCCGCCGCTCGCCACCGGACAGTGACTGGCCGAGGTTGTCGCGCAGGTGCTCCACATGGAACTCGGCCAGCAGTTCGTCGCATCGCTGCAGCCGCTGCGCCTTGTTCAGGTCGCGACGGGTCTGCAGGATAGCCATGATGTTGTCGCCCACGCTCAGCTTGCGGAAGACTGAAGCCTCCTGGGGAAGATACCCGACACCACGCCGGGCCCGCTGGTGCATGGTGAGTGCGGTGAGGTCCTCGCCATCAATGCTGATGGTGCCTCGGTCCGCCCGGATGATGCCGATGATCATGTAGAAACAGGTTGTCTTGCCGGCACCGTTCGGTCCCAGCAGGCCAACGACCTGGCCACTCTCTATCTCGAGGGACACATCCCGGACAACTTCCCTGCCGCGGTAGGCTTTGGCGAGATTAGTCGCTTGCAGATGGGCCATCGGCAGTGTCTTCTTCTGGGCGCAGGACTTTAGGTTCGATCACAACCTGAACCCGTTTACCATCCGGTGCCTGCTGGGAATCTGCCTTCACGAGCTGCTCGGTGATGAAGTAATCGATGGAGTCGCCGGTTACCGACGAGCCATCCTGGGTTATAAAAGCGTTGATCTTGAGGTGTACCTTGTCCTCGATCTTGTAGTATTCGATGATGTTTGCGCGCGCCTTGACCAGCGGCTCTCCCACTGCCGGCCTCTGCTGCATCTTGGCAGGTTTGCCTTCGGCAACGATTTTGTCCGCCTGCTCTTTTTCGTGGTAGATAGTGAGAGTGTCGGCAACAATATCAAGACTGCCCTGGATCATGTGGACATTACCGCTGTATACGGTGAATCCCTGCTTTTCATCCCGGATCGCGGTATCTGCGGTGATGTTTATCGGCTGGTCACGATCATCCGGCAGCGCGAGGACCGTGGCTGGAAGCAGGCTGGCGAGCAGGGCAGCCACGCGCATAGGTCGCGACCAGCTTGAACAGCGTCGGCTGCGCCCATTGGGGCTGGGTTTGAACATCCTCTTTCTCCGTCTCTGGGGGCGAGAATCCGTACTCGCCCTGCTGTCGCTTTGACCCCTGCCGATGGTACTTGGTTCGCTGGCGCAGTCACATTGTTTTTTGGGTCCGGCCCTGGAGCCCCATCGGATCATGGGGTGGCGGCAGGGGGCGTTAATGGAAAGCACCCCATGGAATCAGGCGAGGCCCGCGTGCAGCAGATGCATCAGGTGGATGACGCCGGCAACACTCTTGTCGCCTTGCACCACGACCAGGGAGCTGATCTCGTTCTCCTCCATGATACGCATCGCTTCAGCCGCAAGCATGTCAGGGGCTACGGTCTTGGTGCCGATGCTCATCAGTTGGCCAATGGGTGTCTCGTTGATATCGATGCGGGCCTTCAGGGTTCGCCGCAGGTCGCCGTCGGTGAAGATGCCGACCAGCTGTCCCTGCCTGTCCAGCACAGTGGTCATACCCAGGCCCTTGTTGCTGATTTCCAGCAGGGCCTCGGACAGGGTGGTGTCCGGTTCGACCCGGGGAATGGCGTCTCCCGAGCGCATGAGGTCTGCCACTTTCAGCAGCAGCTTTTTGCCCAGGGTGCCGCCGGGGTGGGAGAAAGCGAAATCGTCCGCGGTGAATCCGCGCGCCTCGAGCAGGGCGATGGCGAGGGCATCACCCATCACCAGTGCAGTGGTAGTGCTGGATGTGGGAGCCAGATCCAGTGGGCAGGCCTCAGTCTCAACCCCGGTATCAAGGTGCACGTCCGAGGCTTGTGCCAGTGTCGACTGGTCGTTGCCGGTCATGCTCACCAGCTTGGTACCCATACGTTTGAGCAGCGGTAACAGGGAGACGATCTCCGCCACTGCGCCACTGTTGGACAGGGCGATCACCGCGTCCTGCGCCGTTATCATGCCCATGTCACCGTGGCTGGCTTCTCCGGGGTGCACAAAGAATGCGGGAGTTCCGGTACTTGCCAGGGTGGCGGCGATTTTGCGGGCGATATGCCCGGACTTGCCCATACCGGTAACGATAACCCGGCCGCGGATCTGCAGCAGCAGTTCGCAGGCGCGCTCGAAATCGGCGCCGATGCGCCCCTCCAGGGCTGCCACCGCCTCGGATTCCATTTTGATTGTGCGACGCGCCGAGGTCGCGAAACCGGTCTGCGACATGGGAGATTCCTGTGGCTAGAGGCTGGTATACAGCAGGTAATAGTACAGTGCGTAGAATATTGCGAAAAGCAGCCCGACAGTCCGCCCCATATAGGCATAGCCGGGCGGAGCGGCTTTGCGCTTGCCGCCAATATAGACAGCGCCTGCCAGCAACAGCGTCAGTAATGCCATGGACGGATAGTCCCGGCTGAACACTACCGGTGCCAGCTGCTGGGATGAAACGATACCGGGAATGGCCATCACTACCAGCAGGTTGAACAGGTTGGAACCGATAATATTGCCGATAGCGATTTCCGTGTGGCCGCGGCGGGCGCTGGTCACCGTGGCGGCGAGTTCCGGCAGGCTGGTTCCTATGGCAATCACCGTCAGGCCGATCAGCAGTTCCGATACCCCCAGGAGTTGCGCGGTGGCAACCGCCCCCCAGACCAGCAGGTGGGAACTCCCGATGAGCAGCAGCAGCCCCGCGCCGAAGGTCAGCCAGGCCCGGCCCCTCGGCAGTTCCCGCAGGGGCTCCTCTTCGGTTTCGAGCTGCAGTGTACTGTCCCTGGTCTGGCTGCGCAGTATATAGGTCATGGCCACGACCATGGCGGCTATCAGCAACCAGCCCTCCAGGGCTGTCAGGGTGTTGTCTGCGAGCATCAGGCCGGCTGCCACTGTCACCGCCAGCAGGATCAGCAGTTCCCTGCTGATCGAACTTTGCAGGACCAGCAGGGGTGTTATCAACACCGTTACGCCCATTACCAGTCCGATATTGGCAATATTGGAACCGATGGCGTTACCGACGGCGAGCTCGCCGGCACCCTCGAACGAGGCGGTCAGCGACACCAGCACTTCCGGGGCGGAGGTGCCTATGGAGACAATGGTCATGCCGATAATAATGGGTGACATGCCCATATTCCGGGCAATGGCTGCAGCGCCAATGATAAAAAGGTCGGCACTCCATATGAGGATCGCAAAGCCGGCGATAATGGCGGCTGCAGCTATCAGCATATGGCGTTATTTCCTGTTAAAGTGTGCCCCGCGTGGTGTTTGGGAACCACGCAGGGTCGGTAAGTGTCAAAGCGAGGGCCCTGGTTCTGGCCAGCGACAGGGGCGGTGTGCCGCCGCGCATCGCTGGATTATACAGACCCGCCTTGGCCTTGGAAGTCCAATGTTGAGCAATTTGAGGAGACGGATAGTGTTTAGTGTGCGATCAGCCTGGCTGTTGGGGGCATATCTGCTGAGTGCAGTCGTATGGGCGCAGGACACGCAAGTGACAGCCCATGGAGTGGTCGATGACACGACCCGGCGGGTAATGGCCGTGGTGGTGGAATCCCGCGACTATTTCGATGAGGACCCCGAGCGGTATTTCCGGCAGGTGCAGGAGATTCTCGACCCTGTTATCGACTTCCGTGGTTTTGCCCGGAGTGTCATGGGGCCTTACGCCAGCAGTGAGCGCTATCGCTCACTGGACGAGCCGGGTCGCGCCCTCCTGCGAGACCAGCTCGACCGGTTTACCGAGGTTATGCGACTGGGCCTGGTACGAACCTACAGCAAGGGGCTGCTGGCCTACGGCGACTCGCGAGTTGAGGTCGCTCCGGCAGCTGACGAGGAGCCGTCCGGCGGCAGGGCCACAGTAAGGCAGCTGGTCTACGACAACCAGCCCGAGCCCTATGAATTGATCTACCAGATGGGTCGCGGCAAGGAGGGGGATTGGCAGCTGCGCAACATCATCATCGAGGGCGTAAACCTGGGCGAAATCTATCGCAACCAGTTTGAGGCCAGCGCTCGCAAGAACGACGGTAACCTGGATGCAGTCATTGCCAGCTGGACCGCTGTGGAAGTGAAGGCCTGAGTATCCCCGGGCGGAGTTAGCGGTCGCCATCGGGAGGGTTTTCTCCTAGAATGGCCGGCTTTTACACCCGCCCGGCAGCGCCTGCCCGCAGCCGGCGCAGAGAGTCAATTCAGGAGTAACTTCATGGATGCCGCCACGGTCAAGCAGTTGTTGCAAAACCACCTGGACGATTGCGAGTTCCACGTCCAGGGAGAGGGAAACCATTACGACATTATAGCCATCGGTGACGTATTCGAGGGCTTGCGTCCGGTACAGAAGCAGCAACTTGTGTACGGCGCGCTGAAGGAATGCATCGCCGACGGCAGTGTACACGCCGTCAATATCCGCACCTTTACGCCGGAACAGTGGCAAGCCCGTTCCAACGGCTGAGCATCCCTGTGAGCACATTATGAGCGACCAGTTGACCATCGCCCTGACCAAGGGGCGCATCCTCAAGGAAACCCTGCCGCTACTGGCCAGTGCCGGAATTGCGCCGGTGGAGGATGTGCACAGCAGTCGCAAGCTGGTTTTTGATACCACTCACCCTGGCGTGCGCCTGGTCATTATCCGGGGGTCGGATGTGCCCACCTATGTGCGCCATGGCGCCGCCGATATGGGCGTGGTCGGCAAGGATATTCTGCTTGAACATGGTGCGGAGGGGCTCTATGAGCCGCTGGATCTCGGTATCGCCCGCTGCCGCCTCATGACAGCCGGCAGGGTTGGCTGGTGCAGTAACGGGGCGCGCATACGGGTTGCCACCAAGTTCGTCAATATTACCCGCCGGCATTTCGCCCGCCAGGGTGTGCACGCCGACGTGATCAAGCTGTATGGCGCCATGGAGCTGGCGCCGCTGATGAACCTGGCTGACCTGATTGTGGACATCGTGGACACCGGCAATACCCTGCGGGCGAATGGCATGGAGCCGCTGGAGGAAATCGCCGCGATCAGTTCCCGGCTGATAGTCAACAAGGCGGCCATGCGCTCCCGTTGTGCAATTATCCAGGGTGTTATCGGCGACCTCGCCGCTGCGGTTGGAAGGGGCTGACGGGGTGCCTTATGCAAAGACTTGACACAGGACAGGCCGATTTCGACCAGCGTCTGGAGCAACTGACCGCCTGGCAGGAAACCCTGGACAGAGCGGTCACGGAGACTGTCACGGCTATCCTGGCTGACGTTGCCGGGCGCGGCGATCCTGCGGTGCTGGAGTACACGTCCCGTTTTGACCGCTTGCAGGCAGGCTCGGTTGCGGAACTCGAGGTGCCGCGCCGACGCCTGGCGGCGGCGCTGGAGCGCATTGATTCCAGGCACCGCGAGGCACTGGAGTATGCCGCCGATCGCATTCGCCGGTATCACGGCCACCAGTTCCAGTCCAGTTGGCAATACCATGACGAAGAGGGCAACCTGCTGGGTCAGCAGATCACTCCCCTTGAGCGGGCGGGGATATATGTCCCCGGCGGCAAGGCCAGCTATCCCTCCTCGGTGCTGATGAATGCGCTGCCCGCCAGGGTGGCCGGCGTGGATGAAATTGTTATGGTGGTGCCGGCCCCCGGTGGGGAGCTGAATGACCTGGTACTGGCCGCTGCCGCTATCGCAGAAGTGGACCGGGTCTTCACCATCGGCGGCGCCCAGGCAGTGGCGGCGCTGGCCTATGGCACCGCCACGATACCGCGCGTGGACAAGATCGTCGGCCCGGGCAATATCTATGTGGCCACCGCGAAACGCCAGGTATTTGGCCGTGTCGGTATCGATATGGTGGCGGGCCCGTCAGAAATCCTGGTTATATGCGATGGCTCTACGGATCCCGACTGGGTTGCCATGGACCTCTTTTCCCAGGCGGAGCACGACGAGAATGCCCAGTCGCTGTTACTGTGCCCTGACCCCGACTACCTGGACCGGGTGCAGGCGAGTATCGACCGCCTCCTGCCGGGGATGGAGAGGGCAGGGATCATCGGCGCTTCCCTGGCGGGCCGCGGCGCAATGATCAGGACTCGCGACCTGGCCGAGGCGGTGGCCGTAAGCAACCGGCTGGCGCCCGAGCACCTTGAGCTGTCTGTGCAGGATCCTGAGTCGCTGCTGCCGCTGGTGCGCCACGCCGGTGCGATTTTTATGGGACCTTACACATCCGAGGCGCTGGGGGATTACTGCGCCGGCCCCAATCACGTGCTGCCCACCTCGCGGTCGGCACGCTTCTCCTCCCCCCTGGGGGTGTACGACTTCCAGAAGCGAAGCTCTGTAATCATGTGCAGCGAGCGGGGGGTCCAGGAACTGGGGCGCACCGCGTCAACCCTGGCCCGCGGCGAGGCACTCACTGCACATGCCCGCAGCGCCGAACTGCGCCTGCGCGGGCACCAGCCGGACTGATCGGCCGCTCAGCCGCCCGGGGGGTTCAGCACCCCTACAATGCTGCGCAACTCCAGGGTCTGGTCGTTCCGCCGGATGGCAATATCGACGGAATCCCCAGGGCGCAGCAGGGCGATCCTGTGCATGGTGAGCCTGCCATCCTTAACGGGCTCACCGTCGATGTGAGTGATGAGGTCGCCCGGCATGACGCCGGCTTTCTCTGCCGGGCTGTTGGGCGCTACCTCGATCACCGCCAGGGCCTGTTCGTTTGTGCCGTCCCCACGCGGGGCGCCGACAGGTTCCACACTGACCCCGAGCCAGCCGCGGATCACCTTGCCGTAGTCGATAAGGTCCTGCATGACGAAAACGGCGAGATTGACCGGGATGGCCAGGCTTATACCGATGCCGGTAGCGTTGTTGTGGCCCTGGCTGTTACCGGTGTAAATCAGGGTATTGATACCCAGTAGCCTGCCGCGTGTGTCGACCAACGCCCCTCCCGAGTTACCGAGATGGATCGTTGCGTCAGTCTGGATATAGTCCTCGTAGGCGTTCGGCTGCAGACCGTAGCGACCCAGTGCGGAGACGATACCCTGGGTAACCGAGTGGCCGAAGCCCAGCGGGTTGCCGATCGCCAGCACCACATCGCCCACCCTCGCGGCGTTGGAGTCGCCCAGGGTGATCGGTTGCAGGTCGGGGAGATCCACTTTCAATACGGCGAGGTCGGTGGCCGGGTCCGTGCCAATGACAACGGCGTTGCTGGAGCGTCCGTCCTGCAGCAATACCTGGATGGCGTCCGCATCCGCGATAACGTGGTTGTTGGTCAGGATATGCCCTGCGGCAGTGACGATAACGCCGGAACCGAGAGACCGCTCGATGCGCTGGCGCTGGGGTTGCTGCCCCGGCCTGGAGAAACGCTGGAAGAAACCATCGTTGAGCAACGGGCTGGGGCGGGACTTCACCAGCTTGGCCGTATAAATGTTGACAACGGCGGGGGTGGCGCTGCGCACGGCGTTGGCGTAACTGACCAGCTCGTAGTCGTCTGACCTGCGCGGATCGGATTCCGGCAGCACCCACCGGTCGAGAATCAGCAGCGCGGCCAGCAGGCCGGCGATTGCCGGCCACGTGAGAAATTTCAGGTGCTGCATGCAGCAGCCGGATGCAGCGTTGTCATCGCGCGGCGGGTGCGGTGGCGGGTTTGGCTTTATTCGTCGTCCGGAACCGCTTTCGGCGCCGGTTTGTCGGGCGTTTTCTCGGCCTTTTTACGGTCGATCCCGAACTCCTCGTTGAGCATGCCCTTTTCCCCGGGGGAGGTTTTCGGCGCATAGTCCAGGGGCGGGCGGACCTCTGCGAGGTGAGCGGGAATTTCTGACTCGTCGCGAGCGTCCCCAAGGCGTTCGAGTGAAACAGGACCCCGGCCCTTGCACAGGGAGCTGGCGCCCCTGGCGAGGTGATTGTGCACATCGCGGTACTGCTCTGTGAGGGTGTTCAGCAGGCGGGCGGTATCGGTGAAGTGCTCCACCACATCGTCCTCGTAGGCTTTTTTGTCCTGCAGTACCTGGTCGAGTTTGAGTTCTGCCTCTCGCTGGCGCTTGGCGGCCGGTGAACTGCGGCGACCAAACAGCACGCCCAGGCCCAGCCCCACGACGAACAGGGCAACCCCGGCGATGATTACGATGGTTTGACTGTACTGTAAAGTTTCCAAGGTAGGGTCCTCATAAGCCGATAATTGCAAAGCCGCGCAGTATAACCCCACTTGCCGGCGACTGTAACCTGAAGGGAGGCCATCCGCCTTTTGTGAGTGTCCCAAGTACGGCGTTGCCAAGTATCTGGCCGCTGGTTAAAGTGGCCGCTCGCCAAATCACAAGACCGGGCCGCCGCCCCTGGCATACGACATGACCACACCCTGGCAGCGTTATCAGGCTGACCTCCAGCGGGATGACTTTTCCCACGACCAGGCCCAGGAAGAGGCCGTCAAGCTGTTGCAGGACCTTTACGAGCGCCTCGTGGCTGCCTGGGGCCAGCGCCGCGGTGGGCTTTTGGGCTGGCTGCGGCAGGCTCGCGGTCGGCCCCTCGAGCCCGAGGTCGGCCTGTATCTCTGGGGTGGAGTGGGGCGCGGCAAGACTTACCTGGTCGACACCTTCTACGACTGCCTGCCTTTCAGGCGGAAAATGCGCGTGCATTTTCACCGTTTCATGCGTCGCGTCCACGAGGAACTGAAGTCACTGGATGGCCAGAAGGATCCGCTCGAAAAAGTCGCTGACCGGCTGGCGGCCGAGGCGGTGGTGCTCTGCTTTGACGAGTTTTACGTCAGTGATATAGCCGACGCGATGATCCTCGGTGGCCTCATGGAGGCGCTCTTTGCGCGCGGGGTGTGCCTGGTGGCGACATCCAATATAAAACCCTCCAGGCTTTACGAGAACGGCCTGCAGCGGCAGCGTTTCCTGCCTGCCATTGCCCTGGTGGAAAAATATACACAGGTCGTGAACGTGGATGCCGGCATCGATTATCGCCTGCGCACCCTGCAACAGGCCGAGCTTTACCACTACCCGCTGGATGCTGCGGCGGACGAGAGCCTGCGGGACAGTTTCGAAAAATTGGCTGCCCATCCCGGCAACCACTGGGAGCGTATGGAGGTCAACCACCGCTATATGACCTGCCGTTGTCGTGCTGATGACGTGGGCTGGTTTGACTTTGCCGAGCTGTGCGATGGCCCGCGTTCACAAAATGACTACATAGAGCTGGCGAGGATGTTCCATGCCGTACTGGTGTCGGGGGTGCCGGTGTTCACCCCCGATACGGATGACCAGGCCCGGCGTTTTATCAACCTCGTGGATGAATTCTACGACCGCAATGTCAAGTTGGTACTGGCGGCAGCCAGGCCTCTGCTGGAACTTTACGGTGGTGGGCGGCTGGCCTTTGAGTTCCAGCGCACGATTTCACGTCTGCAGGAGATGCAGTCGTACGAGTACCTTGCCCGGGAGCACAAGCCCTAGGTGGGCAGCTTTGTGGCTTGAATCGGGTCGGCGCCCGCCAAATCGTCTCGCCGGGAAGGCGTTCCTCATGTACTATGGCGTCCCCGCGCTGGTGGGTGAATTTACCCGGGTTTTTTTTGCTTGAAATAGGGGTCCCCATTGATTAGTATTCGCGCTCTCGAAATTGGAGCCCTCCAAGAGGCTGTTATTCATGAAAACTTTTAGTGCCAAAGCAGGTGAAATCAACCACGACTGGTTCGTGGTGGACGCCGCCGACAAGACCCTGGGTCGCCTCGCCAGCGAGATTGCCCACCGCCTGCGCGGCAAGCACAAGCCCGAATACACCCCGCATACCGATACCGGTGACTACATTGTGGTTATCAATGCTGAGAAAATTCGGGTAACCGGCAACAAAACCAAAGACAAGATGTATCATCACCACACCGGGTATCCGGGGGGCATCAAGTCCATCTCCTTCGAAAAGCTGATCGTCAAAGCGCCGGAGCGCGTTATCCAGGGCGCTGTGAAGGGTATGCTGCCGCGCAATCCGCTGGGTCGTGCCATGTTCAAGAAGCTGAAAGTCTATGCCGGCACCGAGCACCCGCACGCAGCGCAGCAGCCGCAAGTTCTGAACGTCTAACGGATACTATTTAATTATGTCAGCAACTCAATACTACGGAACCGGACGTCGCAAGACTTCCACTGCCCGCGTTTTCATCAAGAACGGCGCCGGTAATATTACCGTCAATCATCGTCCCCTGGATCTGTACTTCGGCCGGGAAGTGGCTCGCATGATCGTGCGTCAACCGCTGGAACTTGTTGATCTTAAAGATAAATTTGATATTAACGTCACGGTTCAGGGCGGCGGCAGCTTCGGCCAGGCCGGCGCGATCCGGCACGGCATCACCCGCGCACTGATGGAGTACGACGAGACCCTGCGGACTCCCCTGCGCAGCGCGGGTTACGTAACTCGCGACGCCCGTGAAGTCGAGCGGAAGAAAGTCGGCCTGCGCAAGGCGCGCAAGCGTCCTCAGTACTCCAAGCGTTAAGCGGCCAGAGGCCCCGCGTGCCGCGGGAATCTCGGGAGTATCTGAAGCGCCCGGCTGTTTGTCAGCCCGGGCGTTTTTTTTGCCGGCAGATGGCCCCGGATGGCGCAGAAAACCCTTTGGTGTCAAAGGGTTCTCCTTGTAAGAACAGGGCAAAATCATTACCATTCCAACCTTTTTGGGAAGAGCTGAACCAGGGCCGTAAAAGCGGTGGTGCAGTGGCGGGCAATCAGGAGAGAAAAGCATGAGTACCGATGTCATAAACTCCGGCAGGAGAAAGTTCCTGACGGCGGCCACCAGTGCTGTGGGTGTGGCCGGCGTGGTGGGTATTGCCGTTCCCTTTGTCGGATCCTGGAACCCTTCCGCCAAGGCGAAGGCGGCGGGCGCACCGGTCAAGGCAGATGTCAGCAAGCTCGAACCTGGACAGATGGTGGTGGTGGAATGGCGCGGCAAGCCGGTTTACGTGGTGAATCGCACCGATGCACAGCTGGCGGAGCTGCCCAACCTCGACGGCCTGCTCAAGGATCCGGACTCGCTGGTGTCGGAGCAGCCGGAATATATCAAGGGAGTGGACCGCTCCATCAAGCCCAACCTGCTGGTAATCGTCGGCCTGTGCACCCACCTGGGGTGTGCGCCAAAATTCCGGCCGGAAGTAGGCGCTGCTGACCTGGGCGGCAAGGACTGGCAGGGCGGTTTCTTCTGCCCCTGTCACGGTTCCAAGTTTGACCTTTCCGGGCGGGTTTACTCGGGCGTTCCGGCGTCGGCGAACCTGGTGGTACCCCCGTATACCTTCGAGGGTGACGATGTCCTGGTAATTGGCGTGGATTGGGAGGCAGCCTGATGATCAATATGCTTGTGGGATTACGCGACTGGGTTGATGCACGCCTGCCGATTGTGCGTGCGTGGGACACCCACATGGGCAAGTACTATGCCCCCAAGAATTTCAATTTCTGGTATTACTTCGGCTTCCTGTCCCTGATCGTGCTGGTCAACCAGCTGTTGACGGGTATCTGGCTGACCATGAGTTACAACCCCAGCCAGGAAGGCGCATTCGCCTCCGTCGAGTACATCATGCGGGACGTGGATTACGGCTGGATACTGCGCTACATGCACTCCACGGGTGCCTCTGCCTTCTTCGTGGTGGTGTACCTGCACATGTTCCGCGCCCTGCTGTACGGCTCTTACAAGAAACCGCGGGAGCTGATCTGGATCTTCGGCATGTTGATCTTTGTCGCCCTGATGGCCGAGGCTTTCGTGGGCTATGTGCTGCCCTGGGGCCAGATGTCCTACTGGGGCGCCCAGGTGATCATCTCCCTGTTTGGTGCCATTCCGGTAGTGGGTGACGACCTGGTGACCTGGATCCGCGGTGACTACCTGATTTCCGGGATAACCCTGAACCGGTTCTTCGCCCTGCACGTGGTGGCGCTGCCTATCGTGTTGCTCGCCCTGGTAGTGCTGCACCTGCTGGCCCTGCACGAGGTCGGTTCCAATAACCCCGATGGCGTTGACATCAAAAAGGTCAAGGACCAGAACGGTATTCCGCTGGATGGCATCGCTTTCCATCCCTACTACTCCGTACACGACCTGCAGGCGCTCGGGGTATTCCTGTTCGTGTTCTGCGCAATCGTCTTCTTCCTCCCGGAGATGGGTGGCTATTTCCTTGAGTTCGCCAACTTTGAGGAAGCCAACTCACTCAAGACTCCCGCGCACATCGCGCCCGTGTGGTACTTCACGCCGTTTTACTCGGTGCTGCGGGCGGTGCCGGACAAGTTCTGGGGATTTGTCGCCTTTGCGGCATCGGTCGCCATACCCTTCATGTTGCCCTGGCTGGACCGCAGCCCGGTCAATTCCTGGCGTTATCGCGGCAATATCACCAAGGTGATGCTGGTGCTGTTCACCGCGTCCTTCCTGATTCTGGGTGTGCTCGGGGTCAAGGCCCCGACCCCCGCGCGGACCTCGCTGGCCCAGATCTGTTCAATCATCTACTTTGCCTTCTTCCTGTTGATGCCGATCTGGAGTTCGATGGACAAGACCAAACCGGTGCCCAAGCGGGTTACCATGGACGGTGGCATCGGCTTCTGGGGCAGTATGGGTGGGCTTGCGCTGATCCTGGCATTGACTATCCTGCCGCTGAAAGCGGTAGGTGCCGAGTCCGAGTTCCACTGCGGCAGCATGCCCTGCGATGAGATAGCGGTAAATCCTCATGACAAAGCGTCCCTGCAAAACGGCGCCAAGTTGTATATGAACTACTGCATGGGGTGCCACTCGCTACAGTACGCCCGTTACAATCGGGTGGCAGCGGATCTCGGTATTCCGGAGGATCTGTTCGAGGCCAACCTTATGTTTGATCCCAACACCAAGATCGGTGCGTTGATGGAAAACGCGATGGATGATGGCAACGCCAAGGCCTGGTTCGGCGCCAACCCGCCGGACCTCACCCTGGTATCCCGGGCCCGCCAGCCGGAGTGGTTGTACACCTACCTGCGCACCTTTTACAAGGACCCCTCCCGCCCCTATGGCGTCAACAACAAGGTATTCAAGGACGTCGGCATGCCGCACGTGCTGCTTGAATTGCAGGGCATGCAGGAGTGCGCGATGGGCCCGGTCAGTGCTCACAACGGTGGTGTGAAGCGCGACCCCCTCACCGGTGAGGATATTCTGGAAGACCCCTGCGGGCGTTTCAGTATTGCTGAAGCCGGCGAGATGACGCCTGAAGAGTTCGATGGCGCCATGTACGACCTGGTAAACTTCCTGGCCTACACCAGTGAGCCCATGGTGGCAGATCGCCATCGCATTGGTACCTATGTACTGTTGTTTATCGCCCTGTTTTTCGTGTTGGCTTCCCTGCTCAACCGGGAATACTGGAAAGACGTACACTGATCCCCGAGATATGTTGCTGCAGCGCGGCCAGTAGCCGCGCTGTCTCGTTTTACCCAAGAAATAACTGAGGAATCCCCCGATGGGTGTTGTGGCAAAGCGGTCTTCGATGACCTTTTTCTCCGATAACACAAGCCAGTTCAGTCACCGTGTTCGCATTGTCCTCGCGGAAAAAGGCGTGACGGTAGACCTGATCGAGGCGGATGCGACCCACCCTCCGGCAGAGTTGGCAGACCTCAACCCCTATAACAGCCTGCCCACGTTGGTGGACAGGGAGTTGGTGCTGTACGAATCCAAGGTGATGATGGAGTACCTGGACGAGCGGTTCCCACACCCGCCGCTGTTGCCCGTCTATCCTGTGGCCCGGGCCGAAAGCCGCCTTTACATCCACCGGATAGAGAAAGACTGGTGCAGCCTGGTGGAGTCGATCCTGCACTCCCGCAGTGACAATGTGGTGAAAAAAGCCACCAAGGAATTGCGGGAAAGCATCATGGGTATAGCGCCGATCTTCGCTGAAAAGCCTTTCTTCATGAGCGACGAATTTACCCTGGTGGATTGTTGCATGGCACCTATCCTGTGGCGCCTGCCGGCACTGGGTATCGATATCCGCTCCAGCAAGCAGTCCAAGCCGCTGCTCGCCTATATGGATTCCCTGTTCAACCGGGACTCCTTCCAGGAGAGTCTGACCGAGCAGGAGCGGGAAATGCGCCTCTAGGGGCGCTCGCGCTGCTGCACGGCGATAAGGAATGACGCCCAGCCGTCCCTATATTATGCGCGCGTTGTACGAGTGGATCGTGGACAACGATTGCACGCCGTACGTACTGGTGGACGCTACGGCGGCGGATGTCATGGTGCCCCAGCAGTTTGTGAAGGACGGCCAGATAGTGCTCAATATTTCGCCCGGGGCCGTGATGGACCTTGATATCGGCAACGATGCGATGGCCTTCAACGGCCGCTTTGGCGGAGTGGCTACCGACATCTACGTACCGATCACCGCTGTGGTGGGTATTTACGCCAGGGAGAATGGCCAGGGCATGGTGTTTGAGCCCGAGGAGTCCACTGATCCGCCGGACGAGCCGCCGCCCGACCCGATCAAGCCCGAGGGGCGTCCCTCCCTGAAAATCGTCAAGTAAGGTGCCTTTCCGGCGCCTCTAGTCAATCAGTTCGAACAGGCGGACTACCCGCTGCACGCCGGACATGCCGGCAGCAACGTCCGATATGCGCTGTGCCTCTTCGCGGGTCACCAGACCCATCAGGTATACCACACCGTTCTCCGTCACCACCTTGACGCGGGTTCCCTCGGTGTCGGAGCGTCCCAGCAGCCAGGTTTTCACCTTGGTGGTGATCCAGGTGTCGCTTGAGCGGGTTATCGCGGAGCTGGGAGAGGCGATCTCCAGCTCGTTGTAGATCCGCCGCACCCCCTTGATCTTGCGCGCCACATCGGTGGCCTGGCTTTTAAGCGCTTCCGTGGGGACCTGGCCGGCAAGCAGGACATAACCGTTGTAACTGACGATGGCCAGGTTGGACTCATGGAAAGCCTCGTTGGCGGCGTGGATGTTTACCTCGGCCTTGGTCTCTATGCTCTCATCCTCGATCTGCCGTGCCAGTGTGCGCTCGCCGGGCTCGTCCTGAATCGGGTCCGCGTGCATTGTCTTCAGCATGCTGCCGCAACCGGGCAGCAGCAGGCAGGTACAAAAGCTGAAGGTGAGGATGTTTCGGGTCATGCTTTATTCCTGGCTGTAACTGCCGAAAATGCTGTGCTCTATCAGCTGGCAGAGGCAGTGAATAGTCATGGTGTGCAATTCCACCACCCGGGGTCGCCGCAGGCTGTCGACCCGTATCTCGACATCGCCCTGTTGCAACAGTGTGCCAAATTCACCGTCCGTGGCGCTGGACAGCATGACCACGGCCATATCGCGCTCGTGGCCGGCCTGCACTGCCCGGAGCAGGTTATTGGCCTGTCCGGTACTGCTGATACACAGCAGCACGTCACCTGCCTGCCCCAGCGCGCGCAGTTGCCTGGAGTAGATATCGTTGAGGCCACCATTGTCTGCGATGGCGGTCATGCCCGCGCCGTCACTGTTCAGCGCCAGGGCTGGCAGGGCGGGCCTGTCGTGTTCATAGCGGCTGATCAGATTACAGGCGAACAGCTGTGCCAGGGCGCCATCCACCCCATTGCCGCAGGTGATGATCTTGCGATCCTGCAGCAGCGCCTCCACCATCAGCTCGCTGGCCCGGCCGATACACTCGGCCAGTGAGTCCACTGACATGGCAATGGTTTCAATGGTGCTCTGGAAGTTTTCGGCGATGATGTCGTAGTAGCCCATATAATGACTCTTTAAATGCCGCTGTTATGCGGTGAATGCCCCGGGTATCCAGCGGATAGCGAGGCTGTCCCCGGATTGTCGCGGCTCGAACGCGATCACGTCAAATCGGCAGGGCATGCGGGCCAGCTCGGAGTGGCGCTGCAGGAACAGTTGGGCGGTGCGCACTATGCGCTGCTGCTTGCGCCTGTCCACGGAGCCGGCGGCAGAGCTGAAATTCCGGTTGCTGCGCGCCCTGACCTCGAGAAACACCAGGTGCTCGCGGTCCCTTGCGATGATGTCGATCTCCCCGGTTTTCGCGCGGAAATTCCGTGCCAGCAAGCGCATACCCCGACCCTGCAGCCAGCGGGCCGCCAGGTCCTCGTAGTCGTTTCCGGGGGAAGTCATGCCGGCGTCCTCCTCGCTGCGGGTGGAAGCCGGCAGTTTAGCTACTGTCGCGTCACCTCGCCGTCGTCAAATTCGGCCGGTGTCAACTCTCGTTCGATCTGCAATTGCGGGTCCATGCTCAACAGCCCGGTGTTGCCAAGGAACAGGGCATCAGCTCCCGCCTGCAGGCGCAGGAACTGGGACTGAACCAGGAACGCGTCGGCTCCCAGCGCGTTGAGGCGCGTGTAGCTGTCGGTGCTGCCGGCTGCAAGGGTATTCCTCAGCTCGGCACTGCCACCCAGTAACCAGGGCATTTCGACAAGCCGGACGCCGTCCAGGTCTCGATCCCTGGGGTCTGTAATGCCACTGTAGATACTTGAGATGGCGTATACCGGCACCGAGGCGGCGTAGTGGAATGCGAGCAGTGGCTTCAGGGACCGCGCCTCGGCGCCGTTGCTGCTGAGCAGGAAGATAGCGTCCACGTCCTGGCGTCGGCGCGCGTTGAACTCGAGCCTGGAGCCGAAAATGCCACCGACTTCCTGGGCGCGCTGCTCACTTGCCGGTATGCCAAGTGCATCCTTGACGCTATCCGAGTAGTCCTCCCGGCCGTTGTAGGTCACGCTGTTGGCGATATTGCCGCCCAGCGCCTGCCAGCGTTCGATAAGCGCCTCCGCCACCTTGCTGCCCCACTCGCCCGCCGGTCGCATGATCAGCGCGGTGCGGGCACCCTGGCCGAAGGCCAGGGTGGCGATGTCGCGAGCTTCATCCTCGGGCGCAAGTGCGAACTGGACCAGGGCACTGTTGCCCGGAGCTGTGACCTCCTCACCATCCAGCCGGTTCAGGGCCAGCACTGGAATCGTGCGGTCCGCTCGACTGTTAAGCTCGGCTACGGCCTGCTTGCTCAGCGGGCCCACTACGATGCTGGCGCCCTGCGCCAGAGCGGCGTCATAGGCTGCGCTGGCGGAACCGAAACTGTCCTGGTCCAGTACCGATACTTCGATCGGGGGGGCGCCACTGTCCCGCGATGCATAGTAATTGGCCAGGTATCCATCACGCACAGCCCTGCCCGCGGGCGCGAGCCGTCCGCTCAGGGGCAGGATCAGCGCCACTTTTTGCGATCCCGGGGGCGGGTTGAGCAGGTAGCCAAGGCCACCCGGCAGGGGATTTGCCGCTGGGTGTTGCGGGTTGTTCTGTAGCCACTGGGGGAGACTTTGCATTTGCGTGGCCAGCGGTGCGCGGCTCAGCAGCGCGAGCTCCAGCCAGTCCTGCCAACGCCTATCGGCAGCCGCAACCGCTGCTTCCTGCAGTTGCCCGGTGTCGATTCTCTGCAGGTCGCGCCAGATACTGCGCTTCAGGGCGGGAGCGTCAGCCGCCGGCGCAAGGCGCAGAACCTCGTCCCCCAGCCGGGCACTTTCGATGTAGTCGCCCGACATCTGCAGGATGTAGCGCCGCAGGTTCAGGATACGGTAGCGTTGCGCGGGGTCGATGCCCGCGTAATTGAGGGAGTCCAGCAGTGCCAGTGCCTGCCCCTGCTCGCCCCGTATATAGTCGATCCGAGCCTGCATGTAGACCATATAGACGCCGTCAGAGGGGCTTCTGCCGGTCACCGGTATGGTCGCGAGCACTTCGCTGGCGGCCATCCACTGATTGGCTGCCAGCAGCTCGTCAGCCTTGAGGAACTGTGCGCTGTAAGCGCTGGGGGGCAGTGTCAGCGTGTCCCTGACTGGAGCCACGGGTGGCTGCTGCTCCACGACAGGTGGTGTGGGCTCGGGCTCGGGCGTCTTTACTGGCTCACTGCCGCAGCCCCACAGGCCCAGCAATACCAGGCTGATGCCGAGTTGCGCAACTCGGGGGAAACGGCTGGTCAGGTTTTGTCTCATGTTATGCTTTACCGGTTGATTTCGTGGATCACAGCAAGTGAATGCGGTCCCGCCGACGTGCTGCGAAGCGCTCACCCGCCGTGCTGGTGGGGACACATTATAAGGGGAAACTGTGGATTCGGGTCTTTATGTTGTGGCGACACCTATTGGTAACCTGGGCGACCTGTCCGCCCGGGCGGTGCAGGTGTTACAGGGAGTTGATCTTATCGCGGCTGAAGACACCCGCCACAGCCAGCGGCTGCTGCAGCATTATGCTATAGCCACGCCGGTTATGGCATACCACGATCACAGTGATGAGCGGGCTGTGGGAAAAATTGCCGAATGCATTGGCGGCGGGGGCAGTGTGGCGCTGGTATCGGATGCAGGCACTCCGCTGATTTCTGACCCGGGCTACCGCCTGGTGCGCGCCATGCAGGATGCAGGCTTCGCAGTGCATCCGGTTCCAGGCGCATGCGCGGCTGTCGCAGCGCTCAGCGCATCGGGGCTGGCCACTGACCGCTTTCTGTTTGAGGGCTTTTTACCTGCCCGCGCCGGCGCCCGGGACAGGCGCCTGGCCAGCCTGGTCGGCGAAACCGCCACCCTGGTTTTCTACGAGGCACCGCACCGTGTGCTGGAGAGCCTGCAGGCCATGGTCGAGGCCTTCGGCCCAGGGCGCGAGGCCGTGCTGGCCCGTGAGGTCACCAAGGCGTTTGAAACCATTCGGCGCGGCAGTCTCGCGGAGCTGGCGGGGTTTGTCGCGGATGACAGCAACCAGCGCAAGGGTGAGATTGTGCTGCTGGTAGCAGGCGCGCGGGAGCGGGCCACCGAGGTGACCCCCGAGGCCGCGGCACTGCTGCAGCGACTGGCGCGTGAACTGCCCGCCAAAACCGCCGCGGGGGTGGTGGCGGATCTGACCGGTTTGCGAAAAAAGCAGTTGTATGAATTCCTGCTGGAGATAAAGGGTAAATAAAGGCCGCGCCGGCCCCCGGTGCGCTGCCTGTGGCACCCTGCGCCCTTAAAAGCTTGTCCTGCAGGCGCCGGGGAGTTAGTCTTCGCGCCGAGTCGGTCAGGCGATCGCTCCAGCGCCGCTTTCGGGTGGTGCCGGGGAGGAAAGTCCGGGCTCCACAGGGCAGAGTGCCAGGTAACGCCTGGGGGGTGCGAGCCTACGGAAAGTGCAACAGAAAGTAGACCGCCCAAAAACGGGGTCAAAGCCGTTTGAGTGCCATTTTGGCTGGGTAAGGGTGAAACGGTGCGGTAAGAGCGCACCGCGCGGCTGGCAACAGGCGTGGCGATGGTAAACCCCACTCGGAGCAAGACCAAATAGGAATCCATCAGCTGTGGCCCGCAGTGGATTCGGGTAGGTCGCTACAGGCAGGTGGTGACACCTGTCGCAGATGAATGATCGTCCACGACAGAACCCGGCTTATCGACCGACTCACCTTTTCTCGCTGGCGCCCCACACGGGGCAGCCAGGCGTTGTTTCCCATCGCTTGGAACGTGTGAGGGGCGCCGTTACCGGTTCCGGCCCTTCAGGCCTGCGATCCTTATATTTTTTCCTGCTAAAAAAGCCCCCGATAAATAGAAAATTAAACTGTAAGTTAAAGTAGATCCTTAACAATCCACTTTACCGGACTGTTTTAGCCCGTTATTTCTACCCATACAGCTCCTGAAATAGTGCGGTCCTGCCCTCAAAAGTTGCGCTAATTAGCTGAAATTAAAACGTTTTTTTCTCTGGTCGGCTTGACACTTTCTCGCGGTGAGACCTATAGTGTCGAAAAGTGGGAAGAAGTGGAATTATTTGGCTTTAAGTGGTGTTTAAAGTCAGGTATTTGGGGAAAACCAACATGTTTCGCGGAGTACAACACATCAACATGGACGCGAAGGGGAGGCTGGCTATGCCGGCCCGCCAGCGCGAGCCGTTGTTGAGTGAGTGCGGGGGTCAGGTCGTGGTGACCATCGACACCCAATCCGCCTGCCTGGCCATCTACCCGCTGCCCGAATGGGAGCGAATCGAAAAGGAAATCCAGAACCTGCCCGCCCTCAAGCCTGCGGTGAAGCGCTTCCAGCGCCTGATGCTGGGCTACGCCACCGACCTTGAGCTGGACGGCAACGGCCGCATGCTGCTGCCCCAGTCACTGCGCGAATACGCCAGGCTGGACAAGAAGCTGGTGCTGGTGGGGCAGGGCAACAAACTGGAGTTATGGTCCGAAACCCTGTGGCTGGCCGAGCGCGACCAGGCCCTGCAGGATTCCGGTCCGGGGGCTGAGCTGCCCGAAGAATTAATGTCGCTGACCCTGTAGGTGAGTGCAATGCATCAGACAGTTCTGTTGCGAGAGGCGGTTGAAGCTCTGGTGACAAACCCCGCTGGTTTTTATGTCGATGGCACTTTCGGGCGCGGCGGGCACAGCCGCCACCTTCTCGAGCAGCTTGATGCCGGCGGCAGGGTATTGGGAGTGGACAAGGACCTCGCTGCACAGGCGGCAGCCCTTGAGTTGGTCGCCACCGAGCCCCGCTTCGAATTTTTTCACGGCTCGTTTGCAGAGCTGCCGGAGCAGTTGCGGCGCATGGGCATAGACGCGGTTGACGGCATTCTGCTTGACCTGGGTGTGTCCAGCCCGCAACTGGATGACGGCGAGCGGGGCTTCAGTTTTCTGCAGGACGGCCCGCTGGATATGCGTATGGACACTACTCGCGGCGAAACAGCTGCCCAGTGGCTGTCTCACGCCGGCGTCGATGAGATCGCCCTGGTGTTGAAGGAATACGGCGAGGAGCGTTTCTCTCGCCGCATCGCAGCAGCGATAGTCGCGGCCAGGACCGAGCAGGCCATTACCTCCACCGCGCGCCTCGCGCAGGTGGTCAGTGAGGCCAACCCCAAATGGGAAAAGCACAAGCATCCGGCCACCCGGGCCTTCCAGGCTATTCGCATCAAGGTGAACAGCGAACTGGAGGATCTGCAGGAGCTGCTGGCGGCTGCGCTTGACATGCTGCGGGTTGGCGGGCGGCTGGTGGTGATCAGTTTTCATTCCCTTGAGGATCGCCTGGTCAAGCGCTACATGCGCGACATGTCCCGGGGAGAGCAATTTCCGATCGGTGTCCCGGTGCGGGATAGCGCCCTCAACAGGCGCATGCGCCTGGTGGGGAAGGCGGTCAGGGCAAGTGATGAAGAAGTGGCAGCCAATGTTCGTTCCCGCAGCGCCATCATGCGCGTAGCGGAAAAAATAAGCTGACCTGGCGGTCGGTCTTTTGCGGGGGTAATGGAGTTTATGATGGCAGGCGCAGCGACAGTCGATTCGGGTAAACCCGGCCGCGAACTGATGTGGATGAACGCGGCGCTCGTGGTCTTGATTCTCGCCTCCACCTTCGTGGTAATTCACACCACGCATGCCTGTCGGGCCATGTATGCCCAGCTGCAGGAGCTGGAGTCCTCCCAGTGGTACTTGCAGGAAGACTATGGTCGCCTGCTGCTGGAGCACAGCACCTGGGCGTCTCACTACCGGGTTGAGAAAGTCGCCGCGGAGGAGCTTCACATGCAGCCCCCCGGCCTTGCCCAGCTCAAGGTGGTGCCGCGTTGAGGCGTGCCGGGAAAAAAAATCCGGAGTCCCTGGTACGCTTTTATCTCGTGGCGGCGGTGTTGTGCACCTTGTTGGTGCTGCTGGTCGGGCGGGTGTTGTCGCTGCAGATCATTGACACCGAGCGGGGCTACGAGTTTCTGCAGGACCAGGGGGATATGCGCTCTGTTCGCACCGCGGAAATTCCCGCCTATCGCGGCGTGATTACCGACCGGCGCGGCGAACCGCTGGCGGTGAGTACCCCCGTCATATCCATCTGGGGTAATCCCTCCGTACTGGCCGGTTCAGAGCGGCTGCCCGAGCTGGCCGATGCGCTGGGGCTCGACCTGACAGAGCTGAATGAGCGACTGGCGCGCTATCAGGGCAAGCAGTTCATGTACCTGCAGCGGCATATGGTGCCGGCTGATGCCCGCGACATCCTCGCCCTCAAAATCAGGGGAGTGAGTGGGGAGCGGGAATACCGGCGCTTTTACCCGGCCGGGGAAGTCGCGGCCCAGCTGGTGGGTTTTACCAATGTCGATGACCAGGGCATTGCCGGACTTGAGCTGGCCTATGAATCATGGCTGAAAGGAGTGCCAGGCAAGAAAAAGTACATCAAGGATCTGCACGGCGAGGTCGTCAGGGATATCGGCGTGCTACAGCCGGCGCAGTCGGGCAAGGACCTGACCCTGAGTATTGACCTGCGCCTGCAGTACCTGCAGCACCGTGAATTGCGCAAGGCGGTGACCAGTATCGGCGCGGAATCCGGTTCGGTGGTCACGCTGGATGCCCATACCGGTGAAATCCTGGCCATGGTGAACTACCCCACCTACAACCCCAACAGTACCAGGGGCGCGGATCCGGCCAGCATGCGCAACCGTGCTTTAACCGATGTCTACGAGCCGGGGTCGACCATGAAGACCCTGACCCTGGTGGCGGCGCTCGAAAGTGGTCGGTTTACGACAAGTACCATGATCGATACCTCGCCCGGACGGATCAGGGTGGGTCCCAAGGTATATCCGGACCCGCGCAACTACGGGCTGATAAGCGTATCCCGGATCATCGAGAAATCCAGCCAGGTGGGCACCACCAAGATCGCGCTGGATCTGGGGCACGAACCGATCCGCGAGGTGTTCAACCGCTTTGGCATCGGCCATGCGCCGGGTACCGGCTTCCCGGGGGAGAGCTCCGGCTCGCTGCCGGACCGGGCCCGCTGGTACGCGACCGAGAAAGTATCCCTCGCCTTCGGCTACGGTATCAGTGCAACCCCGCTGCAGCTTGCCCGGGCCTACGGTGTTTTTGCCAATGGCGGTGTCCAGCAACCGTTGTCCCTGTTGGCCCTGGAAGGTGAGGCGGCACCCGGTGAGCGCATCATATCCGCCCAGATCGCCCGGGAGGTTCTTGGTGTACTACACGCCGTTACCGGTGACGAGGGCACGGCGCGCAAGGCCCGGGTGCCGGGTTTTGCCGTTGGCGGCAAGACCGGGACCGTGCGCAAGGTGGGGCCGCAGGGTTATATCAACGATCAGTATGTGGCCTGGTTCGCCGGCATCGCGCCCATCGAAGACCCGCGTATTGTGACAGTCGTGGTAATCAACGATCCCAAGGGAGCCGCCTACGGCGGCGGCGCGGTTGCCGCTCCGGTTTTCTCCACGATCACCCAGGGCGCGCTGCGCCTGCTGAATATTGCGCCTACCGAAACCGAGGAGCTGGCCGCGGCGAGCGCGGCCGCAGCCGGGGGTCCGGCATGATGCTGGGCGCAGACACCGCGGCAGCCCGCACAGTGCCGCTCGCCCAGTTGCTGGGCCGGCCGGATTGTATGGGTGGCGATACGCTGATTGGCGGCTTGCAACTGGACAGTCGCAAGGTGCAGCGGGGCGACCTGTTCCTGGCGGTGCCCGGTGACGTGCACGACGGGCGCCAGTTTATTGAGCAGGCCGTCGCCAATGGCGCCGCGGCGGTACTGGCAGAGGCGCCGGTGGCGGGTTTTGTCGACGCACTGCCGGTGCCGCTGGTGGAAATACCCGAGCTGCGGTTCGACCTGGGTTGGCTGGCCGCGCGCTTCTATCGCCACCCAAGCCGGGATCTGCACATGGTGGGCGTGACCGGAACCAATGGCAAAACCACAACCAGCCGCCTGGTTGCGCAGCTCGGTCGCTCCCTGGGCAAGTCCTGTGGGGTGATCGGCACGCTGGGCGCTACCCTGGACGAGAGCGTGGCGGGCTCGGCCAATACCACGCCGGACCCGGTCTCGCTGCAACGGCAGCTGGCCCTGTGGCGAGATCAGGGCGTGTTTGCCGTCAGCATGGAAGTATCGTCGCACGCCCTGGTGCAGGGCCGGGTAAATGGCGTCGAGTTTGAGACCGCGGTCTACACCAACCTGTCGCACGATCACCTCGACTATCATGGCAGCATGGACGCCTACGGTCGCGCCAAGCTGCAGTTATTCGCCAGCGAGGGCCTGCGTCACGCGGTGGTTAACCTGGACGATGATTTTGCCCCGCAGGTGCTGGCAGCCATCGGCGAGGATGTTCGGGTAATAACCTACTCGGCCTGTGGCGCCGATGCGGATGTGCGCGTGGTGAATACCTCATTTGACGGCACGGGCGTGGCAGGCGAGCTCCTCACCCCCTGGGGGCGCGGTCGCTTTGCCAGCCCCCTGCCGGGGGAGTTCAACCTGGCCAACCTGGCCGCGGCCGTCACTGCCGTGGTGCTGGCGGGGGAGGACCTGCTGGCGGTACTGGAGGCGGTCGCAGGGCTGCAGCCGGTGCCGGGACGCATGCAGGTCATTCCCAATGACCTGGGCATTCAGGTGATTGTCGATTACGCCCATACCCCCGATGCGCTGGAGCAGGTACTGGCGTCGCTCAAGGCGCATATTGGTGGCGAGCTGGTAACGGTATTCGGCTGCGGTGGTGACCGGGACCGGGCCAAGCGCCAGGTGATGGGCCGGGTGGCCAGCCAGTTCTCCGACCAGGTCGTGGTCACCAGCGACAACCCGCGCAGCGAGGATCCCGCCGCGATCCTGGCCGATATCGCAAGCGGCTGCAGCGGCAACTACATCCTTGTGGTGGACCGGGCCGAGGCGATCGCCAGGGCGATCAACGAAGCCAGGCCGGGCGATTGTGTACTGATAGCCGGCAAGGGACACGAGGATTACCAGATCATCGAAGGCGAACGCCGCTATTTCAGTGATGCGGAGCAGGCGCTGGATGCGCTTGCCCGGAGGGTGGCGTCGTGATGCGACCGATGTTCCTGTCAGAGCTGGAGGCGCCCCTGCAGGCGCAGCTGGTCGGCGCAGACCGCGAGTTTCTCGGGGTGAGCACCGATAGCCGACACCTGGCGGAAGGCGATCTCTTCGTGGCGCTGCGGGGCGAGCACTTCGATGGCCACGATTACCTGCAGCGGGTGGCATCGGACGGTGCGGTCGCCGTGCTGGTCAGCGAGCCCGCTGAGATTACCCTGCCGCAGTTGCGTGTAACCGATACCCTGCAGGCGCTGGGCCGCCTGGGTGCCTATAACAGGTCGCTGTTCGAGGGGCCGCTGGTGGCGATTACCGGCAGCAGCGGCAAGACCACGGTCAAGAACATGGTCCGGGCAGTGCTGGCGCAGCGGGGCAAGACCCTTGCAACCGAGGGCAACCTGAATAATGAGATCGGCGTTCCCCTGACCCTGCTCGCACTGGAGCCGGGCATTGAGTTCGCGGTTGTGGAAATGGGTGCCGCGAAATCGGGCGACATTGCCTGGCTGTGCGAACTCGGCCGGCCGACCATCGCGCTATTGCTCAACGCCATGCCGGCACACCTGCAGGGCTTCGGCAGCGTGGATGACGTCGCCGCCGCCAAGGGGGAGATATTCGACGGGCTTGGCGAGGGCGATTGCGCGGTGATCAACGCCGATCTTTCCTGGGCCCACGACTGGCGCCAGCGCGCCGGTGGAGCAACCATTCTTGATTTCGGCCTGACGGCGCCGGCGGCGATCACAGCCTCTGCCGTGCAGTCACATGGCACCAGGGGCGTGAGTTTCACCGCGCTTACTCCCGTGGGCGAGCTGGCAGTGAACCTGTCCCTGCCCGGAGTGCATAACGTGGCCAACGCCCTGGCGGCCATCGCGGTTGGGCTGGCCTGCGGCCTGCGGCTCGATGAGATCGGGGCCGGACTGGAGGCCGTGCAGCCCACTTCCGGTCGCCTTGCGTCCGCGGTGTCGCCCGCGGGCGCTACCGTCATCGACGATTGCTATAACGCCAACCCGGGCTCGGTGCGCGCTGCCATCGATATGCTGGCGGGCTGTGCCGGACGCCGCACCCTGGTGCTGGGGGCGATGCGCGAACTGGGCCCGAGCAGTGAGGCGCTGCACCGCGACATCGGGGATTACGCCCGCGCTGCGGGTCTTGATCGCCTCTGGGGGGTTGGTCCGGAGTTGCAGTGCGCGGTGGACGGCTTTGGCCGGGGCGGCCGCTGGTTTGCTGATTGTGAGGCTGCAATCGAGGCTATTCAGGGCGAGTTTGCCGCCGCCGATACGGTGCTGGTTAAAGGCTCCCGCAGTGCCCGCATGGAGCGGGTCCTACACGCATTGCTGGCGGCAGAGCCGGCGGGAGAAATCTGAGCATGTTGTTGTTCCTCGCGGAGTATATCGGCCAGTTCCAGAAAGGGTTTCTGGTATTCGAATACCTCACCCTGCGGGGCATCCTGGCCGCAGGCACCGCCCTGGCCATCTCGCTGCTGGTAGGCCCCGCCATGATCAGGCGCCTGAACTATTACCAGGTGGGCCAGGCGGTGCGCAACGACGGCCCCCAGAGCCATCTCACCAAGTCCGGCACTCCAACCATGGGGGGTGCGCTCATCCTCGTGGCCATCGCTATCGCCAGCCTGCTCTGGGGTGACCTGCGCAACCCTTACCTGTGGGTGGCGATCCTGGTAACAGCTGTATTCGGTGCCGTGGGTTGGGTGGATGACTATCGCAAGGTGGTGGAGCGCGACTCCCGCGGCCTGCCGGCCCGTTGGAAATACTTCTGGCAGTCTCTGGCCGGGCTGGGTGCCGCGCTCTATCTCTATCTCGCTTCAGATGACCCGGTCACCACGTCGTTGTACGTGCCCTTTTTCAAGGATTTTGCACTGGCGATGGGGCCACTGTTTGTAGTGCTGGCCTACTTTGTCATCGTCGGTGCCAGCAACGCGGTCAACCTTACTGACGGACTGGACGGGCTGGCGATACTGCCCACGGTAATGGTGGGGACCGCCCTGGGTATCATCGCCTATCTCACCGGTCACGTGGATTTTGCCAAGTACCTGCACATTCCCTACGTGGCCGGCAGCGGCGAACTGGCAGTTTTCTGCGGCGCGATAGCCGGTGCGGGGCTGGGCTTCCTTTGGTTCAACACCTACCCGGCCCAGGTGTTTATGGGGGACGTGGGGGCGCTGGCGCTGGGGGCTGCCATGGGAACCGTGGCGGTTATCACCCGTCACGAAATCGTGTTCTTCATCATGGGCGGCATCTTCGTACTGGAAACCGTTTCGGTGATTCTGCAGGTGGCTTCGTTCAAGCTCACCGGTCGGCGGATTTTCCGTATGGCGCCTATCCATCACCACTTCGAATTGAAGGGCTGGCCGGAGCCACGGGTCATTGTGCGCTTCTGGATTATCACCGTCATGCTGGTCCTGTTCGGGCTGGCGACGCTGAAGTTGCGCTAGCGGGGTGTTGGCAAACGTGACAAAGGGTGTGATTGCAAGCAGTGTGAACCGGGTGGTGGTAGGCCTGGGTGTCACCGGTTTGTCCTGCGCCCGCTACTTTCACCGGCGCGGCCTGCCGTTCAGCGTGGTGGACACGCGTGCCGATGCGCCGGGTCTGGACGCCTTCCGCCAGGAAATGCCCGACGTGCCGGTCTACGCCGGCGCGTACCCGCCGGCGCTGGTTGCCGGCGCGACCGAGCTGGTGGTCAGCCCCGGTGTTGCCATGGATGCCGGCATTGTGCGGGAAGCGCAGGCAGCCGGTGTTGGTGTCGTTGGCGACATCGACCTGTTTGTGCGCGAGGCGGTCGCGCCGGTGGTAGGTATAACCGGCTCCAATGCCAAGTCGACGGTAACTGAACTTGTCGGCCAGATGGCGCGGGACGCGGGACTGGATGTGGGTGTGGGCGGCAACCTTGGCACGCCCGCCCTCGATCTGCTGGCCCCGGAGCGCTCGCTCTATGTGCTTGAGCTTTCCAGCTTCCAGCTGGAGCGCGCGGGAGAACTCAAGCTGGCGGTTGCCACGGTGCTGAACGTCAGCCCGGACCACCTCGACCGGCACGGCTCCATGCCCCGCTATCATCAGGCCAAGCACCGGATTTTCAGGGGCTGTAAAAAGGCCGTGGTGAATCGTGATGATCCGCTGACGATTCCCCTGGTGGGCCCCGGGGTGGAAGTGATCAGCTGGCGCATGGGCAAGCCGGAGCTGGATGGTTTTGGCCTGGCTGAATTCGACGGGCAGGAATATCTCTGTCACGGTTTTGATCCCCTGTTACCCAGCGGCGAACTGGGGCTGGTGGGTCGCCACAACGTGGCCAATGCGCTGGCGGCGCTGGCCCTGGGCCATGGGGCGGGTATGCCAGCGGCGGGGATGGTGCAAACTTTGCGCAACTTCCGGGGCCTGCCGCACCGCTGCCAGCAGGTGGCCGCGATAGCCGGGGTCAGTTATGTCAATGACTCCAAGGGTACGAATATCGGCGCCACCATTGCGGCGCTCAACGGTATGGGACGCGACCGCAATATCGTGCTGATTGCCGGGGGGCAGGGCAAGGGCGCCGACTTCAGCCAACTGCGGGACGCGGTTGCGAAGCATTGCAAGTTGCTGGTGCTGCTGGGCGAGGATGCCCCGGCGATGAAGGCCGCGCTGCAGGACGTCGCGCCCGTAACCCTGGTATCCGGCATGGCGGACGCGGTCGCAGCCGCAGCCGCTCAGGCCCGGCCAGGCGATGTGGTACTGCTGTCCCCGGCCTGTGCCAGCTTTGATATGTTCTCCGGTTACGTCAACCGGGGTGAAGTGTTCTGTCAGGCGGTAGAGCGTTTGCGGGAGGCGCAGGCATGAGTACCTACCGCCCGGCTACCGTCGTATCCGCCGCACCCGATGCCATTCTCTCGATACTGGGCCTGGCCCTGCTGTTGGTGGGGCTGGTTGCCATCAGCTCGGCGTCAATCGAATACGCCGACTGGCATTACCAGAATCCCTGGTTTCACACCGGTCGCCACCTGATCTACCTGCTGCTGGCGCTGGCGGCGGGCGCCGTAACCTACCGGATTGCCCCGAAATTCTGGTTCGAGACCGGCTGGGTCTGGCTGTTTGTCGCCCTGGCTCTACTCATCCTGGTGCTCATTCCCGGGATTGGCCGTGAGGTAAACGGCTCGCAGCGCTGGCTGCCGCTGGGGCCATTTACCCTGCAACCCTCCGAATTCGCCAAAATGGCCATGGTGGTTTACCTGGCAGGTTACATGGTGCGCAGGGAGCACGAGGTGCGAAATCACTGGCAGGGTTTTCTCAAGCCGATGGCGGTGCTGTTTGCCACCACCCTGCTGTTGATGATTGAACCCGATTTCGGCGCCACCGTGATTGTGGCCGGCAGTGCCTTCGGCATGCTGTTCCTGGCCGGTGTAAGGCTGGGGCACTTCATGTTGGTACTGGGGGGCGCTCTCGCGGCTGCCCTGGTGCTGGTGATCAGTGCGCCCTATCGACTCAAGCGGCTGACAGCCTATACCGACCCCTGGGCCGATCCTTTCGATACCGGCTTCCAGCTCACCCAGTCGTTGATCGCCTTTGGTCGCGGGGAGTGGTTTGGGGTGGGTCTGGGCAACAGCGTTCAAAAGCTGTTTTACCTGCCGGAGGCCCACACGGATTTCGTGTTCTCCATCTGGGCCGAGGAAACCGGCTTTGTCGGCGCGCTGGCTGTCATCGCCCTGTATGCGGCACTGATCGGCCGCATCCTGTGGACCGGGCGCTGCGCACTGGCGGCGGCCAACCCCTTTGGCGCTTACGTCTGTTATGGCGTGGCGCTGGTATTTTCCGGCCAGGCCTTCGTGAATATGGGCGTGAGCTGCGGCCTGCTGCCGACCAAGGGCCTGACCCTGCCGTTTGTCAGTTACGGCGGCACCAGCCTGATCGTGTGTTGCGCCATGCTCGCGCTGGTGCTGCGGATAGAGCGCGACACGCGTCTGGGAGGGGGGTCGAAATGAGCGCCGCCCTGCAACCTCTGGTATTGATGACGGCCGGCGGCACCGGTGGTCACGTCTACCCGGCACTCGCGGTTGCAACCGAACTGATGGCCCGCGGCCTGCGGGTGGAGTGGGTGGGTACGGCCCGGGGTCTCGAGCACCGGGTGGTGCCCGCGGCCGGTATCACACTGCACTGCCTGCCGGTGCGTGGCGTGCGTGGCAAATCCCTGGTCGACAAGCTGTCGGGCCTGTGGTTCTTGCTGGTCGCCTCGGTGCAGGCGCTGTTGCTGCTGCGCAGGCTATCGCCGCGCTGCGTGGTGGGCATGGGCGGCTACGTCGCCGGGCCGGCGGGCGTGGCGGCGTGGTTGCTGCGCAAGCCCCTGCTGATCCACGAGCAGAATGCGGTCGCGGGCACCACCAACCGGATGCTGGCGCCCCTGGCCAGGCAGGTGCTGGCAGCCTTCCCGGGCGCCTTCGGGGAAGATATCGAACACCGTGTGCTCGGCAATCCAGTGCGCAGTGCGCTGGTGCAGGCCGGGGCAGCTCGCCAGTACGACTATGCGGGCCAGCGGCCGCTGCGCCTGCTGGTGCTGGGCGGCAGTCTCGGCGCCCAGCCGATCAACCAGGTGTTGCCCGAGACCCTGCGGGCCATCCGCGGCAATGGCGGGCAGCTCGAGCTTTGGCACCAGGCGGGTGACGCACATGTTGAAGCCGTCAGGCACAGCTATGGCGAACTGCTGGATAAGGACACGCGGGTGGTCCCGTTTATCGAGGACATGGCGGCGGCGTATGGCTGGGCCGACCTGGTGCTCTGCCGGGCGGGTGCGCTGACTGTTTCGGAACTGGCGATAATGGGCTGCCCCTCCATCCTGGTGCCGCTACCCTACGCTATCGATGACCACCAGAGCGCCAATGCGCGCTCCCTCAGCGACCGCGGTGCCGCTGTTTTGTTGCGCCAGGTCGACATGACCGCCGATGGACTGGCGACCTCGCTGCGAAGCTATATGGCGCACCCGCAGCTGCTGGCGAATATGGCCGCCCAGGCTCATGCCGCCGCCACGCCGGATGCCGCCGCCCGGGTGAGTGACTGTTGCGAGGAGCTCATCCATGGCCGTTGAGCGCAATGTTTACGCTGTACCGGAAATGCGCCGGATCCGCCGCATTCATATGATTGGCATCGGTGGTGCGGGCATGAGCGGCATTGCCGAGGTGCTGGTCAACCTGGGCTACGAGGTTTCCGGATCCGACATCCGTCCGGGTCCCGTGACCAGCCGGCTGCAGGCGCGCGGTATCCGGGTGTATATCGGCCACGCCGAGGCCAATGTCGGCAGTGCCGACGTTGTGGTCAGCTCCAGTGCCGTGAACGAGCTCAATCCTGAGGTGGTCGCTGCCCGTGCCGCGCGCATACCGGTGGTGCCCAGGGCCGAGATGCTGGCGGAGCTGATGCGCTATCGCCACGGCATCGCAGTGGCGGGCACCCATGGCAAGACCACGACTACCAGCCTGATTGCCAATGTGTTCGCCGAGGCGGGCCTGGATCCGACGTTTGTCATAGGCGGCCTGGTGAACAGTGTGGGCACCAATGCCCAGTTGGGCGCCAGCCGATTCCTGATCGCGGAGGCGGATGAGAGCGATGCGTCCTTCCTGCACCTGCAGCCCATGGTCACTGTGGTCACGAATATCGAGGCGGACCACATGGACACTTATGGCGGCGATTTTTCCGTCCTGCGCCGCACCTACCTGGAGTTCCTGCACAACCTGCCGTTCTACGGTGTCGCGGTGCTTTGCATAGACGACCCGGTGATCCGGGAGCTGTTGCCCGAAGTAACCCGGCAGGTCATCACCTACGGCTTTGCCGAGGATGCGGACTACCGCATAGACGCCGTCGAAAAGGCGGGTCTCGCCACCCGTTTTGTGCTGCACCGGCCCGGCGGCCAGGAGCCTTTGGCGATCAATTTGAATATGCCCGGCACCCACAATGTCCTCAATGCCGCCGGTGCTGTGGCGGTGGCCTGCGACGAGGGCCTGGACGACGACGCGATCCAGCGCGGCCTGGCGGGTTTTGCGGGAGTCGGTCGGCGTTTTACCCGCATGGGCGAGCTGGCCCTGGGCAATGGGACTGCACAACTGGTAGACGATTATGGTCACCATCCCACCGAGGTACGGGCCACGCTCGAATCCGCACGCCAGGTATGGCCGGAGCGGCGCCTGGTGATGATCTACCAGCCGCACCGCTATACCCGCACACGGGATCTTTACGAGGACTTCGTGGCTGTGCTGTCGCGCTGTGATGTGCTGTTGCTGCTGGATGTCTATGCGGCCGGCGAGGAGCCCATTGCCGGTGCGGACAGTCGCAGCCTGGCCCGCAGTATCCGCCAGCGCGGTCAGGTGGAACCGGTATTTGTCGAAAATATTGAGGATGTGCCGGCGGTGCTTGGCGGCATCATCGCGCCCGACGACGTGGTGATCACCCAGGGCGCCGGCAATATCGGTCGCCTCGCGCAGGAACTCGCGGCCATGGAATTCATGCAGGAGTCAGGGGAATGAGTGGGGATACGGTGCAGTCCGGCCCGATAGCGGTACTGCTTGGGGGCACCTCCGCGGAGCGTGAGGTTTCACTGCAGAGTGGGCAAACCGTGATCGATGCCCTGCGGGCGCAGGGCCTGGAGGTGCGGGCGGTGGACCCCGCGGCGCAGGACTGGATCGCGCAGTTGCAGGGTGTGTCCTTTGCGTTTATTGCGCTGCATGGCCCGGGGGGCGAGGACGGCATTATGCAGGGCGCACTGCAGGCGCTGCGGATTCCTCACACGGGGTCCCGGGTGCTGGGCTCGGCCCTGGCCATGGACAAGCTGCGCAGCAAGCAGTTGTGGCAGGGTATTGGCCTGCCCACCGGGGGCTTTGTCCGGTTGAACGCGGATACCGACTGGCAGGCGGTTATCGACAGCCTTGGCAAGGTTTTTGTCAAACCCAGCTGCGAGGGTTCCAGCATCGGTATGACCTCCGCCAACAACGCCGCGTCCCTGGAGCAGGCCTTCAACACCGCCAGCAAATACGGTGGTGGTGTGATTGCCGAGCAGTTTATCGATGGGCCTGAATACACCGTGGCGATTCTGGGAGACGAGGTGCTGCCGTCGATCCGGCTGGAGACCGATAACGAATTCTACGACTACGACGCCAAGTATATTTCCAATGACACCCGGTACCACTGCCCGAGTGGCCTGTCGGCTGCCGAGGAGGCGCAGATCGGTGAGCTGGCCCTGTGGGCATTCCGCTCCCTTGGCTGCGCTGTCTGGGGACGGGTCGACATCATGCGGGACCGGGCCGGAAAGTTTTACGTGCTGGAGGTCAACACGATTCCCGGGATGACATCACACAGCCTGGTGCCCATGGCGGCCAGGGCCGCGGGGATCGACATAGCCACGCTGGTAGGTCGGATCCTGGAAATGAGCCGGCAGGGGTGGCGCTCATGACGGCGGCTCTGCGCGGCAGGCCGACGCCGACGGCGCGCCGCAAGGCCGCGCCTGAGGGGCGCGCCCGCAAACCCGCACAAGGCGCCACCCGCAAGGCGCCGGCGGTCAAAGCGAAGCGCAAGCCCTCGGCCTGGCTTAACCGGCTGATCATCCTCACCGGTGCGGGTGTGGTGATGGTGGCGGCGCTGCAGGCTTACATCACCCTGGAGTCGATTCCCGTGCAGCATATTACGGTGACCGGCGAGCTGGAGCATACCCGGACCAGCCTCATACAGGACATGATCCAGCCCGCCCTGGTGGGCGGCTTCCTGCGCGCCGACCTGCAGCGCATCCGGGCCGAGCTCGAAGAACTGCCCTGGATCTACCGTGCCACGGTCCAGCGTCGCTGGCCCAACGCCCTGGAAATTCACGTTGTCGAGCAGTTGCCGATAGCTCGCTGGAGCGACAACGGCTTTCTCAACCACGAGGGGGAGGTATTCCAGTCCGCCTCGGGTGAGGACTGGGAGACACTGCCGCGGCTGCAGGGACCGGAGGGGAGTGCGAAGGCGCTGGTGGCGGGTTACCAGCGGATCGTGGAAATACTGGCGCCACTGCATTTGCGGATAGCGCAGCTGACGGTGGATGAACGGGGCCAGGTGGACGTGGTGCTGGAGGGGGGCATGCAGCTGCTGCTGGGCAGCGAGGATTTCCTGGAGCGTATGCATCGCTTCGTAGCGATCTATCGCGCGGAACTGGCCAGCAGGGCGGCAGAAGTCGAGCGGGTTGATCTTCGTTACGAGACGGGGATAGCGGTGGCTTTTACTGAAGAGTCGTCCCGGGTAGCGGGAATATAAGTCGATAACAAGTAGCACAGGAGAGTCACTGCCATGGGCAGCGCACAGGACAAAAAAATGATCGTCGGCCTGGATATAGGGACATCCAAGGTGGTGGCGATTGTTGGGGAAATCAACCCGGAAGGCGGTATCGAGGTGGTGGGTATTGGTTCCCATCCGTCCAAGGGAATGAAGAAGGGAGTGGTGGTAAACATCGAGTCAACGGTGCAGTCCATACAACGGGCGGTGGAAGAGGCCGAGCTGATGGCCGGCTGCCAGATCCATTCGGTGTATGTCGGCATAGCCGGCAGCCATATTCGCAGCCTCAATTCCCATGGCATCGTCGCTATCAAGGATCGCGAGGTCTACAGCCTGGACCTGGAGCGGGTGATCGACGCGGCCCAGGCTGTGGCGATCCCGGCGGACCAGAAAATTCTGCATATCCTTCCGCAGGAGTACGTCATCGACAACCAGGAGGGCATCAAGGAGCCTCTGGGTATGTCCGGGGTGCGCCTGGAGGCCAAGGTGCACCTGGTGACCTGCGCAGTGAATGCGGCCCAGAACATCGAAAAGTGTATCCGCCGCTGTGGCCTCGAGGTGGAGGAGATCATCCTCGAACAGCTGGCATCCAGTTACGCGGTGCTCACCGACGACGAACGCGAGCTGGGTGTGTGCCTGGTCGATATCGGCGGCGGCACCACGGATATCGCCATCTTCACCGATGGCTCAATTCGCCACACCGGGGTGATACCGATCGCCGGTGACCAGGTGACCAATGACATCGCCATGGCCCTGCGGACACCGACCCAGCACGCCGAGGAAATCAAGATCCGCTACGCCTGTGCGCTGACCCAGCTCGCTGGCGCAGATGAAAGCATCAAGGTGCCCAGCGTGGGCGACCGACCGCCGCGGGATCTGTCCCGCCAGGCCCTCGCGGAGGTTGTTGAGCCGCGCTACGACGAGCTTTTCACTCTGGTCCAGGCCGAGCTGCGTCGCAGCGGTTACGAGGACCTTGTGCCCGCCGGCGTGGTGCTCAGTGGTGGCACTTCAAAAATGGAAGGGGTGGTGGAGCTGGCGGAGGAAATTTTCCACATGCCGGTTCGGGTGGGCTATCCGCAATCTGTGCAGGGCCTCAACGATATCCTGCGCAACCCGATCTACGCCACCAGCGTGGGTCTGTTGCTGTACGGGGCAGAGCACAACCAGGAGGCAGGTGGCGGAGCGGCCGGTAAGAGCGGTGGTTCTGGTGAGGGTCTGTTCGGCCGGGCGAAAGCCTGGCTGCAGAGTAATTTTTAGTAGTTTTTTTCAGAAGTAGACCGTCGTGCGTGAGTGCGGCATATCAATACCAAGGGGAGCAAGGCCATGTTTGAACTGATAGAAAATGTACCTTCAAGTGCGGTAATCAAAGTCATCGGCGTCGGTGGTGGCGGCGGTAACGCGGTGAAACACATGATTGCCAACAATGTCGAGGGCGTTGATTTTATCTGCGCCAATACCGACGCCCAGGCGTTGTCCGATATCGCATCAAAGACTGTGCTGCAGCTGGGTGGCGATATCACCAAGGGTCTGGGAGCGGGTGCCAACCCGGAAATCGGGCGCGCGGCGGCCATGGAGGACCGCGACCGTATCGCCGAGTCCCTGCGGGGAGCCGATATGGTGTTCATCACCGCCGGTATGGGTGGCGGCACGGGAACTGGCGGCGCACCTGTGGTCGCCGAGATCGCCCGTGAACTGGGTATTCTCACGGTGGCGGTGGTGACAAGGCCCTTCCCGTTCGAGGGCAAAAAGCGCCTGCAGATCGCCGCTGAAGGGGTGGCCGAATTGCAGCAGCACGTCGATTCACTGATCACTATTCCCAACGAGAAACTGCTGGAGGTTTTGGGGAAAAATACCAGTCTGCTGGATGCCTTCAAAGAAGCCAATGATGTACTGTTGGGCGCAGTCCAGGGCATTGCAGACCTCATTATCCGGCCGGGTATGATCAACGTGGACTTCGCCGATGTGCGCACGGTTATGTCTGAAATGGGCATGGCGATGATGGGTACCGGCAGCGCCAGGGGTGAGAACCGGGCACGCGAGGCAGCCGAAAGGGCGATCAACAGCCCGCTGCTGGACGATGTCAACCTGGAAGGTGCGCGCGGGATCCTGGTGAATATCACCGCGGGACTCGATCTGTCTCTGGGCGAATTCTCCGAAGTTGGCGACACCATAGAGGAATTTGCCTCGGAAGAAGCCACTGTAGTGGTAGGTACTGTGATCGATCCCGAAATGGGGGATGAGCTCAGGGTGACGGTTGTAGCAACAGGCCTGGGCAGTGAGGCCATCAGGGCACCCCTGCAGGTGGTTGAGTCTGCGCCCAAGCCGGCGACCAGCGATGTTGAGCTTGAGCCTGATTACGCGCAGTTCGATCGGCCTACCGCGATGCGCAAGTCGCGTCGGGCAGGTGCCGGGCAGGCGCTGGCGGCAGACGCCGCGGGCGACGAGTATTTCGATATTCCCGCTTTTTTGCGTCGCCAGGCCGATTAGGTAGTATGCTGTCGCCTGAATAGCTATCCACAGCGGCGCTGCCGCCGCTGGCAAAACCATAATAATTAGAAGGTTTGGAGAAGTTTGGATGCGACAGCGCACATTGCGTAACTCGATCAAGGCGACGGGCGTCAGCCTGCATACGGGTGAAAAGGTCTATATGACACTTCACCCGGCGCCGATCGACAGGGGCATCGTGTTTCGCAGGACCGATCTCGATCCGGTGCTGGAGTTGCCGGCCCGGGCGGAAAATGTCGGCGATACCACCCTCTCTACTACCCTGGTGGTGGGGCGGGAGCGGGTATCGACTGTGGAGCACCTGCTGGCCGCCCTCGCGGGGCTGGGCATCGACAACGCCTATATCGACGTCAGCGCTCCCGAGGTGCCTATTATGGACGGCAGCGCGGCGCCGTTTGTGTTCCTGATCCAGTCCGCCGGCGTGGTCGAGCAGCATGCGGCCAAGAAGTTTGTTCGTATCAAGCGTAAAATCACTGTGGAAGACGGCGACAAGGTGGCCAGCCTGTTGCCCTTCGACGGTTTCAAGGTGTCTTTCACCATCGATTTTGACCACCCGGTGTTCCGGGATCGCAAGGCTCACGCCGAACTCGATTTTTCGACCACGACCTTCGTCCAGGAAGTCAGTCGCGCCAGGACCTTCGGTTTTATTCACGAGATCGAGTACCTGCGTTCCAGGGGCCTGGCCCGGGGAGGGAGCGTCGACAATGCCATCGTGGTGGACGAATACCGGATTCTCAACCAGGACGGGCTGCGTTTTGAAGATGAGTTCGTCCGACACAAGGTGCTGGACGCGGTGGGCGACCTGTACCTGCTCGGCCACAGTCTGCTGGGGGAGTTCCGGGCCTACAAGTCGGGGCATTCGCTCAATAATGCCACCCTGCGGGCCCTGATCGCCCAGCCCGACGCCTGGGAAATGGTGACCTTTGGCGACCAGGCCCCGGCGCCAATCTGCTACGCCATGGCTCCGGCGGCAGTGGGCTGAACCCGGCGAACAGCGGATCCGTGGATTTCCCCCAATTTTTGTGGCATAGTACCAGCCCACACTGTAGCTCGCCTCTACATAATGAAAGTAATTCTTATTAGCGGTAAGCACGGCGGCTCCCGATCAATCGAGTTGGGGCGCTGGTCCCGTGCCCTTCTGTCCTTTTGTTGCCTGGGTTTTCCGCTCGGCATGCTGGCTGTGGGTTACCTGGCCGGGCAGGACAGCGAGGCGAGTGCCATGCGCGGCGTCGCCCTGGACACGATCCAGGAGGGTCTGGACAAGCAGTCGAGCGGGCTGGAAGCCCTGCAGAATGAAGCGGAGCTGAAGCTGCAGGCGCTGACCATCAATCTGGCCGAGCTCCAGGCCAGGATGACCCGGCTGGATGCGCTCGGTGAGCACCTCACAGCCATGGCCGACCTCGGTGATGGCGAGTTCGATTTCAGCCAGCCCCCCGCGGTGGGTGGACCACTGGCCGGCGAGTACAGCGTCAATTTCAACACCATGGACCTCGCGGGCGAGGTCGATACGTTTGCAGGCCGCCTCGATAACCGCGAGCAGCAACTGGACATCCTCGAATCGCTGTTCCAGAACCGCAAACTGGCCGATGAAACCTGGTTGTCGGGCCAACCCCTGGAAAAAGGCTGGATCTCCTCTCCCTACGGTCAGCGTACCGATCCGTTTACGGGCCGCAAATCGATGCACAATGGTATCGACTTTGCTGGCAAGGAAGGCTCGGACGTGCTGGCGGTGGCCGCCGGCGTTGTGACCTGGGTTGGCAGGGAGTCCGGTTACGGCAACCTGGTGGAAATTTCACACGGCGACGGTTTCGTCACCCGCTATTCACACAACAAGCAGAATCTGGTGTCCCCCGGAGAGCTGGTGCGCAAGGGTGAGCCCATTGCCCTGGTCGGATCCACCGGCCGCGCCACCGGTGCCCATGTGCACTATGAAGTATACAAGCACGGCCGGCCTGTAGACCCGTCGAGCTACGTCCGCCGCACCCGCCGCTAGACCCCGGTTACCCTTAATCAACAAGCCGTCGTGGCGTCCGCCCCGGCGAAAGACCCCTATGTGGAAAAGTGAAATACGATGATCACCAATGGCCTGAAGAAACTGTTTGGTACCCGCAATGACCGGGAGCTCAAGCGCATGGGCAAGGTCGTCAAGCAGATCAATGCGCTTGCCGACGATATGAAAGCGCTCAGTGAAGAGCAGCTGGCGGGCAAAACCGCTGAATTCAAACAGCGGGTAGCCGCGGGTGAAAGCCTCGATAAATTATTGCCCGAAGCCTTCGCGGTCGCCCGTGAGGCGGGTGAGCGGGTGCTCGGCATGCGCCATTTCGACGTGCAGCTTATTGGGGGTATGGCCCTGCATGAGGGCAAAATAGCCGAGATGCGCACCGGTGAGGGCAAGACCCTGGTGGCCACCCTGCCGGCCTACCTCAACGCACTGGCCGGCAACAGTGTTCACCTGATTACAGTGAATGACTACCTCGCCAGCCGCGACGCCAATTGGATGAAGCCGCTGTATGAGTTCCTGGGCGTCTCGGTCGGTGTGATCCGTTCCGGTCAGATGCAGGATGAGAAGCGGGCGGCCTACACCGCCGATATCGTGTACGGCACCAACAACGAATTCGGCTTCGATTACCTGCGCGACAATATGGCGTTTGCCATTGAGGATCGACTGCAGGGAGACCTCAGCTTTGCCATCGTGGACGAAGTGGACTCCATCCTGATCGACGAGGCACGCACCCCGCTTATCATCTCCGGCGCCTCCGAGGACAGTTCGGAGCTCTACAAGCGGATCAACCGCATGGTGCCACTGCTCAAGCGCGATGAAGAGGGCCAGCAAGGGCATTTCACGGTCGACGAAAAGCAGCGCCAGGTGGAACTGACGGAGGATGGGCACGAGTACATCGAATCCCTGATGGTCAGGGAGAAACTGCTGGAGGAGGGTGACAGTCTCTACGCGGCGACCAACCTCAACCTGCTGCACCACGTCCATTCCGGCCTGCGGGCCCACATCATGTTCCACCGGGACGTTGAGTATATTGTGCAGGACGGGCAGGTGGTGCTTATAGACGAACACACCGGGCGCACCATGCCCGGCCGTCGCCTGTCGGAGGGTCTGCACCAGGCGATAGAGGCGAAGGAGGGAGTCTCCATCCAGAGCGAGAGCCAGACACTGGCTTCGACGACGTTCCAGAACTACTTCCGACTGTACCGGAAACTCTCAGGTATGACCGGCACCGCCGACACGGAGGCCTTTGAATTCCGCCAGATCTACGGCCTGGAAGTGCTGGTGATCCCCACCAATGTGCCGCAGCAGCGCAAGGACCTCAACGACCTGGTCTACCTGAGCAAGGAAGAGAAATTCGACGCCATAGTCACTGACGTCAAGGACTGCATGGCCAAGGGCGCCCCGGTGCTGGTGGGCACCGCCTCGGTGGAGACCTCAGAGGAGCTGTCCACGCGTTTCCGCAAGGCGAACATTGAGCACAAGGTATTGAACGCCAAGTACCACGAGCAGGAGGCGGAGATCATCGCCCAGGCTGGTCGCCCCGGGGTGGTTACCATCGCCACCAACATGGCCGGCCGCGGTACCGATATTGTGCTGGGTGGCAACCTTGAGGCCGAGCTGGCCCACGCCGGGGCGATGGACGACGCCGCCCGGGCCGAACTGCGCACCGCCTGGCAGCAGCGCCACCAGCAGGTTCTGGAAGCCGGTGGCCTGCACATCCTGGGTACCGAGCGGCATGAGTCGCGCCGTATCGACAACCAGCTGCGCGGCCGTGCCGGCCGGCAGGGCGACCCCGGACTGTCGCGTTTCTACCTGTCGCTGGAAGACAACCTGATGCGCATCTTCGCCTCGGACCGGGTGAAGAGTTTTATGCAGGCCCTGGGCATGGAAAAAGGCGAGGCGATCGAGCACCGCATGGTGACCAATGCCATCGAGAAGGCGCAGCGCAAGGTGGAGGGTCGCAACTTTGATATCCGCAAGCAGCTGCTGGAATACGACGACGTTGCCAATGACCAGCGCCAGATCATCTACCAGCAGCGTAACGACCTGCTCGGCGAGCAGGACGTGTCCGACACCATTACCGCGATTCGCCGCGACGTGGTCAACGAGGCGATCGACAGTTTCATCCCGCCGCTGAGTGTTGAGGAGCAGTGGGATATACCAGGGCTGGAGAAGCAACTGGAAGCAGAGTTTGCCATCACCCTGCCGCTGGCGCAGTGGCTGGAGGCGGATAACCAGCTGCACGAGGAAGCCCTGCGGGAGAAGATCTGCAACGAAGTGCAGGCGGCCTATGACGCCAAGAGCGAGCGGGTTGGACCCGGCATGCGCAAGATCGAAAAGCAGATCATGCTGCAGGTGCTGGACACCTTGTGGAAAGAGCACCTGTCGACCATGGATCACCTGCGCCAGGGTATCCACCTGCGGGCCTATGCCCAGAAGAACCCGAAGCAGGAATACAAGCGCGAGTCCTTCGAGCTGTTCGAGCAGCTGCTGAAAAACCTCAAGGACGAGGTGGTGAAGTTCCTCAGCCACGTGCAGATTCAACGCCAGGACGAGGCCGAGCAGATAGAGCGCCAGCGACGTGAGGCCGCGGAGCGTGAAAAGCTGGCGTTCCAGCACGCCCAGGCCTCCGGCATGGCGTCGCCGGAAGCGCAAGAACAGGCGGGTCAGGAGCCGGCGGCCACTCCCCAGACATTTACCCGGGATCAGCCGAAGGTCGGCCGCAATGAGCCCTGCCCCTGCGGCAGCGGCAAGAAGTACAAGCAGTGTCACGGCAAGCTTTGAGCCGGAGGCACTGACATGGCGGTAGGAAACGATACCCTGGGCGTGCTGCACCCGGTGCCCGGTTTGCGCCTGGCGACGGTTTCGGCCGGCATCAAGAAACCGGGCCGCCGCGACCTCGTGTTGATGGAGCTGGCGCCGGGCGCGGTCGCCGCCGCGGTCTTTACCCGCAACGCCTTTTGCGCGGCGCCGGTCACGGTAGCCAGGGAGCACCTGGAAGCCTGTGCCGGGCAGCCCCGCTACCTGCTGGTCAATACCGGCAATGCCAACGCCGGCACGGGCGC
>JAHEBL010000013.1:17875-59546 GCA_024642265.1 Haliea sp. | reverse complement strand
GGCGGCGGCGGATGAGGTCGGCGATGCTCTGTACCTCCTCCAGCAGGTGCTTGTGTGCAGGCAGCTGGGCGATTCGAAATTCCATCAGTCCTGTCTGGCGAGTACCGAGAACCTCCCCTGGCCCCCGCAGTTCCAGATCCTTTTCAGCGATATAGAACCCGTCTGAGCTGTCCCGCAATGCGCCCAGGCGCTCTCTGCCCGAGGCCGACAACGGTGACTGGTACAACAGCACGCAGTGGCTGGCATCCCGACCCCGGCCAACCCGGCCTCGTAACTGGTGCAACTGGGCCAGGCCCAGTCGCTCGGGGTTCTCGATAATCATCAGGCTGGCATTGGCGACATCCACGCCTACCTCGATGACCGTTGTGGCCACCAGCAGGGCGAGTTCGCCGGCCTTGAACGCGGCCATAACGGCTTCCTTGTCAGCGGGCTTCATGCGTCCGTGAATGAGCCCTATAGCAAGTCCCGGCAGGGCCTGCTGCAGTTCCGCCGCGCTTGCCTCCGCCGCCTGGGCCTGCAGTGCCTCGCTCTCTTCGATCAGGGTGCACACCCAGTAAGCCTGCCGTCCCCGGTCACAGGCCGCGGCCACCCGTTCCACCACCTGGTCGCGGCGGCTGTTGTCGATCAACACGGTGGTGACAGGCTGCCGCCCCGGGGGCAGTTCGTCGATGACGGAGCAGTCGAGGTCCGCATAGGCCACCATGGACAAGGTACGCGGGATCGGCGTGGCGGTCATGACCAGCTGGTGCGGCTTGCCCTGGCCTGGCGCCGCTTTGGCGGTGAGCGCGAGTCGCTGGTGGACGCCGAAGCGGTGTTGCTCGTCGACTATGACCAGCCCCAGGCGATTAAACGCCACATCCTGTTGGAACAGCGCGTGGGTGCCGATCACCAGCCCGGCCTCGCCGGACCCGATGCGCGCCAGCGCGGCCACCCTTTTTTTACCCTTGGTGCGACCACTCAACCATTCCATGGTGATCGCCAGGGGCTGGAACCAGTTGCTGAAGCTCGCCCAATGCTGCTCCGCCAGGATCTCGGTGGGCGCCATGATAGCCACCTGGTAACCGTTGGCGATGGCCTGCAGGGCGGCGCCGGCGGCAACCAGTGTCTTGCCGGAGCCAACGTCGCCCTGCACCAGGCGCAGCATGGGAACGGGTCTGGACAGATCGTCGGCGATTTCTGCCAGTACTCGCTGCTGGGCCCGGGTGGGCTCGAACGGCAGGCTGGCCAGAAAGGCGGCCAGAGCATCCGGCCGCGGCGCCAGCGCGGGTGCTCCCTCGGCCTGCTGGCTCTGGCGCAGGTGTTGCAACGACAGGTTATGCGCCACCAGCTCCTCCAGCGCCAGCCGCTGCTGGGCCGGATGCTCACCCTCCCGCAGCAGCGCCTGGGGCGCATCCGGTGGCGGTGCATGCAGGTAATCGAGGGCGCGGGCAAGGTCGTAGGGGTGATGTCCCTCGGGTAGCAGGTCCCGGGGCGGGTCGCGCCGGAGCCGGGCCAGGGCCTGGCCGCAGAGAGAGCGCCACTGGTTCTGGCCGATGCCTGCTGTGGTGGGGTAGATGGGCGTGAGCGCCGCCTCCACCGTTTGTTCGCCCTGCTGTAGCGGGCGGTACTCCGGGTGGAACATTTCCAGACCGCTGCTGCCGCGCCGCACCTGGCCGAAACAGCGCAGCCTGGTACCCGCCTGCAGGCCGTTTTTCTGGGCCGCGGAGAAGTGAAAAAAGCGCAGGGTCATGGTGCCGGTACCATCCTGGATACGGGCGACCAGGCTGCGGCGGCGGCCGAATGTGATATCGGCTGCCCGCACTTCCCCCTCTATCACTATATCGGCACCCTCCCTGGCAGCGCCGATCGGCGTGATCCGGGTGCGGTCCTGGTAGCGCAAGGGCAGGTGGAACAGCAGGTCCTCGACCTGGTGCACACCGTAATCCGCCAGTTTGTCAGCGAGTTTGGGACCCACCCCACGCAGCTCCCGCACCGGTATGCTGGCGATGCCGGTCACCGATGCCTCTGCCACGGGCCAACCGTTACCGTGGGGCCGGGGACGCGTCCGGGGCTTTTGTGGCGGTGGAAATTCGTAAGGGCCATGGTGAGAATTCTGGGGCTGCGCTGCGTATAGTGTAACCAGCGGGGGAAAGTATTATGAAGAGCAATTCCATTCTATTTGTCGGTTGCGGCGATCTGGGCTGCCGCAGCGGCCTGATAATGCAGGGTAAAGGCTGGCAGGTGGCCGGCCTGCGGCGGGACCCCTCGCGCTTGCCGGAGGGGTTCGTCGGTATCGCGGGCGACTACACGGCGACAGCCGGTACGCAGCTCATCGCCGCACTGAAACCCGACTATGTGGTGGCCACTTTCAACCCCAGCGACAGATCGGTAGAGGGCTACCAGCGCGGCTTCAGCCAGGCGGCAGAAAGCCTGCTGGCCGGACTCGGCAATCACCAACCACGGGCAGTCCTGAGCGTATCCAGCACCCGGGTATACGCCGAGAGCGATGGCGGCTGGGTGGATGAAACCAGCCCGCTCTCATTGGATGACCCGCGCGCGCTTGCGATTATCGCGGCGGAGCGCAGCCTGCTCACGTCGGCTCACAACGTGAGCATCGTGCGTTTTGCGGGGATCTATGGCTATCCGGGAGGGCGCCTGCTGGAGAGAATACGGCGCGGTGAGCTGAGCCCGGAGCAGCCGCTGCGCTTCAGCAATCGTATTCACCGGGATGATTGCGCAGGGTTTATCTGTCATCTGCTGGAGCGGGTCGAGGAGGGACAGAGGCTCGAGCCGATCTACAACGGGGTCGATGACCTGCCTGCGCCCCAGTTCGAAGTAGAGGCCTGGCTGGCCGCGCAGATGGGGGTGGCGGCAAAGCCTGGCCAGCCACCGGGAATATCCGACCAGAATTTACGGGAAACCATGCCTGCTGGGCACAAGCGCTGTAGTAACCGCTTACTTCATGCCAGTGGATACAGGCTCAGATATGGGGATTACCGCAGTGGTTACGGGGCCGTTCTGGCCGGGACTGACTGAAGCCCGGGAGAGTGCCGGAAGAACACTAGACCGCGAGGATGGCTTCCACCTCAATGTCTGCGCCCCTGGGCAGCGCGGCCACCTGCACGCAGGCGCGCGCGGGGTAGGGCTCCTGCAGGAAGCTTGCCATGACGTCGTTGACCGCGGCGAAGTGCGCGAGGTTGGTGAGGGAGATATTGATCTTTACCGCCTGGTTCAGGCTGCCGCCCGCCGCTTCTGCCACCGCCGCCAGGTTGCTGAAGACCTGCCTGGCCTGGGCGCTGATGTCGCCGCTGACCAGTTCCATGGAGCCGGGAACCAGGGGGATCTGCCCGGACAGCCAGACGGTGTTGCCTACCTTGATAGCCTGGGAATAGGGTCCGATCGCCTCCGGTGCAGCGGGGGTGGAAATAACGGCGCGGTTGCTCACTGCTGTTCTCCTGGGTCTGTTGATTGGGGCCTTTCTGTCAGTTCTTGATTCGGGTCACCTTGCGCACTGAACTGATGGCGCGCAGGCGCTTCATGATATGGGCGAGGTGCACGCGGTTGTGTACCAGCATTTCCAGGTCGACGTAGGTGAACTGGTAGTCCTTGTCGTCGGTGGAGATCTTCTCGATGTTGACCCCCATGCTGTTGATGCGGGTGGCAATCACGGCGATCATGCCGCGGCGGTTTTCAACCTCGATACGCAATTCTACCGAGTACTCGCCTTCAACCAGCTCGTCCCAGCGCAGGGCTACCAGCCGCTCACTCTTTTCCCGCATATCCGCCAGGTTCTTGCAGCGTTCACGATGAACAACCACGCCCTTCTCGGAGCTGAGGTAGCCCTCTATCGGGTCCCCCGGGATAGGGTGACAGCAACGGGCGTAACTGACCATGAAGCCCTCGGTGCCGCGGATCGCTACGGGCGCAGCCTTGCCTTCTGCCAGGGTGGGATCGGCGCCGTGCCCGCCCAGCAGTTGCTGGGCGGTAATGGCCGGCAGGCGGTTGCCCCTGGCGATCTGTTCCAGCAGGTCATCCAGCTGTTCGTAGTGGTGGCGCTGGAGGTATTCCGCCAGCTGCCCCTCCGGCAACTGGTCGAGGCTCCTGTCGAACGCCGCCAGGGCCCGGTCCAGCAGGCGCCGGCCGAGGGTGACGGAGTCCTCCCTGGTCTGGTTCTTCAGGAAATGCCGGATATTGGTGCGGGCCTTGGCGGACACGGCGTAGTTGAACCAGGACGGGTTAGGGCTTGCCCCGGGCGCGGTCAGGATTTCCACCGTCTCGCCGCTCTGCAGCGGTTCGGACAGGGGGGCAAGACGGCGGTTTATCCGGCAGGCGACGCAGCTGTTTCCCACGTCGGTGTGCACCGCGTAGGCGAAATCAACGGCCGTGGCACCGCGCGGCAGTTCCAGAATGCGCCCTTTCGGGGTGAACACATAAATTTCGTCGGGAAACAGGTCAATCTTGACGTTTTCGATGAACTCCAGCGAGTTCCCTGCCCGCTGCTGCATCTCCAGCAGGCCCTGCACCCACTCCCTGGCGCGGGTGTGGCTGCCGTTTGTCGACTGGCTGTCGGTTTTGTACAGCCAGTGGGCGGCGATACCGTTGTTGGCCATGGCCTCCATTTCCCGGGTGCGGATCTGGATCTCGATAGGTACGCCGTGCATGCCCATCAAGACGGTGTGCAGCGACTGGTAGCCGTTGGCCTTGGGGATGGCGATATAGTCCTTGAACTCGCCCGGCACCGGCTTGTACAGACTGTGAATACAGCCCAGGACGCGGTAACAGGTGTCTACCGAGTCGACGATAATACGGAAGGCGTAGATGTCCATGATCTCGGAAAATGACTTCCGTTTGGACTTCATTTTCTTGTAGATGCTGTACAGGTGTTTCTCCCGCCCCAGCACATCTACCTCGTGACCCTCCTGGGCGAGCGTGGTTTCTATCTGGTGGCGAATCTTGTCCACCAACTCCTTGCGGTGACCCCGCGCATTGCGCAGGGCCGCGTCGATGCGCCTGGCACGCATTGGATAAAGCGCGTTGAAGCCCAGGTCCTCGAATTCCATGCGCACGGTATTCATGCCAAGGCGCATGGCGATAGGAGCGTAGATGTCCAGGGTTTCCCGGGCGATGCGGCGGGCCTTGCTGGTCTGGAGTACCCCGAGAGTGCGCATATTGTGCAGGCGGTCCGCCAGCTTCACCAGGATCACCCTGATATCGCGGGCCATCGCCAGCGCCATTTTCTGGAAATTCTCCGCCTGCTTTTCTTCCAGGGTCTCGAATTCCATCTGGGTGAGCTTGCTGACGCCGTCTACCAGCTCCGCCACGGTCGGTCCGAACTGGCTGCCTATGGCCGTTTTGGGGATGCCGGTGTCCTCGATAACGTCGTGCAGCATGGCGGCTATCAGGCTCTGGTGGTCCATGTGCATGTCGGCGAGGATGCCGGCAACGGCCAGCGGGTGGGTTACGTAGTCCTCACCACTGCGGCGCACCTGTCCGAAGTGGGCCTGTTCGGCGAAGTAATAGGCGCGTCTTACGTGGCTGGCCTGCTCGGGGTTGAGATAACTGCGCAGGGTGGTGTCAAGGGCATCAATGGTCTGCATTGTTAATCAGTGATCCTCGATGCCCCCGGAAAAACTACAGGGACTCTCTGGCCTCCATTACATCGGCGAGCTCCTGCTCGGCGTCCAGTTCATCCTCGCGAAGAAGAATGTCCGGGGTGATATGGCCTTCGGCAATTTCGCGCAGCGCGATTACAGTGGGCTTGTCCGATTCTTCCTGGACCATCGGGTCTTTGCCGCCGGTGGCCATTTGCCGGGCCCGCTTGCTGGCCACCATGACCAGTTCGAAACGGTTTGCGACATGTTCGAGACAATCTTCAACGGTTACACGTGCCATTGCTTAATACTTCCCATTGTTGAGTGTGCCAGCCGGTGACCGAAGGTGCCGGTGGCGCGGGTTAATAATGCCGAAGGTGCGCCCTGTTTGCGATAGTGGCAAACGCCAGACGACTTGAGCCGGGTAAAACAGCTTTGCCGGCGGAACCCGCAATTATACCCCCAAGCCCTGGGGGTGCGTCCAGCGTGAAAATGCCGGCAGCCCGCCGCCGGCGGGGCTCAGTTAAGGAGGTCCCGCAGCAATTGTTCGAGCTCTACCTGCTGCCGCGCCGTGCGCAGCCGCTGGCAACTGATAATGGCCTGCAACTGTGCCAGGGCCTCGTCGAAGTCCTGGTTTACCACCAGGAAATCCCCTTCCACATAGTGGGACATTTCCTCCGTGGCCTCGGCCATGCGCGCGGCGATGATCGCGCCATCGTCCTGGCCCCGGGCGGTCAGTCGCTGTTGCAGCGTCGCCCTGGAAGGCGGCAGGATGAAAATGGCCTGGGTCTGTGGCATCAGCCGCTTTACCTGTTGGGCCCCCTGCCAGTCGATTTCGAGAATGACGTCGGTCCCCTCACTGAGCTGTTGCTCTACCCAGGTCTGGGATGTGCCATACAGGTTGCCGAATACCTGGGCGTGCTCCAGGAACTCGGATCGTTGCAACATGGCCCGGAAGGTTGCCTCGTCCACGAAATGGTAGTTGACCCCGTCCTGCTCGCCGGGTCGCATGGACCGGGTAGTGTGGGAGACGGAAACCCGCAGCTCCCGATCGCCTTCGATCAAGGCGTTGACGAGGCTGGTTTTGCCCGCGCCGGAGGGTGCTGATACGGTGAAAAGGGTGCCTGTACTGCTCATGTGGGTCCTGTGCGGGGCTCGTTATTCGATATTCTGGATCTGTTCGCGCATCTGCTCTATCAATACTTTCAGCTCTACCGCGCTTTGCGTGGTGCTGGTGGCTGTTGATTTTGACGACAGTGTATTTGCCTCCCGGTTCAGCTCCTGCATCAGGAAGTCCAGCCGACGGCCGCAGGGGCCGCCCTTTTCCAGGATGTGCCGAACCTCGCCGATATGGGCCTCGAGGCGATCCAGTTCCTCGTCCACGTCGGCCTTCTGCGCCAGGTGCACCAGCTCCTGTTCCAGCCGGCTCTGGTCGACCTCGATATCGAGCTCACCGATACGGGCGATGATGCGATCACGCTGCTGTTGCATCAGCACCGGCAGAACCTGGCGGGTTGCCGTCACCGCAGCCTCCACCTGTTGCAGCCGGTCGAGGACCAGGGTCGCCAGCTTTTCGCCCTCGCGGCGCCGGTTGGCCACCAGGTTTTCAATGGTCTTGCGAAAAAGCGCTTCCGCCGACGCCTGTAAATCATCTTCCGAATGATCATCAGCCCCACAAATGCCTGGAAACTGGAGAATGTCCAGCGCACTGGGCTGCCGCACCCCGGGCAGTCTTGCGGTGACCAGTGCGGCGGCGGCAAGCAGTTTGTCCAGTTGTTCGGAATTGACCTGCAGTTCCCCGACATGGCTTGGGTGAACCTGCAGGCGAATAAGGCAGTCGAGTTTGCCCCGGGCCATGGCCTTGCCCGCCAGCTCTCGCAGGCGTTGTTCCAGCGGCCGCAGTGCGTCGGGTAACTTGAAAGTGCAATCCAGGTAGCGGTGGTTGACCGAGCGCAGCTCGACGGTCAGGTCACCCTGGTCAGTAGCCGTGCTCTCGCGAGCAAAAGCGGTCATGCTGTGAATCATGTGTTTTGGTGCGAGCCCCAGGGCAACAGATCGAGGGCGTCGAGTGTAGCAGCTTGTTATCCTTGCTTACAGGCCGGTGCGTTCGCCCAGGCCCTGCGCGGAATCACACTTTAGCCGCCCCCGGGCAACTGCCTCGCGTATAATGGGCGGAACCAACCGGAGCCAGTTTATGCAAAGACCCAGCGGCCGTGCGCCATCGCAATTGAGAAATATCAACCTTACCCGCAATTTCACCCGCCACGCCGAGGGCGCGGTGCTGGTCGAGTTCGGGGATACGCGGGTGATCTGCACCGCGTCAGTGGAGCAGGGAGTACCGCGCTTCCTGCGCGGCAAGGGGCGCGGCTGGGTGACGGCTGAGTACGGCATGCTGCCGCGCTCCACCGGCACCCGCATGGCTCGAGAGGCGAGCCAGGGCAAGCAGGGCGGCCGGACGGTCGAGATCCAGCGGCTGATCGGCCGCTCCCTGCGGGCGGCAGTGGATCTTGACCGGCTTGGCGAATACACCATCAACATCGACTGCGACGTTATCCAGGCCGACGGCGGAACCCGCACGGCGGCCATAACCGGGGCCTGTGTCGCGCTCGTCGATGCCATCAACCACCTGCAGCGGAAGAAGCTGCTCACCCAGGACCCGCTGATACAGATGGTGGCCTCGGTGTCGGTGGGGGTCTTCCAGGGTGTGCCCGTGCTGGATCTGGACTACCCGGAGGATTCCGCCGCCGATACTGATATGAATGTCGTGATGGGTGAGTCAGGTGGCTTTATCGAGGTCCAGGGTACTGCGGAGGCCGCACCTTTTGCCCGGGATCAGCTCAATACGATGCTGGATCTTGCGCAGGAGGGGATTAGCGAGTTGATTGCCTGCCAGAAGGCCGCGCTGGCCGGCTGAGCCGGGACCGGGGCGGCACTAGAGCTCGATATCGTAGTCCATGATCACAGGCGCGTGGCTGGAAAACTCCTTGCTCTTGTAGATGGCGCCATAGTCAACCGTGTACTGCAGGCCCTTGGAAATGATATGGAAATCCGAGCGCCAGCCGTTGCTGTCGCGGTCGCCTTCGGGCCACCAGCTGAACTCGTCCTGGTCGGAGTTGACCTCCCGGAAGGCGTCCACGTAGCCTGACTCGAGCAGCTCATTCATCCACTGCCGCTCCGAGGTGAGAAAGCCCGGGGCATTGCTGTTGCGGTCGGTGTCCTGCACATCGGCAGCGGTGTGCGCCAGATGCCAGTTACCGCAGATGATGAACTCGCGGCGTTTGTTGCGCACTTTCTGCAGGTGGCCGCCCAGTTGCTCGTAGAAGGCCATTTTCCGTGCCAGCTGATCACTGTTGCCGGGCTCGGCGAACGGGGCCAGCAGGCAGCCAACGCTCAGGCTCTCGTAATCCGCCTGGATATAACGTCCTTCCATGTCGAAATCGGCGAAACCCAGGCCGGTCATGATGGCTTTGGGTAATTTGCGGCAATAGATCGCGACACCGTTGGCTTTGCCATCGATATCGTCCAGGAAGTAGGCGTTGTAATCCTGCGGAAAGTACTTGTTATCCTGCAGGTCGTACTCCGAGCAGCGCAGGTCCTGGATACAGATGAAGTCCGCGTCCTGCTCGCTCAGCCATTCGTAAAATCCTTTTTCCGCAGCGCTTATAATCCCGTCAGCACTGAAACTGATGATTCTCATTCGTGGCTCCTAGCAATGAGAGCGTGTATCATGGCGCTTCCCGCGCCGACAGAGGTTTTCACCTGCCAGGCAGGGGCTCGGGTACAAAATCCAATGTAGAAAACCGCAGCTGATGCCGCTGTAGCTTGTGGTGTCTGCCGCCCACTGGGGTGTTTCTGGCAGAGCTTATTATCACGCGACCATTTTACCGGCGCGCAGGCATTTTATATGGTGATTTTGCACAATACAAAGCCTGATACAAGGACGACTCCATAACATGCTCCCCTACCAGACTGATTTTATTGAACTGGCGCGCCAATACGATGTGCTCAAGTTCGGCGAATTTACTCTCAAGTCGGGCAGAATAAGCCCCTATTTCTTCAATGCCGGCGCTTTTGCCACCGGCCGGGCCCTGTCCGAACTCGGCCGTTGCTACGCCCGCAGGATAGTAGATTCCGGAGTGGAATTCGATGTCCTGCTCGGTCCGGCCTACAAGGGCATTCCCCTGGCGACGACCACCGCGGTTGCCCTCTCCGATCATCACGGCATCGATATACCGTTCGCCTACAACCGCAAGGAGGCCAAGAGTCATGGGGAAGGTGGTGTGCTGGTGGGCGCTCCCCTGGAAGGCAGGGTGCTGGTGATCGACGATGTGATTACCGCCGGGACGGCTGTGCGCGAGGTGATTGACATGATTGCGGCCGCCGGAGCCCGACTGGCAGGGGTCGCGGTGGGTCTCAACAGACAGGAGCGCGGCGCCGGGTCCCTCTCGGCTATCCAGGAGCTGGAGCGGGAATACGGCATCCCGGTACTGAGCATCATCGATATGAGCCATATCATCGACTACCTTGAGGCGGGGGGAGAGGAGCTGGCCCCGTCATTGCAGGCAATGAAGGAATATCGAGATAGCTATGGGGTCTGACTTGTTCCCCGCGGTCCCAGACTCTATATTAGCCTGATGTCGATCAGAACCTGCGCCAATATCACCCTTGCTGCCCTGTCACTGCTGCTCGCGACGGCGGTACAGGCTGCCAACCTGTACCGTTACATCAATGCGGATGGTGTAACGGTAGTCGATTACCAGGTGCCGGCCGACTATGTTGGTAATGGTTACGAAATTCTCAATGCGGACGGCATGGTTGTGCGGGTGGTACCCCGTGAGCTCTCGGATGAGGAGAAAAAGGTCCGCAATGCGCAGCAGGAACTTGAGGCCGCCGCCAGTGCCGAGGAGCGACGCCTGCGCGAGTGGGACGAGTCGCTGCTGCTGCGTTACAGCACCATAGAAGATATCGAAGCCGCCAAGGAGCGAGCCCTGCGGGATTTACGCATTCGCCTGAGTATCCTCAAGAGCAATAAGCGGTCGCTCAAACAGCAGGTTGAAAACTACCAGGCCCAGGCGGCGGACATGGAGCGCAGCGGGCGCGAGGTCGATGTCGCCCGCATCAGTGCAATAGAGAATATCCAGTCAGAAATTGCTTCCACGGACCGCTCTATTAATGAACGTGCCAGGGAGATAGAGGAGGTTTCGGCGGCGTACCAGAAAGATATCGACCGCTTTGGAATGTTGCTCGAGGTGGTGGAGCTGCGCCAGACGCTGTTGGCCAGGCAGCAAGCCGAAAGAGAAAAAGAGACTGCCGACCCGCGTCGCTGAACGCTCAGCTGACCAGTGAGCTGGCCTGCCCGGGTATGGGCCGGCTGATCGCCTCCCTGAAAAAACCCTGCATAATCAGCGCCCATTGCTGGGGCCAGTCCGTGGTGGGCGGCCGTTGGAAGCCGCTGCGCACGTACTGGGAGATGCGGCCCTCCGCGGCTGCCATGAGAAGGTTGGCCGCGGCAGGCAGGGGAATCACCGGTCTCAGGCCCTCACGCATCTCGGCCTCCCGGATCACCTGCTTCAGCTGGGTTTCGAAGCGTTCAAACAACTTGGCCACCCGCAGATGCAGGCGCTCCGTCTCACCCGCCAGGGCATCGCCGGTCAGTATCCGGGTGATGCCAGGGTTGCGTTCGGTAAAGGTAAGCAACAGCATCAACATTTTTTCACAACGACCCTCGGCGGTGCGCTCCTCGTTGAGGATCAGTTTGATGCGGCTGAACAGGGTCTCCTCGATAAACTCGATGAGGCCCTCAAACATTTTTGATTTGCTGGGAAAGTGGCGGTAAAGGGCTGCTTCCGAAACCCCGACTTCGCGGGCGAGCCCCGCTGTGGTAATGCGATTGCCGGGATTGGCTTCCAGCATCTGGGCAAGGGCTTCCAGGATTTGCTGACGCCGTTGGGAATTTCTGGGGGGCATGGCAGTCCACAGTCAGTCGCGTGTTGCCCAATGCTAGCGATTACCTGCCATGCCTGCAATAAGTCTCTGTGCAATGCGCCGAGATTTTTACTGTCGGGGCGAATTACTGGCGCCGATTTGTGATAAGTGTCCCAATACCTTCGTTGGTAAATGTTTCCAACAGCACTGCATGAGGGACACGGCCGTCGATGATATGGGCGCTGGCCACACCGGACTTTACCGCTTCCAGGGCGCAGTCGATTTTTGGCAGCATGCCTCCACTGATCGTTCCATCGGCGATCAATGCATCCACCTCCGCAGTGCTGAGTCCTGTGAGAACCTGGCCTTCCTTGTCCAGCAACCCCGCCACGTTGGTCAGCAACATCAACTTTTCAGCCTGCAGCACCTGGGCCAGTTTGCCCGCGACCAGGTCGGCGTTGATGTTATAGGTATTGCCTTTGGCGTCCGAGCCGATGGGTGCGATAACCGGAATAAAGTTGCTGCTCAGGATCACACCGAGCACTTCGGTATCTATCTGGTCCACATCGCCAACATGACCGATATCGATGATCTCCGACGCATTCAGTTCCGGGCTGAAACGGCTTACGGTCAGCTTGCGGGCGCGTATCAGCTGGCCGTCCTTGCCGGTTACCCCTATCGCCTTGCCACCGTTGCGATTGATGGAGGACACTATCTCCTTGTTGACGCTGCCACCGAGCACCATTTCCACCACGTCCATGGTCTCGGCATTGGTCACCCGCATGCCGTTGACGAACTCGGTATGTATATTGAGTTTTGCCAGCAGTGCACCAATCTGGGGCCCGCCCCCGTGCACTACCACCGGGTTCATGCCCACCAGTTTCATCAGCACAACGTCCCGGGCAAAGCTCTCGTGAAGTTCAGCGTCAACCATGGCATTGCCGCCAAACTTGACCACTATGGTCTTGCCGGTAAAGCGCTGAATATAGGGGAGTGCCTCCGTCAGGACATTGGCGATATTAAGAGCGGCTTCACGGTTCAGTGACATTTTTTTGACCTGTATTGGTCCCGTCGAGTCAGGAGACGGGGCTAGAAATGGAGTTCGAGATCCGGATCGACCAGTGCGATCTGGGCGCGAAATTCAGACATGATGGTTTCCAGCGACTCCGCGCTGTCCGCCTCGAAGCGGGCGGTGAGCGCTGCGCTGGTGTTGGATGCACGCACCAGTCCCCAGCCGTCGGTGAAATCCACCCTGATACCATCGATCGTGTTTACCTTGCCGGAGGCAAAATCGCAGTTGCGCAGAATCTTGTCCATCAGCGGGAATTTACGGCTTTCGCTTACCGGAATAATGATTTCAGGCGTATTTACGGTGGCGGGGAACTCCGATATCGCGGTGTCCAGGCTGTCCCCATGGGTACTTAGAATCTCGGCCAGCCGGGCGGCCGCGTACATACCGTCGTCAAATCCGTACCAGCGCTCGCCGAAGAACATATGGCCGGAAAACTCACCGCCCAGCAGGGCGCCGGTTTCCGCCATTTTTTCCTTCATGAAGGCGTGCCCGGTTTTCCACAACACGGGTCGACCGCCATGGCGGGTTATCAATTGGGTCAGGTTGCGGCTGCACTTGACGTCGAATACCACATCGGCGCCCGGGTTGCGTGAAACGACATCCTTGGCAAAGATCATCAGCAGGACATCAGACCGGACAATACGGCCACTGGAGGTGACCACCGCCAGGCGGTCGCCATCGCCGTCAAAGGCCACACCGAAGTCGGCTTGCTCCCGCAACACTGCCTCGATAAGGTCGTCCAGGTTGTCCTCGTCACTGGTGTCCGGGGGGTGATTGGGGAACTCGCCGTCTACCTCGCAGTACATCGGCACAACCTCACAGCCAAGCTCCTCGAACAGTTGTGGGGCGATGCTGCCGGTCACGCCGTTGCCGGCGTCGATCACGATTTTCAGCGGTACAGCGATAGCAATGTCACTGAGCACCTCATCGGTATAGTCGCTTACCACATCCTCCCGGATCATGCGCCCGCTGCCGGTGCTGAACTTGTTCTGGAGAACCCGCTCCTGGATTTGCAGGACCCCGCCCGCGGCGATGGTTTTCTGGTTCAGCACTATCTTCAGCCCATTATCCTCAGCAGGGTTGTGGCTGCCGGTAACCATGATGCCGGACCTGCAGTTGAGATGCCGGGTGGCGAAGTACATCATCGGTGTGGGTACGCGGCCGATGTCTATGACGTCGCGGCCGCTTTCCATCAATGCCTTGATCAGGGTTGCCTTGATCCGGGGGCTCGACTTCCTGCCGTCGCAGCCTACGATCAGGGTTTGCTCGTCCATTTCGCCGGCGATGGTGCCTATTGCCCTGCCGATGCGGCTGACCAGTTCATCGGTGAGTTCCAGCGTCGCGTTGCCCCGGATGTCGTAAGCCCTGAAAATATGGTCCGGAAACCCGTCTTCGCCCGTCTTACTGCGAGTCTCTTCCCCAACGTTTCCGGCGAGGTCCAGGTCGAGGTCCAGGGCTTCCTCGCCGTCATCATCCAGCATGCTCCCCGACTGGAACATGGGGTTGGTGAGGTCCGTACCGTGGCTCGGCAGAATCTCCACAGTGGCCTCGGGTAGATTCGCGGACGTTCCCGCACCGCCCTGGCGCAGTGTGCGCAGTGTGGCGCGGCGCAGTTGCTTGGCAACAGAGACGAGCCCGGGAACGCTCAGCTCAAGCGGCGATTTCACATCGGCGGCGGATATAAGCTTGTTGATCTGTGTATCCAGTGTGCGATTGAACATCGAGACTACGAACGCGAGGGCGCCGATCGCGGCCAACAGGCATAAGCCCAGCACCGCCAACAGGTGGCTTGAATCGATGGCCAGTTCATTGAGCAGGCGTCGGGAGGGAGTAAAGACCACTGACCAGTTACTGTCCGGTACGCTGACGCTGTGCGAGAAGGCATCGCCGTCCCCGCTGCCGGATCTGGCGATTGTGTCCCTGCGTTCCTTGTTGGCACTGCTGATATAAACCTGCTCCAGCGCAAATTTGCCGGCGCCGGGGTCCAGTGAAACGAGCTGGTCGGACAGCAGTTGATTGTCGATAGTGGCTATTATTACTGCGCTGCGGTTGGTGATGCGGGGGTGGGTCACCAATTCTGCGAGCGAGGTCATCCAGCGATCCTCGAACTTGTACGATTCCGGGAGCGGGGTCTCGCCGGCGCCGGCGCGGCGTACCATGTCGATTTCAATATGGTTGCGCAATCCCTGGCTGCCGCCCTCGAAATCCGCGGTACCCATCTCACCCATGGGAATAATGCGAAGGCTGATGACTTCGGGAAAGTAATCCAGCATCGCCTGCTCGACCAGGCCGATGTCCTCATTGGACTGGCTGGCGATTGCCGACAGCGCCAGGGGCGATTTGGCTGCGCCCTGCATGCGCCTGGAGAGCCCGGCGATCATTTGGTGAACAGCGGTTGCCTGCTGGGTAGCAAATGAAGCGGTCACCCGTTCAATCTGTGACTGCTCCAGTGCAGGCTCCCGCAGCAGCATCAGGTAGGCGAACCCCAGTCCGATCAGGGCCACCAGAGCGAGCATGGCGATAGCGATGATGCGGTACAGGGCGTTGCCCTTCGCCGCAATACCCTGGGGCTTGCTTGCGCTCTTGCTTTGCTTGCCCGGCTTCTTGTCAGGGGCTGCGCTTGTTTTTCGCTTGATCATTATGCGTTTCAGTCCAACATCTTATCGGGCCATGATATTACGCTGTGCGGGCCACATAAATGCGCTGGCGGATTTAATTGCATTTATCGGCTGTTACCAGCCGGCCGGCTATGAGCTCGATGATCTGGCGGGCCAGCGCTGCCTTGCCGGCGAGGGCCAGCACCTGTTCGCCGTCGGCCCATAGTACGGTGGCTGCATTATCATCGCTGTTGAAGCCGATAGACCTGTCGGAAACATCGTTGGCCACAATCATGTCCAGGCCTTTTCGGGCCATTTTGTCCCGTGCATGTGCCAGCAGGTCCTGGGTTTCTGCCGCGAAGCCCACCGTGAAGGGCCTGTTTTCACTGGCGGCGACGGCCGCCACAATATCGGGGTTGCGCACCAGCTGCAGACTGATCTCCTCGGGGCCCTTCTTTATTTTCTGCACTGCAACGGCCGCCGGGCGGTAGTCCGCCACCGCGGCACAGCCTATAAATATGTCGCATTCGGGCAGCAGTTGCAGGCTCTGCTCCAGCATCTGGCTGGCGCTTTCGACCTGTAACACCCTGACATGGTCGGGCGCGGGCAGGGTGACCGGCCCGCTCACCAGGGTTGTCCGGGCACCCGCGTCTGCCGCGGCCCGTGCCAGGGCGTAACCCATCTTTCCCGAACTGTGGTTGGAAATGAAGCGCACAGGGTCCAGCGCTTCCCGGGTCGGGCCGGCGGTAATGACCACGCGTTTACCGGCCAGCAGGCCGGTTTCGAACAGGCTTGCCGCCGTCGCCGCGATCACCGCGGGTTCCTCCATGCGCCCGGGGCCGATGTCTCCACAGGCCTGCTCACCACTGGCAGGGCCCACCAGCGCACAGCCCCGTGCGCGCAGTGTCGCAACATTGGCAGCGGTGGCCTTGTCCCGCCACATTTGCTGGTTCATGGCCGGTGCCAACAGCAGCGGGGCGGCGGTCGCCAGGGCCACGGTGGTGAGAAGGTCATCCGCCCGGCCACCCGCCAGCCTGGCAAGCAGGTCTGCGGTGGCAGGGGCGATCAGCAGCAGGTCTGCCCAGCGGGCGAGTTCGATATGGCTCATGCCGAGCTCTGCCTCGGCATCCAGCAGCTCCGTATGCACGGGATTGCCCGACAGTGCCTGCAGGGTGAGGGGGGTGATGAATTCCTGGGCGCCGCGGGTCATGATGACGCGCACGGTTGCGCCCTGCTCCAGCAATTGTCGTACCAGCTCAGCCGACTTGTAGGCGGCGATGCCTCCACTGACACCCAGCAGTACATTGCGATTGAAAAGATGTGCCATTCACATGCCCAAATTGGGAAAATAGCCGAAGGGATGGGAAAGATACCACCCCGCTAACGGTTTTGACACAAGCGCCCGGCGGGGCTCAGGGAGGAGAGCGATGGGTATTGCCCAGTGGCGGGCGGGGGAGGGGCCGAGGGACAAGCTGCTCGAGCGCGGTGAGCAGGCCCTGTCGGACGCGGAACTGTTGGCGATTATGCTGCGTTCGGGCTATCGCAATTGCAGCGCGCTGCAACTGGCGTGTGATCTGTTGGAGCAGTTCGACGGACTCAGCGGCCTGATGCGCGTGGATCGCGCCCGGCTGGTGGCCTGGCCCGGCGTCGGCGACGCCAAGTATGCCCAGTTGCGGGCCGCCCTGGAGATGGCCCGGCGCCAGGCGCTGCAGGCGGCCCGCAGCAGCGATGTCCTGTCCAGCCCGGACGAAACCCTGCGCTTTTTGCATTACCACCTGGGCAGCCATGAACGGGAAGTGTTCTGCTGTATCTTTCTGGACAGCCAGCACCAGGTGCTGTGCTGTGATGATCTGTTTTTCGGTACGCTCGATGGCGCCGCGGTATATCCGCGGGAGGTGGCTACCCGCGCCCTGCAGCATCGCGCGGCGGCGGTCATCTTCGCCCACAATCACCCCTCCGGCGTGGCCGAGCCAAGTAGCGCAGACCGGCGTATTACCGAGCGACTTTGCGCTGCCCTGGGCCTGCTCGATATCCGGGTGCTGGACCATGTCATAATCGCCCGTGGCAGGGAGTTTTCTTTCGCCCGGGAGGGCCTTATATAGAAGGAACAGTGCTGCCGGCCGATTCGATCTTTCCCTTGATATGGCCCGGGTGTTCTGTTATAAAGTCGCGCTCTGCGCGGCGGGGGCCTTTTGTACGACCATCCCGACCTCATCAATTTACTTAAATCCCGCGTAATTTTGGGAGCGAGAAGACCATGGCAAGAGTATGTCAGGTGACCGGCAAGCGTCCGGTAACCGGAAACAATGTTTCACACGCAAAGAACCGCACACGGCGTCGTTTTTTGCCTAACCTGCACCATCACCGGTTCTGGGTAGAGTCAGAGAAGCGTTTTGTGAGCCTGCGTGTTTCAAGCAAGGGCATGCGTATAATCGACAAGAATGGCATTGAACAGGTGCTGGGCGAAATCCGTGCCCGCGGTGAAAAGGTTTAAGGGAGAATATCGATGCGAGACAAGATCAGAATGAATTCTTCAGCTGGTACAGGGCATTTCTATACCACTGACAAGAACAAGCGCACTACACCCGACAAGCTGGAAATGAAGAAGTTTGACCCGGTGGCGCGCAAGCACGTCATGTATAAGGAAGGCAAAATCAAGTAGAGCCGTCCTGCGCTGATATATCCCAGAACCCCGGCCTCCGCCGGGGTTTTTGTTTGTAGCCGGTGGCGCTCAGTGCGCGCACTGGAGCAAACCCGATGAAGGCCAGGCCTGGAAGCTATGCCGGAATTACCAGAAGTTGAAACCACCCGCCTGGGTGTCGCCCCCTACTGCCAGGGCCAGGTGGTGCGTGAACTGGTTGTGCGCGAGTCGCGTCTGCGCTGGCCGGTGCCGCAGCAACTGAGCGCGCTGATTGCGAACCGGACAATCCAGGGCGTCGAGCGGCGCGGCAAATACCTGTTGTTCAGGACCGCCGTTGGCTCGCTGTTGGTTCACCTGGGCATGTCGGGGTCCCTGCGGGTGGTGGATGCCACCGAGCCGCCCGGTAGGCATGACCATATCGATATTCGCTTGCGCTCCGGTGCGTGCCTGCGTTTTCACGACCCCCGCCGGTTTGGCTGTTTCCTCTGGCTGGCGCCGGGAGAGCAGCATCCGCTGCTCAGCAATCTCGGGCCCGAGCCCCTGTCCGACGCATTTGACGGGGATTACCTCTATCAGCTTTCCAGGGGCCGCTCCGTCCCGGTCAAAAGCTTCATCATGGACGGAAAAGTGGTTGTCGGAGTTGGTAATATTTACGCTAACGAGGTCCTCTTTCTGGCTGGCATCCATCCGCGCCGCGCTGCGGGCCGAGTTTCACAGGCCCGGTACAACACGCTCGCCCACAGTATTAAGCAAGTGCTCACTTCTGCTATAGAGCAGGGCGGGACTACGCTGCGAGATTTTGTCGGGGGTGATGGCAAGCCGGGATATTTTGCCCAGCAGCTCTATGTCTACGGTCGGGGGGGTGACTCCTGCAAGCATTGCCAGGCCCGATTGCGGGAGATTCGCCTGGGTCAGCGATCTACAGTTTTCTGCGTGACCTGCCAGCGCTGAACAGGCTACACTGCAAAAGAACAGGGGAAAACGGGACGATAACCCGGGAGTTAATATGAAAATAATGCCACGCGCGGGCCGCGTTACCGCTGCCCTTCTTATCTGTTGTCTTATGCTGCCGCAGTCTCTGCTCGCCCAGAGCACGGCGATGGTGGCGCACGAGGGGGCTCTCGATGAAAACCCCAGTGCCGGCGCCATGGTAGGGGACTTTTTTGTCGCCCGTCCGATCGGACTGGCAATGACCGTTGGAGGGGCAGCCCTGTGGCTGGTCAGCCTGCCCTTTACTCTGCTGGCTGGCAATGCCAACGAGGCGGCCGATACCCTGATTCTGGGTCCGGGAGAGCAGACCTTCATGCGCTGCCTGGGATGCCGGCAGTCGGGCTATACCAACAAGGACATTGAACAGTACGAGCGTCGTAAGGCGCAGGCTGACGATTAGAGCCTGACCCTTCTGTCCCGGCCGTCGCCCCCGCCGGTCGGCATGTCAGTTTTCCTGCAACACCTGCTCACACGGCGGGATAGCGCTGCCGTATGGCCTGGTTGACCGGCTCCGGCACAAACGGACTGACATCGCCGTTGAGCGCGGCAATTTCCCGTACCAGTGAGCTTGAAATATAGGACAGGTGCTCCGAGGGTGTCAGGAAGATGCTCTCGAAGGCCGGGTACATGGCGCGGTTCATGTTGGCCAGCTGGAACTCGTATTCAAAGTCCGCCACAGCGCGCAGGCCGCGCAGCACGCAGCTGGCTCCCTGGCTTTTGGCAAAATCGATCAGCAGGTTGTTAAAACCCACCACCTCAATATTATCCAGGTGTGACAGCGATGCCTGGCACAGCTGGACCCGCTGTTCCAGCATGAACAGCGGTGTTTTCTTTTCGCTGTGCGCTATCGCCACCACCACCCGGTCGAACAGTCGGGCAGCGCGCTCCACCAGGTCCACATGGCCGTTGGTGATCGGATCGAAAGTGCCCGGATAGATGACAGAGTTGGTGCGCATATGACGGGCCTGTGCTGGCGGCAGAAGCTGCGGATGGTAAACAATTTACCCGGGTGTCACAACGAGACCGCTGTTCCGGGTCAGCCTGCCTGTTCAAACAGGCGGTATATCACCTCGCCCGCGACTTTTTCCCGGTGCAGCCGCCAGTCGCCTGGTACCGTCGGCACGGGGTCGCGCACAGCCGTCTCCACATACACCAGGCCGCCGCTGGCCACCAGCGCTGAACCAGCCAGCTGCCCGCATACAGGGTCAACCAGGGCTTTGCCGAATGGCGGGTCGATGAAAATGATGTCGTAGCCGACCCGGGCTCCCTGCAAAAACGTCAGGGCGTCAGCAGCGTGGCAATGGCCCAGCGCCTGGGCCTGCAGTATGCCCAGGTGCTCCTTTATCTGGTGCAGTGCTGTGTCCGAGGTATCCACGAAGTCGCAGCTGGCGGCGCCGCGGGACAGCGCCTCGAGACCGAGTGCGCCGCTCCCCGCGAACAGATCCAGGCAGCGGGCGCCGTGGATCGCGGGAGCCAGCCAGTTGAACAGGGTTTCGCGCACCCGGTCGGTGGTGGGTCGCAGGCCCTCGGCCGGGATAAATGACAGTCGGCGCCCGCGCCATTGCCCCCCTATGATACGCAGGGTGCTGCGCTTTACTGTGCGTTTGCCGGTTCTGGCCATTTCGTCGCTTTGAGCAAGGGTGTTAGGATAGTCGTTTTTCGCAGGCGTCCGCCTGCGCTCACTCTAGCACGACAATTATGAAATTTTTCAAACGCAAAAAAGGCACGGATGAACAGTCCGTATCCTCCGATACCGCGCCCGCCACTGCCGAGCCTGTCGTTACCGGGCCTGCCGCTGCGCAAGCGCCCGCTCCAGAGCCCAGGCAGGAGCCGACTCCCCATCCCGAGCCGGCCCCGAACACCAGCCCCGCCGCCGAATTGCAGGTGGCGGACACCGACAAGGAGGAAAAACCTGCAGACAAGGCCGGGTTCTTTTCCCGCCTGCGGCGCGGTCTGGGCCGCACCAGTGAAAACCTGGTACAGGGCATGGGCACCCTTTTCCTTGGCCGCAAGGAAATTGACGAAGACCTGCTGGAGGAGCTGGAGTCGCGCCTGTTACTGGCGGACGTGGGTGTCGATGCCACCCGGGACATCATCGATCATCTCACCCAGCGGGTGTCTCGCAAGGAGCTCACCCATGTACAGGGCCTGCACGCGGCCCTCCAGGAAGAACTGCTGGCCCTGCTGCAACCCTGTGAAAGCCCGCTGGATGTGGCGGGCAAAAAGCCGTTTGTCATCCTTATGGTGGGGGTGAACGGGGTTGGCAAGACCACCACCATCGGCAAGTTGGCCAGGCGCTACATGGCCGAGGGGCGCTCAGTCATGCTGGCCGCCGGGGATACTTTCCGGGCAGCGGCGGTAGAGCAGCTGCAGGTCTGGGGTGATCGCAACAAAGTGCCGGTGATTGCGCAGCACACCGGGGCGGACAGTGCCTCGGTGCTGTTTGATGCGCTGCAGGCGGCCCAGGCCCGTAATGTGGATGTCCTGATCGCCGACACCGCCGGCCGGCTGCACAACAAGGACAACCTGATGGAGGAGCTCAAGAAGGTGGTGCGGGTGTTGGCAAAACTCGACCCCGACGCTCCCCACGAGGTGATGCTGGTGCTCGACGCGGGTACCGGCCAGAACGCCCTGTCCCAGGCAGCCCAGTTCCAGCAATGGGTGGGCGTGACAGGCATCAGCCTGACCAAGCTGGACGGCACCGCCAAGGGCGGCGTAATTTTTGCCATCGCCAGAAAGCTCGGCCTGCCTATCCGCTATATCGGCGTGGGTGAGGGGGTGGAGGACCTGCGTCCGTTTCGGGCGAAACAGTTTATCGAAGCCCTCTTTGCCGGGGATGACGCCGCTGCATGATCAGTTTTGACCGGGTGAGCAAGCGCTATGCCGAGGGTCATGACGCGCTGCGCGAGGTGAGTGTAAACATCGGCCGGGATGAGCTGGTGTTTATTACGGGGCACTCGGGTGCCGGCAAAACCACCCTGCTGCGCATGATCATGCTGATGGAGCGCCCTTCGCGCGGCCAGGTGATGGTCGATGGACAGAACCTGGCGGCGATTGGTCCCCGCGGTATTCCCCGTCACCGTCGGAACATCGGCGTTGTTTTCCAGAATCATCGCCTGCTGCTGGACCGCACGGTGTTCGACAATGTGGCGCTGCCGCTCATTATCGCCGGTTACGATCACCGTGAGGTGGGCCGGCGGGTGAGGGCGGCACTGGATAAGGTGGGCTTACTCGATCGCGAGCGGGCCATGCCGGTCACCCTGTCCGGTGGTGAGCAGCAGCGGGTGGGAATTGCCCGCGCGGTGGTCGGCAGGCCGAAGATCCTGCTGGCAGACGAGCCCACCGGTAACCTCGACCCGGCGCTATCCGCTGAAATCATGCAGCTGTTCGAGGAGTTCAACCAGGTGGGAGTGACAGTGCTGATCGCGAGTCACGATCTTGCCCTGATCTCACGTCTGCACCACCGTATCATCACCTTGCGCCACGGGCGCCTGGTCGCGGGGAGCGCAGCTTGATCGGGCGTGGACGCGCTGCCGCCGGGCGCACCGCCCCGGTGGGGAGGCGTGACGGCGCGAGCCAGAGTCGCACCCGCTGGCGGGATCAGTTCAATGGCTGGCTGATACATCATCGCCTCTCGGCTGCCGACAGCATGAACCGGGTGCTCGACAACCCGTTTTCCAGCGCCATGACCTGGCTGGTGATCGGTATCGCCCTGGCCCTGCCCACGGGACTGGACGTGGCGCTGGATAATGTCGGCCAGCTGAGCGCCAGCTGGGACAGCCCGGCGCAGATATCCCTGTTCCTGCAGGACGGCGTCAGTGACGACAGGGCGCGGCAGTTGCAGGAAGAGCTCGCCGGTCGCGGTGATATTGCCCAGGCCCAGTTTGTGTCCAGGGCGGAAGCGCTGGAAGAGTTTCGCACCCTGTCGGGGTTTGCCGAGGTGCTGGCCAGTCTCGACAGCAACCCGCTGCCGCACCTTATCCTGGTGTCGCCCGCCGATAGTGCAGCGCAATCGAGCGCGGCGGCGCTGCGGGCCGAGCTGGAGGCTTATCCCGACGTGGCCCAGGCGGTCCTCGATATGGAGTGGCTGCAGCGTCTCAACAGCCTGATGGAGCTCAGCCGGCGACTGGTGCTGGCGGTAGGTGGCCTGCTGGTGGTGGGGGTGCTGCTGATTCTCGGCAATACCATCCGGCTGGCGATTGAGAGTCGACGGGAGGAGATTGTCATCGTCAAGCTGGTGGGGGGCAGCAACGCATTTGTCCGGCGTCCCTTCCTGTACACCGGCCTGTGGTACGGGGTCGGGGGCGGGCTGTTCGCCGCCATCCTGGTATCGGCCTCCCTCTGGTTTTTGCGTCAACCGGTCAGCGAGCTTGCCATGTCTTACCAGAGCGAGTTCCAGCTGCGTGGGCTGGGCATAATGGGCGGGCTGAACCTGATTATTCTCGGTGGGCTGCTGGGGCTGGCGGGCGCCTGGTTGGCGGTTGCGCGGCATCTCGTGGAAATCCAGCCGCGCTGATATCCACACCGCCTGTTTTTTTGCCGAAGAGAACGTATCCTATTGATATATAATAATAAAAAAGAATTTTTCCGGGCCAGAAGTGAACTTTTCCGCGATTAGCACTCTAATACAAAGAGTGCTAAAATCACTCGGCTAACATGGAGATACAGAATGAGTAAGAACCTGCAGCCTATCGACCAGATGGTACCCGGAGCCAATCTCCCGGCGTACGTCCAGGCCGTCAGCAGTATTCCAATACTGACTGCGGAGCGTGAGCGCGAATTGGCAGAGGATTTGTATTTCAACGATAACCTGGCCGCTGCGCGCGAGCTGGTTATGTCCCATCTGCGTTTCGTCGTGCATATTGCCCGCAGCTACTCGGGTTACGGGTTGGCAGAAGCCGACCTGATCCAGGAAGGTAACGTGGGCCTGATGAAGGCAGTAAAGCGCTTCAACCCGGAAAAGGGCGTGCGGCTGGTGTCATTCGCTGTGCACTGGATCAAGGCGGAGATGCACGAATATATCCTGCGCAACTGGCGCATCGTCAAGGTTGCGACCACCAAGGCCCAGCGCAAGCTGTTCTTCAACCTGCGCAGTGCCAAGAAAGACCTGGCCTGGCTGAGCGCGGACGAAGCCCGTGCGGTGGCGGACGAGCTGGGTGTGGACGTAAAGGAAGTGCATCGCATGGAAGGCCGGCTCAGCAGCCGCGACCTGGCTTATGACGCGCCGCAGGGTGCAGATGAAGACGATGGCTGGCAAGCCCCTCAGTATTACCTTGAAGACCATAGCGCCGACCCCGCCCTTGCGGCAGAGTCCAGTGACTGGCAGCAAAGCAGCGAGGAGCGTCTGCACCAGGCGCTGGCGGAGCTCGATGAGCGCAGCCGCGACATCCTTGCCCAGCGCTGGCTGGCAGATGAAAAGGCGACCCTGCATGAGCTCGCGGCCCGCTATAATGTCTCTGCGGAACGAATCAGGCAGCTGGAACAGGGCGCGATGAAGAAGCTGCGCTCCGCGATGGCCGCCTGACGAGTGCTCCCCGGCGGGTAGCCCTGTTGGCGAGCCCGCCGAATCCATGATCATTAGCCGGACAGGACATCACTTCATCACCCATGGCTAAACTATTCATTACCCTGGCCGCTTGCAGCGGCATGCTGGCAGTGGCATTCGGCGCCTTCGGCGCCCACGCCCTCAAGGGTCGCCTGGACGACTACGCTCAGGGTATCTTCCAGACGGCAGTGCAGTACCATTTCTACCACAGTCTGGCCCTGCTGGCCGTCGGTGTAATCGCCCTGAGCCATCCCAATGTCACCTTGCTGCGCAGCAGCGGCTGGCTGTTTATGCTTGGCATAGTGGTGTTTTCCGGCAGCCTTTATCTGCTCAGTCTCAGCGGCGTGCGCTGGCTGGGTGCGATTACCCCGCTGGGTGGGCTGGCATTCATCGCCGGCTGGGGCTGCCTGGCGGCCGCCAGTTGGAAACTGCTGGCCTGACACCGGTTTGACTGAATCTGAAACCAGGCGACCCATTCGCAGCTACGTCCTGCGTACCGGTCGCATGACCCCGGCCCAGCAACGCGCCTTTGACCAGAACTGGGAACGCTGGGGCCTGGAACATGGCGACGGCATTCTGGATTTCGACGCCTGCTTCGGCAGGGCCGGTCCGCGGGTGCTGGAGATCGGCTTCGGTATGGGCCAGTCCCTGGTGGACATGGCCGCCGCAGCGCCCGCCACCAATTTTGTCGGAATCGAGGTACACCGCCCGGGCGTTGGCAAACTGCTGCACACGATGGCGGAACAGGGTGTCGATAATATCCGTGTGTACTGCCACGATGCCGTGGAGATCCTGCAGGACTGCATACCGCCCGCCTCCCTGGATGGCATACAGATATTTTTCCCGGACCCCTGGCACAAGAAGAAGCACAACAAGCGACGTCTGATCCAGCCGCCCTTTATCGCCCGGCTGGTCAGCCGGCTGAAAGAGGGCGGAACGCTGCACCTGGCCACTGACTGGGAGCATTATGCCCTGCAGATGATGGAAGTCCTTTCCGCCGAGCCCGGCATAGTCAACGAGTGCGGTCAGGGGGAGTTTGCCCCCAGGCCCGACTACCGCCCACTTACCAAGTTCGAATTGCGCGGCGAGCGCCTGGGACACGGGGTGTGGGATCTGGTATTCAGGCGCCGCGCGCCAGCCCCCTGAAACCGCTCCTGCCGGTCTACTGGTCGGGGAAGAACTCGGCGATGACGGTGTCGAGAAAGCGCCGGCCCAGCTCGCTCGCCCTTATCTGTTCGCCCTCGGTTTCAAGCAATCCCCGCCGCGCCAGGTTTTGCAGGGTAGCTTCGATGGCAGCAGGGTCCTGCCCGGTGCGCCCGCTGAACTGGTCCAGGCTGAAACCCTCGTTGAGGCGCAGCGCGTTCAGCATGAACTCGCCGGTGCGGTCGACTGCTGACAGTTCGTGCCGCCTGGCGGTGAACGTCTCCCCCGCGGCAGCCATGTAGTCAGCCGGCTGGCGCTTTTTGGCGTAGCGCTGGATGCTGCCGTCCGCGCAACTGACCTTGCCGTGCGCCCCCGCGCCAATGCCCAGATAGTCACCAAACGACCAGTAGTTGAGGTTGTGACGACAGCGGAACCCGGGCTGGCTATAGGCGGAAACCTCGTACTGCCGATAGCCGGCGGCCACCAGAATGTGTTCCCCGGCTTCCTGTATTTCCGCCAGTGCGTCTTCGACCGGCAGCAGCGGTGGCCGTTTGTGAAACACGGTGTTTGGCTCGATGGTCAACTGGTACCAGGACAGATGGGGCGGGCCATAGGCCAGCGCGGCGCTTAAATCCGCCTCGGCACCTGCCACGGTTTGCCCGGGCAGGCCGTGCATCAGGTCGATGTTGAAGCTTTTAAACCCCGCCTCCCGGGCGTACTCGATGGCGGCCCGGGCCTGGTCGCTGGAGTGGACACGGCCGAGCGCCTGCAGCTGCGTATCGTCAAAACTCTGTACACCGAGGGACAGCCGATTGATACCCGCGGCCCGAAAGCCGGCGAACTTTTCGGCCTCGGCACTGCCCGGGTTGGCCTCCATGGTCGCTTCCAGTGAAGGCGACAACTCCACCAGTGAACCGATACCGGCCAGCAGCCGGGCTATCGCCCGGGTGGAAAACAGGCTGGGGGTGCCACCGCCTATAAACAGGCTCGAAACAGTCCGGCCCGCTGCCAGCGCGCTGTCGATTTCCAGGTCCCGCAACAGGGCATCCACGTAGTCTGCTTCCGGGATAACCCGGGCCTCGTGGGAGTTGAAATCACAGTAGGGGCATTTGCGCTCACACCAGGGCAGGTGGATGTAAAGGCCCAGGGGAATGGCTTGCATCAGCGCTGGCGCAGGGCCTCGAGCAGAAGCGCGCTGGCCCGGGCGCGGTGGCTGATCCGGTTTTTCAGTTCCGGCGCCAGCTCGGCAGAACTGCAGTTGTGCTCGGGTACATGGAACAGCGGGTCGTAGCCGAAGCCGTTGGCACCGCGGGGGGCTTCGAGGATGCGCCCTTCCCAGCTGGCCTGGCAGACCAGGGGCATGGGGTCCAGGGGGTGGCGCATATAGACGAGTGCGCACTGGAAGCGAGCGCTGCGCTGCTCCGGTTGCAGCCCATCGAGTGCGGCCAGCAGTTTGCTGTTGTTGGCGGCATCGCCCGCGCCTGAATACCGCGCGGAGTGAATTCCGGGTGCGCCGCCCAGAAAATCCACTTCCAGGCCGGAGTCATCGGCGATCGCCGGGTGTCCGCTGGCCCGGCTTGCCGCCCGCGCCTTGATGATCGCGTTTTCAACAAAGCTGAGCCCGTTTTCCTCGACCTCCGGGACATCAAAATCAGCCTGTGATTGCAGTAGCATCCCCAGCGGCGCAAGTATGCCCGCGAGCTCTCGCAGCTTGCCGGCGTTGCCGCTGGCCAGTACCACGACCCGCCCCTGTGGTGAATTGTTCATTGGTCGACGTAGAGCTGGTGCTTGAACTCGAACGTGTAGGTCTGCTCCGCGCCCTCGGGCCTGAAGTTCACTTCGAAGAAGCGCCATTCCTCGTTGATGAATTTGAAGTCCGCTATATAGTAAACGGCCTCGCCCTCGCGGATCTCGAGGAAGTCCAGCGTCTGGTTCTGGATCAGGTCCCAGGTGTGCCCCTGCAGCTGCGTGACCCTTGTTTCACTGCTGTCACCGATGTGCTCGCGCACCGCGAGTGTGAGGATGGCCCGCTTCTTGCCACGTACGATGCCGTAGTTGGCCGCGACCTCCGGCGCCAGGAATGTGGTGTTGACCACACTGTAGTGCAGCTCATAGGGTCCAAACCTCTCCGATTGCTGTGCCGCGGCGTCGGCAATGCCCCACACGACAAGGCTTGCGAGCAGTAGACATCTGGCCAATGCAACCATATCAGCGGGTAATGTGGTAAATCGCCGTGGTGGCGAACAGGTTGGGCCAGGTGCTGGCCAGCAGTGGCTGTCGCTCGGTGTTGCCCACCACGTCCCGCGCCAGTATCCGGATATTTTTCTGCTCACAGAGCGCCTCAAAATCTTTCACCGTGCAAAAATGAATATTGGGTGTGTCGTACCAGTTATACGGCATAAAACGCGACACCGGCATTTTGCCCCGGGTGCCGAGATACAGCCGGCAGCGCCAGTGGCCGAAATTGGGGAAGGTCACAATGCCCTCGCGGCCGATGCGCAGCATTTCGTCCAGCACCCGGTCGGGAAAGTGTACCGCCTGCAGGGCATGCGCCAACACCACGGTATCAAAACTCTGGTCGGGAAAGTTGGCCAAACCCCGGTCAAGGTTCTGTTCGACGATATTCAGGCCGCGGGCGATAGCGCTGGTAATTTCATGCGGGTCGATCTCGATGCCGGTTCCGCGCACCTGCCGCTGGTCCCGCAGCAGTTGCAGGAACTCGCCGTTACCGCAGCCCAGGTCGAGTACCCTGGAGCCGGGGACGATCCAGCGCTGGATGTGGGTCAGGTCCAGGCGCATCAGTTCCTTACCCCCACCCTGCGCATATAGGCCGAGAACACATCCATATAGCGCGGGATTGGCAACAGGAAGGCATCGTGCCCCTCGTCCGCCTCGATTTCAGCGTAGGTGACAGGCCGGTCGGCCGCAATCAGGGCGTTCACTATCTCCCGGGAGCGCTCCGGTGAAAAACGCCAGTCGGTGGAAAAAGAGATTACCAGGAAGCTGCAGCTTGAGTGGCGAAACGCTGCCACGGGATCGTTGTCATACTCGCGGGCCAGGTCAAAATAATCGAGTGCGCGGGTCATCAGCATATAGGTGTTGGCGTCAAAGCTGCCGGAGAACTGGCTGCCCTGGTAGCGCAGGTAGCTCTGCACCTGGAACTCCACGTTTTGCTCGTCACCCTGCTCGAAACTGCCCGAGCGCAGGTCCCGGCCAAACTTGCTGGCCATGGCGTGATCTGACAGGTAGGTAATATGCCCGACCATGCGCGCCAGGCCCAGGCCCCGGGCGGGGACCGTGCCACGCGCCTGGTAATGGCCATCCGCAAAGTCCGGGTCTGACATGATCGCCTGCCGGGCGACCTCGTTGAAGGCGAGGTTTTGCGCGCTCAGTTTCATGGCCGCGGCTATCACGATGCAGTGCCGGACGCGGTCCGGGTATTCCAGCGCCCAGCGCATGGCCTGCATGCCGCCCAGGCTGCCGCCCACTATCGCTGCCCAACAATCGATACCCAGATAGTCCGCCAGCCGGGCCTGGCTGTTGACCCAGTCCCTTGCCCGCAGCGGCGGGAAGTCAGGGCCCCAGGGCTCGCCGGTCCGGGGGTTGATGGAAGTGGGTCCTGTGGAGCCGTGGCAGCCGCCTATGTTATTGAGGCTCACTACGAAGAAACGATCGGTATCGACAGGCTTGCCCGGGCCGATACACTCATCCCACCAACCGGGTTTTTTATCCTCAGCACTGTGGTAACCGGCGGCATGATGATTACCGCTCAGGGCGTGACAGACGAGTACGGCGTTACTGCGTTCCTCGTTGAGTTCACCATAGGTTTCATAAACCAGCTGGTAATCGGCCAAATCACGGCCGCAGGCCAGTGGCAGTGGCTGGTCAAAGCGTGCGATGCGGGGTTCGACGATACCCACTGAGCGCTTGTCGGCTGGCGTGCTCAAGGCGGTTTCAGATACCTATCACCAGCGCGGGGTGCAGGCCTGCTGCCTGCGCCATGTGGCGCAGCGCTATCTGGATAATATTGATCAGTATGAAGACGAGTATCGGCGAAAAATCCATGCCACCCATAGCCGGCAGCACCTTCCGGAAGGGAGCCATCACGGGCTCGGTGATCTGGTACAGCAGGTAAATGGCAGGGTGGCGACTGCCGGCGGCTACCCAGCTCAGGATAATCATGCCCAGCAGGGCAAAGAAATAGATGTTCACCAGCAGGCCGATCACGCCCAGCACCGACCACAGCAGCAGGGTAAAGACGCCCGGCAGTGCCAGGCCATTGATCTTAAGCAGCAGGACGATGCCCGCCAATTGCAGCAATACGGCCAATACCAGTGATGCCATGTCCAGGCCGCCCAGCCCCGGAATGACCCGGCGCAGGGGTATGACCAGCGGATTGGTCACCTTCACGAGGAACTGGCTGATCGGGTTGTAAAAGTCGGCACGAACCAGTTGCAGCAAAAACCGCAGCAGCATTGCCACCAGGTACAGACTCAGGAATGTCTGTACCAGGTAGCCCAGGATTTCGTTGATTGCGCTCATGAATCGATATTCTCCAGATCCTTGTTCGGGGCTAGCCCATTTCCCTGGCCATTGCGGCGGCGCGATCGGACGCGGCGTGCAGGGCATCCGCAACCAGCTTGCGCAGGCCGTTGTCTTCAAAACTCAATATGGCTTGCTCTGTGGTACCACCCGGGCTCGTCACGCGCCGGCGCAGTTCCGCCAGGTCCACATCGCTTTCCAGCGCCATGCGGGCGGCGCCCAGGCCGGTTTGCAGGGTCATGGCGGTGGCCGTCTCGCGGTCCAGCCCCAGTCCACAGCCGGCATCGATCATGGCCTCCATCAGCAGGAAAAAGTAGGCCGGGCCGCTACCGGACAGGGCCGTGATGGCATCCAGCGCGTCCTCGTCCGATACCCAGCGGGTGATGCCGACAGCCCCCAGGATGGCCTGGGCATGGTCGCGTTGGGCGGCTGATACCCTGGCGTTGGCAAACAGTGCGCTCGCGCCGCAACCCAGCAGGGCCGGCGTGTTGGGCATGCAGCGCACAATAGCCGCCTCCGGACCGAGCCGCGCCTGCATGCTGGCAATGGTGATCCCGGCGGCAATGGAAATCACCAGGGCGCGCCTGGCGCGCACTGCCCGGGCAATACTGTTGGTGGCTGCGGCCATGACCTGCGGCTTGACCGCCATGATCACCACATCCGCATCGGCTGCAGCTGCCGCGTTGTCGGCACACAGCCTGACAGGCGCGATGGCTGCCAGCCGTTCCAGGCTGGCCGGGAAAGGGTCGGCGGCGCTGATCATCCCGGCGGGATGACCGCTGTCGATGAGCCCGCCGATAATGCTGCTGGCCATGTTGCCGGCGCCGATAAATGCTATGTGGGGTGTGTTCAAGAAACCTGCCCGTTAACTGTTTGATGCTGGAAAATCAGTCCGCCAGTATACACGGCGGCTTCCGGCAAAATCACCTGTTGCGCGGCCCGAATATCCCGCTGCCCACCCGCAGCATGGTTGCGCCCTCCGCTATCGCCGCTTCCAGGTCGTCTGACATGCCCATGGAGAGGGTGTCCATTGCCGGCGCGATAGGCTGCAATTGCGCCATGGCCAGGCGCAGCGTCGCGAAGGCGGCGCGTTGTTGTGCCGGGTCTCTGGTGGGGGCCGGTATCGCCATGAGGCCGCGCAGCTGCAGGCGAGGCAACAGCAGCACCTCGCTCGCCAGCCGGGGCAGCTCGTCCAGCGACACGCCCGACTTGCTCGACTCTCCAGAAATATTTACCTGCAGGCAAATCTGCAGTGGCGGCAGGGATTCGGGCCGGTGCTGATTGAGCCGCTGTGCGATTTTGCCGCGGTCAACGCTATGCACCCAGGCGAAGTGCTCGGCAATCGGGCGGGTCTTGTTGGACTGGATGGGACCGATGAAGTGCCATGTGATCGGCAGGTCCCGCAGCTCGTTTATCTTGGCCAGGGCTTCCTGCAGGTAGCTCTCGCCGAATTGATCGAGACCGCCTCGCCAGGCAGCGCGGATGGCCTCAGCCGGTTGGGTCTTGCTTACGGCGAGGACCTGTATGGCCCCGGCGGCGCGCTGGCTTTTTTCGGCGGCGAGTCGTACTCTCTCGCGTAAGTTCGCTATTTTGTCAAAAAGCAGTCGTTCATCCATGGCGCGAATGGTAGCCTATTCCTCTGATGGGGGGCGACTGCAGAATAAGAATCCGGGTTGTCGCCGGGCACCGTCAGCCAGGGAATCGCGCGGTCGGCCGCAGGTGCGGACAGCGCAGGGGAGCAAGCAGGGGAGCACATGGATATAACAGAACTTCTGGCGTTCAGCGCCAAGCAGGGGGCATCTGACCTACACCTGTCGGCGGGCCTGCCACCCATGATCCGGGTGGATGGGGATATTCGCCGCATCAATCTGCCACCCATGGATCACAAGCAGGTTCATGAGCTCATCTATGACATCATGAACGACAGGCAGCGCAAGGACTACGAGGAATTTCTCGAGACAGACTTTTCCTTTGAGGTCCCGGGTGTCGCCCGTTTCCGTGTCAACGCCTTCAACCAGAACCGGGGCGCGGGCGGCGTCTTTCGGACCATTCCATCGAAAGTACTGAGCATGGAAGACCTTGGCATGGGCCAGGTCTTTCGCGACATATCGATGATGCCCCGGGGACTCGTTCTGGTTACCGGCCCCACCGGCTCCGGTAAGTCCACCACACTGGCGGCGATGATGGATTACATCAACGACAACAAGTACGAACACGTCCTTACCATCGAGGACCCTATCGAATTCGTTCACGAAAGCAAGAAATGCCTGGTAAACCAGCGTGAGGTGCACCGCGATACCCACGGCTTCGCCGAGGCCCTGCGCTCAGCGTTGCGGGAAGACCCTGACATTATCCTGGTGGGTGAGATGCGCGACCTCGAGACCATTCGCCTGGCCCTGACGGCCGCGGAAACCGGTCACCTGGTATTCGGCACCCTGCACACAACCTCGGCAGCAAAAACCATCGACCGAGTGATAGACGTATTTCCCGCGGCCGAGAAATCCATGGTGCGCTCGATGTTGTCCGAGTCACTGCAGGCAGTGATTTCCCAGACCCTGATGAAGCGCGCCACCGGGGGTCGTGTGGCAGCCCACGAAATCATGCGCGGTACTTCGGCGATCCGAAACCTTATTCGCGAGGACAAGGTTGCGCAGATGTACTCGGCAATCCAGACAGGCAGCGCATTGGGTATGCAGACCATGGACCAGTGCCTGCACGATATGGTTGAAAAGCGCGTTATCACCAGGGATGTCGCGCGTGAAAAAGCCCGGATGCCGGAAAACTTCTAGGCTGCGCGGGCCGCGGCAACAGCAGGGAGTGAGTCATTATGATAATTGAACAGTTACTTGAGCGAGTGGTGCAGGACGGGGCGTCGGATGGCTTCATATCGGCGGGGGCGCCACCGAGTATCAAGGTAGATGGCGAGCTGCGCCCTATTGCCGAGCAGCCACTGTCCGAAGAAGAGGCCAGGGAACTGGTGCTCTCCACCATGCGGGAGGACCAGAAACAGGATTTCCTGCAGCACCACGAGTGTAATTACGCCCTCAGCTACGAAGACCTGGGCCGATTTCGCGCCAGCGCGTTTGTCCAGCGTGGCAAATGCGGCCTGGTGGTTCGCCGTATCCAGACGGACATTCCCACCATAGATGAACTGGGTCTGCCCCCGATCATCAAGGAACTCTCGATGACCAAGCGCGGCCTGGTCATATTCGTGGGGGCGACCGGAACAGGTAAATCCACGTCCCTGGCGTCAATGGTGGGTTACCGGAACCAGAACAGTCACGGTCATATCATCAGTATTGAAGACCCCATCGAATACATTCACGACCACGGTAACTGCATCGTTACCCAGCGCGAAGTGGGCATGGATACGGAATCCTTTGACGTGGCCCTGAAGAACACCCTGCGGCAGGCCCCCGACGTGATCATGATCGGCGAGGTGCGTTCCGCCGAAACCATGGCGCAGGCGCTGACCTTTGCCGAAACGGGTCACCTCTGCCTCTGTACATTGCACGCCAATAACGCCAACCAGGCACTGGATCGTATCCAGAGCTTCTTCCCCGCGGAAATGCACAACCAGGTCTGGATGGATCTGTCGCTCAACCTGAAATCGATGGTGGCGCAGCAGCTGTTGCCCCGCAAGGATGGCAAGGGCCGGGTGCCGGTGGTGGAGGTTCTCCTGAATTCGCCGCTGGTGGCGGACTACATCCGCAAGGGTGAGGTGCACCTCATCAAGGACCTGATGTCAAAGTCCACCGAGCTGGGCATGCAGACCCTCGACCAGTCGCTGGTCAAAGCCTACAAGGACGGGGTTATCAGCAAGGAAGACGCGCTGCGCTATGCGGACTCCGCCAACGATGTCCGCCTGCAGATCAAGATGTTCGACAAGACTACACCAGGTGCCCCGACCAGTCGGGATGAACTCGGACTGTCTGTTGATAAACCCGACACCGGCAGGTTCGTCAGGCGCTAGAGGCTGGCTGCCTCGTCAAGACTGTCCAGCCAGCTTTGCAGCACCAGCTCCGCGGCGTGGCTGTCCACGGGCTGGCGCGTGTAGTTCCCCTTGTGACCCCGCTCCCGGCTGATCTGCTTCGCTTCGAAACTGGTCAGCCGCTCGTCCACCAGTTCGACAGGCAGGCCCGTGCGCCCATGCAGGCGGCGCGCGAACTTGCGGGCCCGATGGCACAGCTCGCTGTCGCTGCCGTCCATGTTCAGGGGATCACCCACCACCAGCAGGTCCGGCTGCCATTCCTGCAGGAGTTGTTCGAGCCCTGGCCAGTCAGGCACACCATCCCTGGCCCTGATGATGGCCAGTGGTTGGGAGGTGCGCAGCAGGCAGTTGCCAACGGCAACCCCTATCTGGCGCAGGCCGAAGTCAAACGCCATCACTGTGCGAACGGGGGAGGTCACCGGCAGTCGTTCAGGCGTGTCCCGCCTCGCCGGAAATCAGGTTCATGTCTATGCCCAACAGGGCGGCGGCAGCCCCCAGGCGTCGCTCGGGCGCGGTCCTGAAAATAATATCGCCGTTGGCGGGCAGGGTGAGCCAGCTGTTGTCGCTCAATTCCTGTTCCAGCTGACCGGCAGCCCAGCCGGCATAGCCGAGCGCGATCAGGTGATCCGCCGGGCCTTCGTTGCCGGCTATGGCCCGCAGGATGTCACAGGAGGTAGTGAGGGTGATCTCGGGGGTCACTTTCAGGCTGGATTCCCAGGCCGTGGCGCAATTGCGGTGCAGCACAAAGCCATGGTCGATCTGAACCGGGCCACCGGCCATTACCGCTTCCCGGGAAAAATCCTTGCGGGGGGTGATCTCCAGGTGTTCGAAAATCTCCGCGACGGTGAGGTCCAGCGGCTGGTTGATGACGATACCCATCGCGCCACTTTCGCCGTGTTCGCAGATGTAGGTAATACTCTGGGAAAAGATGCCCTCCGACAGGCCCGGCATGGCCAGCAGGAAATGGTCTCGCAGGCAGTCGCTGCTTTTGGCTGTGTTTACCGAAAATCGTCCGGACATAACGTAAAGGTCCCCTCCTGGACCGGCTCTGTCAAGCCTGGTAAGAAGCCGCCTTTGGTACCACGGACTCTACTGGGAGCTTAGCCGGTTTTCCTGGAATTGCCATGTTCGAATGATCTCGAGCCGGTCTGTAGTGGCCCTGAGTTCGGCGGGGAAAGGGGCATAAGGTGCTGCCATGCGCACGATCTTGATGGCGGCCTCGTCCAGCACGGCATAACCGGAGGAAGACAGCACGCGGATATCGTGCAGGCTGCCATCGGCACGAATCACCACCAACAGGCGCAGCTTGCCGTACAGGCCATAGCGAACCGAGGCCTCCGGGTAATACTTGTTGCCCACCGCCTCGACCCTGCGGCGCCAGTCCATAAGGTAGGCGGCGTCCACCGATTCCCTTGCAGCAACCGAAGTCAGCCGCCTCACCCTTGGCATCTGCGCGTAGTTGCGGCTCTGTTCGTCCAGCTCTGCCTCCAGGCTGGCCAGCTCCCGGGTCAGTTTGTCGACCTCCGGGCTGAGGCCCAGCAGTGGTAACTGCTCCATTTCCGGCTGTTCCGAAGTAATCGCCCGCTCGGCAGCGGCGGCGGTGGTCACCGCCTCCCTGCGCGGGTTATCGGGGGCATCCTGTGGGCGCAAGAGCGCCTGCGGTCCGGGCTCGCCATCGCCGGACAACTCGTTGTTGGGGCTGGTGAGCTGGTCGAGCTCGGCGGCGGCACCGCCGCCTTCCTGGTTGGCCTGGGCGATGTGGAGGGCCTCGCTGGGTGCAGAAGTGGTTGGCCTCGTGGCCAGGGTGACCTCTATCTGGGGTGCATGGTAGGGGCTGGAGCCGGATTTGAAAGCGACACCCAGCAGCAATGCCGCATGCAGCGCGATCGCCAGCAATATGGCGTTGCGCATGCGGCTGCTGTGGCCGAAATCTGCATCCAGGTAATACATCGGGACAGTTTACCCGCGCAGAACTGCAGCTGTCAGGACCTTGTTGCCAGTTCCTGCGCTATGCAGTCCATCAGCTGGCCGCCAATATCCAGGTCATAGCCGCCGTCGATCTCGCGAATACAGGTCGGGCTGGTGACATTTATCTCTGTGAGATAGTCGCCGATGATGTCCAGCCCCACGAACAGCAAACCTTTTTCACGCAGCACAGGGCCGACCTGGGCGGCGATCCACTGGTCGCGATCAGTCAGGGGCTGGGGCCGGCCGGAGCCGCCGGCCGCCAGGTTGCCGCGGGTCTCTCCAACCTCGGGAACCCGCGCCAGGCAGTAGGGCACCGGCTCCCCGTTTATCATGAGTATGCGCTTGTCGCCCTGGGTTATTTCGGGGATGAAGCGCTGGGCCATGATGGTGACGCGACCGTGATCGGTCAGTAACTCCAGGATTACACTGATATTGGGGTCATCCAGCCTGACCCGGAAAATACCGGTTCCACCCATGCCGTCCAGCGGTTTGAAGATCACGTCCTGGTATTGCTTGTGAAAAGCTTTCAGGCGAGCCGCATCGGCGCTCACCAGCACCGGCGGGCAACACTGTGGAAACTGCGTTGCGAAAATCTTTTCGTTGCAGTCGCGCAGGCTCTGGCAGCGGTTCACCACCAGGGTGCCCTGGCGCTCCGCCTGTTCGAGTATGTAGGTGCTGTATACGAACTCGTTGTCAAAGGGCGGGTCCTTGCGCATCAGGATTACGTCCAGCTCGGCCAGCGGGCGGTCCTCGCGCTGCTCCAGCGCAAACCAGCTCTCCGGGTCATGGAACACCTTCAGGGGCGCCATACTGGCCCGGGCCACACCCTGCTCGAGATACAGGTCGGTCTGCTCCATGTAATAAAGCTGCCAGTCCCTGTCCTGTGCGGCCCACAGCATCGCGAGGGTGCTGTCCTTCTTGTAATTGATGTCGGCGATAGGGTCCATCACCACGCCCAGTTTTAACGTCATATCTTTACCTGATTGCCGATACGGGTACCTGTTGGGGGCCTAACTTACGCAAAGGTGTTGGCAGGCGCAAGCGCGATCCGAATGCAGGGAGTGCGCTCACCGGAAATTGCATTAGAATAGGCCCCGCTGAGATTATTGACTGGACTGGAGAGCGGTATGAGTTGGGCGGGAGTGTATTTTTTTCTGGCGGTGGTGAGCCTGGCTTGCACCGCAAGTGCCGTCATCAAGGGCCGCAGGCTCTACTGGCTGGTGCCAATGTATTTCGTTACTGCCTGGCTAAGCGGCGAGATGGCCCTGATTCACCTGATATGGCAGGTGGCCCTGACCGCACTGCTGGCCTTCAGTGGTGGCCTGTCCGACCCGCTGGCGCAGGCGGGGCTGGGTGTTTTCACCCTGTCCTGGCTCGGCCTGGTTTACCTGCACTGCCAGGCAATGGATACGCCGCGCTACACTCTCTCTGCACTGCGCCGGGCCCTGGGACAGGATTATCGCAGCGACATTCCTGTCGACCGCCAGCGGGTGCTGGTTGACGATATAGTCGCCAGGCACTGGCTGCTGCCATTTCGCTACAAGCGACAGGGAGTGCGCCGGCACAGCCACATCAGCTACGGCGGTGCGGGCAAGCGCAACCTGCTGGATATTTACCACCCGCAGGAGCCGCGCGAGGGCGGTTTTCCTGTCCTCTTGCAGGTGCATGGCGGGGCCTGGATGATTGGTGAGAAAGAGCAGCAGGCGCTGCCGTTGATGTATCACATGGCTCAACGTGGCTGGCTGTGTGTTGCGATCAACTACCGCCTCAGTCCGAGAGCGGCGTTCCCGGCCCATATCATCGATGTGAAGAAAGCCATAGCCTGGGTCAGGGAAAATATAGCCGAATACGGCGGCAACCCGGACTATATTGCTATTACCGGCGGCTCTGCCGGTGGTCACCTGAGCAGTCTGGCGGCGCTGACGCCCAACCATGGAGAATGGCAGCCCGGCTTCGAGCAGGCGGATACCACGCTGCAGGCGGCGGTGCCGTTTTATGGCGTGTATGACTTCCTCGACCGGTACAAGATCCGCCCCGGGATGTCGATGGAGCAGATGGTGGCGGACCGGGTGATGCAGTGCACGCTGGAAGAGAACCAGGAGCTGTGGCAATCGGCGTCACCACTGGACCATATCTCGGCTGATGCGCCCCCCATGTTCGTAATCCAGGGCACCCATGATTCGCTGGTCTGGGTAGAGGAGGCGCGGACATTCGTGTCGGCCCTGCAGGCTGTCGCGAGCCAGCCGGTTGCCTACGCGGAATTGCCGGGAGCGCAGCATGCCTTCGAGATTTTCCACTCAGTGCGAACCGACCACACCGTCAACGCTGTGGGTCATTTCCTGGAGTGGTGCCACGCCGATTGGCTGCGACAGCAACAGGGCGCAAGCGCTACCCAGCCAGCTACCTAGCCGGTTTGGGAGCGCCTCAGTCTGCGCCGGGGCCAGCCATATCACCCCAGCGCGCCTGCAAAATCGCTATAGCAGCCAGGGGCGCCGTTTCAGTGCGCAAAATGCGCGGCCCCAGTTGCAGGGAGACGAAACCGGCCTGCCCGGCTGAGTGAATCTCCGACTCCCCGAGGCCACCCTCCGGTCCGACCAGCAGGGCGACACTGGCCGGCATGGACGAGCCCGGATCGGTGTTGCCTGCGGTGTGGTGTAATACCAGTCGAACGTCCGCCTGCACGGTCTTTAACCAGTGCTCGAGCGGTTGCGGTGGCAGTACCTGTGGCAGCCGGTTGCGGCCGCACTGCTCGCAGGCGCTGGTGGCGACCTGTTGCCAGTGCCGCAACTTCTTTTCACCCCGTTCCGCGCCCAGCTTGACCTCGGTGCGCTCACTGACCAGCGGTGCGATGCAGGCGACCCCGAGTTCGGTGGCTTTTTGCACCACCCAGTCCATTCTCTCCCCCCGCGACACGGCAATACCCAGCTGCAGGTACAGGGGCGACTCGCACTCCACTGCCTCCAGGGCTGCGCAGGCGACTACCACCGACTTTCTGTCGATCGCGCTGATCGTGGCCGGGTACTGACCGCCGCTGCCGTTGAAAAGCACCAGGGCGTCTCCGACTTTCATGCGCAGTACCCTGGACAGGTGCTGACTGGGACCGGGCTCGAGCACCAGGTCCGCATTGGCCTGCAGTTCCTGCCCGGTGTAAATCCGCGGTATGCGCATCAGGCTGGGGCTACAGGCCCAGGTTGCGACAGATTTCGCGAGTGGGGTCCACCTGGTTCATGGTGTAAAAATGGATGCCAGGGGCGCCGCTGTCCAGCAGTGTCTGGCACAGCTGGGTGACGACCTCGATGCCGAATTTGCGGATGCTCTCCTGGTCATCGCCATAGCCTTCGACACGCTGGCAGATCCAGCGCGGTATCTCCGCGCCGCAGTTGCGGGAGAAGCGCGCGAGGTTGGCAAAGTTGATGATTGGCATGATGCCGGCGTAGACCGGTTTGCTGATACCGGCCGCCGCGCACTGGTCAAGGAAGTAGAAATACGCCTCCACATTGAAGAAGTACTGGGTGATGGCGGCGTTGGCCCCGGCATCCAGTTTGCCCTTGAGGTAGCGAATGTCGCTGTCGTAGCTTTTAGCCTCGGGGTGAATTTCCGGGTAGGCGGCCACCTCGATCTCGAAGTGATCGCCGGTGCGTTCGCGTATGAACGCCACCAGTTCATTGGCGTATACGAGCTGGGATGAGCCGCCCATCCCCGAGGGCATATCGCCCCGCAAGGCCACCAGGCGCTTGATACCGCGCGCCACATAGGCATCCACCAGCTCGCCGATGGCCCGGCCGTCATCGCCGCCGAAGCTCAGATGCGGCGCGACATCGATACCGTCTTCCCTGATGGCCGACACCACCCCCAGCGTGCTGTCGCGGGTAGTGCCCCCGGCACCGTAGGTGACTGAGAAAAACGCCGGGTCCAGTGCGTTCAGGGCCGGCGTGGTTTCCTGCAACAGCTTGCGCTTGCCCTCCGCGGTCCTGGGAGGGAAGTATTCAAAGCTGATTCTCGGTGTCTTGCTGGGCATGACGCGGCTGTCCTAGTACTTGTAGTCTTCTGGCTTGTAGGGGCCATCGACACTGACGTTGATATATTCCGCCTGCTCGGGGGTGAGGCGTGTAAGCACGGCGCCGAAGCCGTTCACCATGTGGGCCGCGACTTCCTCGTCCAGGATCTTGGGCAGTACTTCCACTTTCAATGCCGCGGGCTTCATATTCTTCTCGAGGTCGGCGAACTTGCGCTCGTACAGGTAAATCTGCGCCAGCACCTGGTTGGCGAAGGAGCCGTCCATGATGCGCGAGGGGTGACCGGTGGCGTTGCCCAGGTTGACCAGGCGACCCTCGGACAGCAGGATCAGGTGGTCGTTGTTGGCCTGGTCGCGGAACACCTTGTGTACCTGCGGTTTTACTTCCTCCCACTCCCAGTTACGGCGCATGAATGCGGTGTCGATTTCGTTGTCGAAGTGGCCGATGTTGCAAACCACCGCCCCGCTCTTGAGGGACTTGAGCATGTTGGCGTCGCAGACGTTGAAATTGCCGGTGGCGGTAACCAGGATGTCGATGTTGCCCATCACGTCCCGGTTGATGCTCGCCTCGGTGCCGTCGTTAACACCGTTCACAAAGGGTGAAACCACTTCGAAGCCGTCCATGCAGGCCTGCATCGCACAGATGGGGTCAATCTCGGTGATGCGCACGATCATGCCTTCCTGGCGCAGTGACTGGGCGGAGCCCTTGCCGACGTCGCCGTAGCCGATCACCAGCGCCTTCTTGCCGGCCAGCAGGTGATCGGTGCCGCGCTTGATAGCGTCATTGAGGCTGTGGCGGCAGCCGTATTTGTTGTCATTCTTGGACTTGGTTACCGAGTCGTTGACGTTTACCGCGGGGATCTTCAGGGTCCCCTGTTTCAGCATTTCCAGCAGGCGGTGGACACCGGTGGTGGTCTCCTCGGTGACGCCGTGGATCTTCTCCAGCATGGCCGGGTATTTCTCGTGCAGCATGCCGGTCAGGTCGCCGCCGTCGTCCAGCACCATGTTGGCGTCCCAGGGTTCCCCGTCCTTGAGGATTGTCTGTTCGAGGCACCAGTCGTACTCTTCCTCGGTCTCACCTTTCCAGGCATACACGGGTATGCCGGCAGCGGCGACGGCCGCAGCTGCGTGGTCCTGGGTTGAGAAGATGTTGCACGATGACCAGCGCACTTCGGCGCCCAGTTCCACCAGCGTCTCTATCAGCACACCGGTCTGGATGGTCATGTGAATACAGCCCAGTATTTTTGCTCCCGCCAGCGGTTTGCTCTCGCGGTACTTGGCGCGCATCGCCATCAGTGCGGGCATCTCGCCCTCGGCGATGTCCAGCTCCCTGCGGCCCCAGCCTGCCAGGCTGATATCGGCTACTTTGTAGTCCTGCTTTGTTGCCAGTTTTTCTGCTGTGCTCATGTTGGTTTCCTCGGTTTACATTCCGTTTCTGTTTAAAAATATATCGATGTTCTTAATCGCGTCGCCTGAAGGCCGAGGCTCCGCGGTAGACCGGGGCGCCCGGCCTTCGGCTTCCCTCGCTACGGCAAATTTTCAGGGGCCCGCCCGGATTCGCATCCATGCTCAGCCGGGCTTTCCGGGCCATCCATGGCCCTCCAACCCCTGAAAATCCGCCTTCGCTCGGCGGGCTTTACGTCCTACCGCGGAGCCTCGGCCTTCAGGCTAC
>JAHEBL010000013.1:0-17775 GCA_024642265.1 Haliea sp. | reverse complement strand
CCGGATTCGCATCCATGCTCAGCCGGGCTTTCCGGGCCATCCATGGCCCTCCAACCCCTGAAAATCCGCCTTCGCTCGGCGGGCTTTACGTCCTACCGCGGAGCCTCGGCCTTCAGGCTACCACCGAGCGAGAAATTTGATTTCTGCACTCGAAAAAATCCTCCTATCGTGTTTCATACTCGATCGAGGTCCGATGTGCCGATAGTTGGAGGTTGGACCGTCTGAGGCCATGGATGGCCGAAGCGAGCTTACATGGACGTACTTGCAGCGTGTCCAGACTCCAACTATCGGCATATCGGACCGTTCTCCGAGAACGTTCCAGACCCGCCTATCAATACACAGGGCTGCCAAAACAGAACCCCTTCTAAAACCCTTTAACCAAACCAGTACCCTACAAAGCCGCCTTCAGCGCCTCGGCACGATCTGTCCGCTCCCAGGTAAAGTCCTTCAGTTCCCGCCCGAAGTGACCGTAGGCCGCAGTCTGGCGATAGATCGGCCGCTTCAGGTCGAGCATTTCCACCAGGCCCTTGGGCCGCAGGTCAAAATGCTCGCGCACCAGCTCCGCGATGCGTGTATCGGACAATTTGCCGGTGCCAAAGGTATCGATGGCAATGGACGTCGGCTCGGCGACGCCAATGGCGTAGGACACCTGGATCTCGCAGCGGTCAGCCAGGCCCGCGGCGACGATATTCTTGGCCACATAGCGCCCGGCGTAGGCGGCTGAGCGATCCACTTTGGACGGATCCTTGCCCGAGAAGGCGCCGCCGCCGTGGCGGGCCATGCCGCCGTAGGTATCGACGATGATCTTGCGCCCGGTGAGGCCGCAGTCGCCGACCGGGCCACCGATGATGAACTGGCCCGTCGGGTTAATGTGGTAGCGGGTACCCGCGTGCATCCACTCGGCCGGCAGCACTTCCTTGATAACCAGGTCCATGATGGCCTCGTGGATGTCAGCCTGGCTGATGTCCTCGTCGTGCTGGGTGGACAGTACCACTGCATCGATGGCCACCGGCTTGCCGTTTTCATAGCGCAGGGTAACCTGGCTTTTGGCGTCGGGGCGCAGCCACGGCAGGGTGCCGTGCTTGCGCAGTTCGGCCTGCCGCTCCACCAGCCGGTGGGCGTAATAGATCGGCGCCGGCATCAGCACACTGGTTTCGTTGGTGGCGTAGCCGAACATAAGGCCCTGGTCGCCCGCGCCCTGTTCGTGATCCGCGCTTTCGTCCACACCCATGGCGATATCGGGCGACTGCTTGCCGATTGCATTGAGCACCGCGCAGGACGCGCCGTCGAAGCCGACATCGGAGCTGTTGTAGCCGATATCGAGAATCACATTGCGCACCACGTCTTCCAGGTCGACATAGGTCGAGGTGGTCACCTCGCCGGCGATAATGGCCATGCCGGTCTTGACCATGGTTTCCACAGCCACCCGGGCATTGCGGTCATCCTTGAGGATGGCATCGAGAATGGCGTCGGATATCTGGTCCGCCATCTTGTCCGGATGCCCCTCCGACACCGACTCCGAGGTGAAAATTGCGTATTCGCTCATAGTTGCTTCCTTGGGAACATGTTAAAAAGTCGTTCAGTTGCGGCCAAACAGGCGCACCTGTATCTGAAAACCATTGCGTTGCGCCAGGTACACACTGGCAATATCCTCCAGCCCCGCGTTGCGGGCCCAGCGACCGAGTTCCTGTGGGTCAAAACCCAGCCACAGGTCACCGCAGTTTTCCCGGGCCCAGCCCTGGTCGTGGCGGCACAGGTCAGTCACCAGCACCACGCCACCGGGTGCCAGGCAGCTGGCCACATCGTTGAGTATCTGCCCTGGTTCGGGGGTGTGATGCAGCACCATGTTGATCACGGCGCAGTCGGCGCCGAGAACGTCCAGTTCAGGGCTGCCGGTGTCGCCGTGGACAAATTCAATATTGTCCAGGCCCGCAGAGCTCGCCCTGGACCTGGCCTGTGCCAGCATCAGTTCGGCGTTATCCAGCGCCACCACGCGCTTGAACAATGGTGCGAGTTCCAGCAGGAAGGCGCCGTCACCAGGGCCGACTTCCAGAGCGGTATCCCGACGCGCCAGGGGCGCATCGCGCAGCATCTGCGCCACCGTAGCGGCGTACTGCTCGTAACTTGCGATAAGGTCCTGCTGCTGGCGAAACTTGTGGGCATTGTCCCGGAAGAAATTGCGCGAGTTTTCCTCCCGCTGGCGATGCAGCTGTGCCAGTCTGCGAGCCGTCGCCGGCGGCAGTTCAATCCGGTCGACACTTTCGAAGATACGGCTCTGCAGGGGTTCCAGTTCAGCGCGCTGCCCCAGGCTGCTGCGCCGGTAGAATATGGAATTACCCTCCCGTCGTGTCGCCACCAGGCCGGCCCCGGCCAGGACCTTGAGGTGGTGGCTGAGGGCCGGCTGGCGGATTTCGAAGATCGAGCACAGTTCCGACACGCCGAAGGATTCCTCCCGCAGCACGCGCAGCACCTGCAGGCGCAACGGGTCTGCGCTGGCCTTGCACAGATTGGCCAGTTCGGTGAGCTGTCCCGCGGACGGCGGGGCGGCTGTCGCCCGGGTCGTGGATTGAGTGGATTCAAGCATGGGGCGGGAGTTTAGCAAGCCTGCCAGACTATATCAAAATATTTTGATATAGATGTGAGCTGGCGCACAGGGCGGTGGCAAAGCGGCCCAAACCGAATTTTTGCGCCTCTTTGTTTGCCGTCCGCCTCCGCTTACGCGAAAATACCGATCCATTTTGCGCGCCCCCCGCCAACCCTCCCTGGAGAAACCGATGTCGTCCCCCCGCACTGAACTTGCCAATGCCATTCGCGCCCTGAGTATGGATGCCGTACAAAAAGCCAATAGTGGCCATCCCGGCGCTCCCATGGGCATGGCGGACATTGCCGAAGTGCTGTGGAATGATTACCTGCGGCACAACCCGGCCAACCCCTGCTGGCCCAACCGCGATCGCTTCATCCTGTCCAACGGTCACGGCTCCATGCTGCTTTATTCCCTGCTGCATCTCACCGGCTATGACCTGCCGATGGCGGAACTGAAGAATTTTCGCCAGCTGCACAGCAAGACGCCTGGCCACCCGGAATACGGCTATACCCCGGGTATCGAGACCACCACGGGGCCGCTGGGCCAGGGCCTGGCCAATGCGGTGGGTATGGCGCTGGCGGAGCGGGTGCTGGCTGCCCAGTTCAACCGCGAGGGCCACAGCGTTGTCGACCACCACACCTACACGTTTGTGGGGGATGGCTGCCTGATGGAGGGCATTTCCCACGAGGTCAGCTCCCTGGCGGGCACCCTTGGCCTGGGTAAGCTGGTTGTGTTTTATGATGACAATGGCATCTCCATTGACGGTGAGGTGGAGGGCTGGTTTACCGACGACACTCCCGCCCGCTTCAAGGCTTATGGCTGGCAGGTGATCAACGATGTCAACGGCCACAGCCCCTCCGAGGTCAAGGCGGCTATCGAGGCCGCGCGCCACGAGACCGGCAAACCGACCCTGATCTGTTGCAAAACTGTGATCGGCAAGGGCGCCCCTCACAAGCAGGGTACCGAGTCCTGCCACGGTGCCCCGCTGGGTGCCGACGAGGTGGCAGCAACGCGTATTGCCATTGGTTGGGAGTACGAGCCATTCGAAATTCCCGACCATGTCTACGCGGGCTGGGACGCAAAATCCAGGGGTGCCGGGCTTGAGCAGGCATGGGAAGAGTCAATGACGGCCTATACCCGGGATCACCCCGAGCTGGCTGCTGAACTGCGGCGCCGCCTGGCAGGTGAGTTGCCGGCGGATTTTTCGGCGCAGGCCGCCGCTTTTATAAAGAAGACCCAGCAGGAAGGGGCGACTATTGCCTCGCGCAAGGCGTCCCAGAATTGCCTGAACTCATTCGGTCCGCTGTTGCCCGAGTTACTGGGCGGCTCCGCGGACCTGGCCGGCTCCAACCTGACCATCTGGAGTGGCTCAAAGGGGATTGCCAGGGATGACGCCAGCGGCAACTACATCTACTACGGGGTGCGGGAATTCGGTATGGCCGCCATCATGAATGGCCTGGCCCTGCACGGTGGCTTCATCAACTACGGCGCGACCTTCCTTATATTCATGGAATACGCCCGCAACGCGGTGCGTATGGCTGCGCTGATGAAGCAGCAATCCATTTTTGTGTTTACCCACGACTCCATAGGCCTGGGTGAAGACGGACCCACGCACCAGCCGGTGGAGCAGCTCACTGCCCTGCGCTCCACCCCCAATATGCACACCTGGCGTCCCTGCGATGCGGTAGAGTCGGCGGTGGCCTGGAAGGCGGCGATAGAGCGCCGGGACGGTCCGTCGTCCCTGGTTTTCTCGCGCCAGAACCTGCCCCACCAGTCCCGCGATGCCGACCAGCTCGCCGCTGTGGCCCGCGGCGCCTATATATTGCGCGACTGCCAGGGCGCGCCGGACGTCATCCTGATCGCCACCGGCTCGGAAGTGAGCCTGGTGATGGCGGCGGCCGAGCAGCTGGCAGCCGCTGGCAAGCAGGCGCGGGTGGTTTCCATGCCCTGTGCCGAGGTGTTCGAGCAGCAGGACGCGGCCTATCGTGAGGCAGTGCTGCCCAGCGATGTACTCGCCCGGGTGGCGGTGGAAGCCCTGCACGCGGATTACTGGTACAAGTATGTTGGCCTGGACGGCCGGGTGGTGGGCATGACCACCTTTGGCGAGTCCGCGCCAGCCGCAGACCTGATGAAGTACTTCGGCTTTACCGTGGAGAACGTGCTTGCCGTGGTGGAAGAGGTCCTTTAGCCGAGCGAACTCCCGGGGTACTCACTTTTGTTGCGACTGGCGATAAACGGCTACGGCAGAATTGGCCGCAGCGTGCTCAGGGCGCTCTATGAGAGCCCCCTGCGCTCCGAGCTGCAGGTGGTGGCGGTCAACGAGCTGGCCGATGCGCGCACCGTCCTGCACCTCACCCGCTACGACTCTACCCACGGCCGCTTCAACGGCACCCTCGCGGGCGACGAAACCCGGCTGTGGGTGAACGGCGACCCGATCAGCCTGCTGCGGCGCCCGGACATAGGAGACCTGCCCTGGGCTGAACTCGGGGTCGAGATGGTGCTGGAATGCACCGGCGCGTTTTCCGACCGGCCCACCGCCGAGCTGCACCTGCAGCAGGGGGCTGACAGGGTCCTGTTTTCCCAGCCCGCGGAGGCCGACGTCGATGCCACCGTAGTCTACGGCATCAACCACGGCGAGCTGCTGGCCGAACACCGTATCGCCTCCAATGCCTCCTGCACGACCAATGCCATAGTGCCGGTGATCGCCGCGCTGCAAGAGACGCTGGGAATCGAGAGCGGCACTATCACCACCATACACTCCGCGATGAACGACCAGCCGGTGCTGGATGCCTACCACCACACCGATCTGCGCAAAACCCGCGCGGCCTCGCAGTCGATTATTCCGGTAGATACCGGGCTGGCCCGCGGGGTTGAGCGGATATTGCCGCAGATGGCGGGACGTTTTACCGCCCAGGCCCTGCGGGTGCCCACGCTCAATGTCTCGGCCCTGGACCTGACTGTCTACACGCAAGCCGATACCGATGTGGCGACCGTAAATCGCATTTTGCATGATGCAGCTCAAAGCCGTTTCAATGGGGTACTGGGCTATACTGAAGAGCTGCTGGCCTCCTGTGATTTCAACCATGACGCCCACTCGGGCATAGTCGATGCGAGCCAGACCCGGGTCAGTGGCGGGCGCCTGGTAAAGGTGCTCACCTGGTTTGACAATGAGTGGGGTTACGCCAACCGGATGCTGGACGTGGCCAGGTACTGGGGCGGTTTGTAGCAGCGCTGCTGCGCCGATAAGGAGCCGGATACGATGACCTTGAAAGTAGACCTGATGCGGGACCTTGAACTCAAGGGCAAGCGGGTTTTGATTCGCGAGGACCTGAACGTACCGGTCAAGGATGGCAGGGTCAGCAGCGACGCCCGCATTCGCGCGGCACTGCCGACTATCGAGGCGGCTGTGCAGGCAGGTGCCAAAGTGATTTTGATGTCGCATCTCGGCCGTCCGGTGGAGGGCGAGTTCGATCCGCAGTTTTCGCTGGCGCCCGTTGCCGACCATCTCGCCGGTTTACTGGGTAAGCCCGTCGCCCTGCTGACCGACTGGCGCGGGGGTGTAGAGCTCGCAGACGGGGAGGTAGCCCTGCTGGAGAACGTGCGCTTCAATCCGGGCGAGAAAAAGGATGATGAAGCGCTCGCCAGGGCCTACGCGGCACTGTGTGACATTTTTGTGATGGATGCCTTTGGCACCGCCCACCGGGCCCAGGCATCCACCCACGGTGTTGGCAGGTTCGCTCCGGTGGCCTGCGCCGGCCCGTTGCTGGAGGGTGAGCTCAGTGCGCTGGAGAAGGCGCTGGCAAAGCCGGCGCGTCCGATGGTGGCCATAGTGGGCGGCTCCAAGGTATCCACCAAATTGACCGTGCTGGAAACCCTGTCAGACAAAGTAGACCAGCTGGTAGTGGGCGGCGGCATCGCCAATACTTTCCTGGCCGCCAGCGGCAAGCCGGTAGGCAAGTCCCTGTGTGAACATGACCTGGTCGAGGCCGCCCGGGCGCTGATGCAAAAAACCACCATTCCCCTGCCCAGCGACGTGGTAACCGGCACGGAGTTTTCCGAGACCGCCGAGGCCACTCTCAGGCAGGCGGGGGAAGTCGGTGAGAATGACATGATCATGGACATAGGGCCGGTCGCCGCGGCGGACATCGCCAAAATCCTGAAGCAGGCAGGTACGATCTTGTGGAACGGACCCGTAGGGGTGTTCGAGTTCGACCAGTTCGCCTCAGGCACGCGGGTGATAGCCCAGGCCATTGCGGACAGCTCCGCCTTCTCCCTCGCGGGCGGCGGCGATACCCTGGCGGCGATTGACAAATTTGGCATCGCCGATAAGGTCTCCTATATATCGACCGGCGGTGGCGCCTTCCTGGAATATGTGGAGGGCAAGACGCTGCCAGCGGTCGCGATGCTCGAACGGCGTGCCGGCCGGGCACCGGAATAACGGACAAGCCCACACTCATCTCGCGAAGAAAAGGAACTTAAAGATGGCACTAATCAGTATGCGACAGTTGCTCGACCACGCTGCCGAACACGGCTACGGTGTGCCGGCGTTCAATGTCAACAATCTCGAACAGACCCGGGCGATTATGGAAGCCGCGGACAAGACCAACTCGCCGGTGATCATGCAGGCCAGCGCCGGTGCCCGCAAATATGCCGGCGCGCCCTTTCTGCGGGCCATGATGGAGGCGGCGATGAATGAGTTCCCGCATATCCCCGTCGTGGTTCACCAGGACCACGGGGTATCCCCGGCGGTCTGCCAGCGCTCGATACAGTTGGGCTTCAGCTCTGTGATGATGGATGGCTCCCTGGGTGAGGACGGGAAGACCCCCATGGACTATGACTACAACGCGGCGGTCACCCGCCAGGTGGTGGAACTGGCCCACGCCTGTGGCGTGTCCGTAGAGGGTGAGCTGGGCTGCCTGGGTTCGCTGGAGACCGGGGAGGCCGGCGAGGAGGATGGCATCGGCGCCGAGGGCAAGCTCACCCACGACCAGATGCTCACCGACCCGGAAGAGGCGGCACAATTCGTCAAGGCCACCGGGGTGGACGCCCTGGCGATCGCCTGCGGCACCAGCCATGGGGCTTACAAATTTACCCGTCCCCCAACCGGGGATATCCTCGCGATCGACCGCATCAGGGAAATCAACGCCCGTATTCCCAATACCCACCTGGTGATGCACGGCTCCTCCTCGGTGCCCCAGGACTGGCTGGCGATCATCAACCAGTACGGCGGGGAGATTCCGGAGACTTACGGTGTGCCACTGGAGCAGATACAGGAGGGTATTCGCCACGGCGTGCGCAAGGTGAATATCGATACTGACCTGCGGCTGGCCTCAACCGGCGCGATCCGACGCTTCCTGGCCCAGAAACCGTCAGAATTCGATCCGCGCAAATACCTTGCCGAAACCATCACCGCAATGCGGGACATCTGTATCGAGCGCTACGAGGCCTTTGGCACTGCAGGTAATGCGGGCAAGATCAAGGTGAAGTCTCTGGCCGCCATGCAGTCGGCCTACGATGCCGGCGAGCTGGACCAGCGCGTTAACTGAGACAAGTCAGCCGGACAGGGCACCAGCTTGACGCCACAGCAGCTGCGGCAGTTGCGTGAGCAGTTGCCGGCGTTTGCCGAGGCGGGTGAGCTTACACTGTTGCAGCGCGAGTTTTGCCGGTTTTACGACATCGACTTTTCCACCCGGTTGCCGGCGGTTACCTACCGTACCGGGCGGGTGGCCTCCGGCGACTTCTCCCTGGTACTGCACCGGTGGTTGCAACCCGCTGCCAGCGGCAACCTGTTACTGGTGCACGGTTACTTTGACCACAGCGGGCTGTTCGGCAAGCTGATAGAGTACGGTCTGTCGAGAAATTTCAATGTCCTGGTGTTTGACCTGCCCGGCCATGGCCTGTCCTCCGGCGAGCCGGCTGTCATTGATGACTTCGCAGACTATGGTCACGCTGTCGCCGCTGTCCTGGCTGCCGCGCGGTTGCCTGAGTTGCCACTCTGGGTGATGGCCCAGAGTACCGGCTGTGCTGCCCTGATCGAATATGCCCGCGCTTACTCCTGGCCGTTTTCAGCCGCCGTGATGCTGGCGCCGCTGGTGCGTCCCCTGGGCTGGCGCTGGGGGCGCCTGGCGCACTCCCTGGTGCGAAATTTTACCGGGAGTATAAAGCGGCAGTTCGCCCCCAACTCAAGCGACCCGGAGTTTCTTCAGTTCCTGTTGCGGGATCCCTTGCAGAGCCGCCGTTTGCCGGTGCGCTGGGTGACGGCCCTGCGCAATTGGCTTGCGACCCTGCCGGCGGGTGATCTGGGTGTCGGTCCTGCCCTGATCGTGCAGGGAGATGCCGACCTGACCGTGGATTGGCGTTACAATGTGCCGGTTTACAGCGGGTTGTTTCCCGGCAGTGAGGTGGAACTGTTACCCGGCGCCGGGCACCAGCTGGCAAACGAGTCTGCAGCGCTGCGCGGGGAGTATCTCCGCCGGGTGGACGAATGGCTGGCCCTGCGCGGGCTGCCATCGATCCCTTGAGATGCGGCGGTGTGAACAGACGTTTATCAAAGCCTGAAGCGAGAATCGTATGAAAGTTACCGGACTTCCCCTGCTGTGCGCCCTGCTGTTGGTCAATGCCGCGGCATTGGCCCAGGGCGCATCGACCTTTCCTGGCGTGAAGGCGCTGATGACACCCGAGGAGTACCGCGCCGCCGGGCTCGACAAGCTCACACCCGCCGAGCGCGAGGCCCTGAACAGCTTCCTTATCAGGTATACCGCTGAGGAGTCACAGGTTTTACTGAACAGCGACGAAGAGGTGAAAAAAGCGGTCGAGGAGCAGGAAATAGTCTCTGTCATACAGCAGCCCTTCAAGGGCTGGTCGGGCGATACGGTGTTCCGGCTGGAAAACGGGCAGGTCTGGCAGCAGCGCCAGCGTGGCAATTATCCCTACCGTGGCACGAACCCCGAAGTCAGAATAACCAAGAATTTTATGGGGTTTTATAAGATGGAGCTGATCGAGAATGGCAAAGCCGTTGCGGTGAAGAGGCTGGAATAAGTTCCGAAATTGTTTTTTTTTCACAAAATTAGCGTCCCATATACCCTTATGGGGGGATCTCAATACGACGGTTCCGTGAAACAATGCGGGCATCGGGAGACTCCCTGCTGCATCTTCGCCTAGCACAATAAAAACAGGCGATCGGAAGACTTCCTGAAAATTTTTGACAACTGCCATTTAAGGGGTAAAAAACATGTTAAAGAAATCTCAGCTTTCGTTAGCTGTGGGCGCCGCGTTGGGTCTTACGACCATGACGTTCATGCCCGCCAACGCCCAGGACCTGAGCGCCAACCAGCTGGAAGAAGTGATCGTTACCGGTTCGCGCATCCAGCGGCTCAACCTTGTAAGCGCCAGCCCGGTTACCCAGGTTGATGCTGAAGAGTTCAAGTTCACGGGAACCACTCGGGTGGAAGACCTGGTGAAAAACCTGCCCCAGGTCTATTCCAACCAGAACAGCACGCAGCAAAACGGCGCCACCGGCACCGCGACGCTGAACCTGCGTAACCTGGGTGACGAGCGTACCCTGGTACTTGTAAATGGTCGTCGCCTGCCGGCGGGTTCCCCGGTCCAGGGTGGCCAGGGTGCGGACATCAACCAGATTCCCGGTGCCCTGATCAAGCGGGTTGAAGTACTCACCGGCGGCGCCTCGGCAACCTACGGTTCCGACGCGGTCGCGGGTGTTGTCAACTTTATCATGATGGATGACTTCGAAGGCGTTCAGTTGGACGCCCAGTACAGCGGCTACACCCATGACAACGACAGCAACCGTTGGCAGGGTGTGGTTGAAGACGCGGGCTATCCGGCTCCCAGCGGCGACACTACCGACGGCGAAATTGAAGACATGTCCCTGATCATCGGCGGCAACTTCGACGGCGGCCGCGGCAACGCTACCGCATACGGCACCTACCGCAAGATCAAGCCTGTCTGGGCCGGGGACCGCGACTACTCCGCTTGTAGCCTGAGCGATAATGTGGACGGCTGCGCAGGTTCATCCACGACACCCCAGGGCCGTTTTATTGCCCCCGACGGTGCAAACTGGCAGGTTGAAGGGGATCAGTTCGTACCCTACGCCGATCCGTTTAACTTTGGCGCGTTGAACTACATGCAGCGTCCGGACAAGCGTTACACGATGGGCGCGTTTGCGCACTATGACGTCAACGAGCATGTCGAAGCGTACACAGAGTTGTCATACATGAATGACCAATCGACTGGCCAGATCGCGCCGTCCGGAACATTCTTCAACAACTCCAACATACCCTGTAGCAACCCCTACCTGTCGGACCAGCAGTTCGACATCATCTGCACCCAGCAGGGCCTGACCGTTGATGACGTCTCCGATACACTGGTGGGTCGCCGTAACGTGGAAGGCGGTAATCGCCAGAATGAGATCGAATACAACACCTTCCGGGGCGTGTTTGGTCTGCGCGGGGATATCAACGATACCTGGCGTTACGACGGCTATTTCATGTACTCCCGGGTTGATTATTCGGACAACTACCAGAATGACCTGAATATCAACAACATCCAGCGCGCGCTGGAAGCTGTTGAAGATCCGGAGACCGGGCAGATTGTCTGTGCCTCCGCGCTGAGCGGCATTGATCCGGCGTGTGTGCCGTACAATGTGTTCCAGACCGGCGCAGTCACTCAGGAAATGACAGATTACCTCGCCATTCCGCTGTTCCGGGACGGCTACACCGACCAGACCGTTGCGTCTGTATACTTCGAAGGTAATCTTGGCGACTACGGCGTCAAACTGCCCTGGGCAAATGACGGTGTCGCTGTCGTTGTCGGCGCCGAATACCGCAAAGAAGCATTGGAAACCACCCCCGACCTGGGTTACCAGCAGGGCCTGGGTGCTGGCCAGGGTGGCGCAACACAGGCCACCAGCGGCAGCTACGAGGTAAAGGAAGGTTTCATCGAAGCCAGTATTCCGCTGATCGAGGGCAAGGACTGGGCTGAACAGGTGGTGCTGGACGGCGGCTACCGCTACTCCGATTACGACTACGGCGAGACGACTGATACCTACGGTATCCGCCTCGGCTGGTCCATCAACCAGCAGGTCAAGTTGCGCGGCAGCTTCCAGCGCGCGGTGCGCGGCCCCAATGTCCAGGAGCTGTTCCTGCCCCAGGGCCTGAACCTGTTCGACATGACCCAGGACCCCTGTTCTGATGGTGTACCCGGTGGCGTCAGTGCAGGCGGCTACACCCAGGCCCAGTGCGCCCAATCTGGCCTCACCGCGGCCCAGTGGGGTAGCAACCTGGACAGCGCTGCAGGGCAGTACAATTTCCTGCAGGGCGGTAGCCCGGATCTTGCACCGGAAAAATCCGATACCTACACCTACGGCGTGGTGCTGACACCGGATTTCGTGGAAGGGCTGACATTGACTGTCGACTACTACGACATCAAGATCGAGGACGGCATCAACAACCTGAGCCCGGAGTTCATTCTTACGGAGTGTCTGGAAGGCAACACTGCACAGTGTGAGCTCGTGAAGCGTAACGCATCACGAGGCGATCTGTGGATTGGCTCAAACGTCCAGACCAGCGGCCAGGTGATTGCACTGAACGACAACCTGTCGGTCGAGCAGATCAAGGGTGTGGACCTCGTGGCCACCTACGATTTCGACGTGGGCAGCTGGGGTAGTGTGAACCTGCACAACGTTCTGTCCTACGTTGACCAGTGGGACACCCAGGAGCTGAGCAACGCACCCAAGACGGAGTGTGCCGGCATCTTCGGCGGTGTGTGTGGCTTCCCGACCCCGGAATACCGCAACAACTTCCGTGCCACCTGGGTAACCCCCTGGAGTGTGACGGCCAGCGCCCAGTGGCGTTATATCGACGAGGTTGACGAGATCGACAACATCCGTCCGCTGAAGGAAGCAAACTACTTTGACATCGCCGCTATCTGGGATGTCACTGAGTGGGCGAGCGTGCGTGCCGGTGTCAACAACGTGACCGACGAAGAGCCGTCGATCGTGGGCAGCAACCAGTCGGGTTCATCTATCTCGGGCGCGGCCAACACCTTCCCGGGCATGTATGACTCTCTCGGTATGTACTGGTTCATGGGTGCTACGCTGACTTTCTAAAGCCAGCCTGAAGGAGCCGGGATCTTCCGGTTCCCCTCGGTAAAACTGAAAAGACCACCTTCGGGTGGTCTTTTTTTTGCCTGCGACTTTGGATACCAAAGCCCGCCGCCGTCCGCTTCGGGCCGGTTTTATAGATTCCTGGTGCCTGCCTGCTGGTGGTTCAGTCCACCCGCCGCCGCTTTATCCATGTTTCCCGCGCCTGGAAACTGCGCGCGATTGCCTCCTGCTCGGGTCCGCTCAGTTCCGGACGCCAGACCTCGAAGATGAGGACCACTCGTGGCCGGTCACTGTCATTCCACGCGCTGTGTTCCCAGGTATCGTCAAATACCATCAGTTTGCCCGCCTCCGGTTCCCGTATATCGTCATGCACTTTCAGGCCACAGTCTGGCGGAACTTCGATGGGCAGGTGCGCCGTGAGTATGGCGCTGGACACCCCGAAGTGCGCGGGTATGCGGGTATGGGGGGCCAGGACTGATATGAAAACCTCACTGGGATTACCGTTGGTAGTCGCCAGCGGTACCCCGGCAAGTGCCTCCAGTGTTTGAGGGAATTTGGGGACGACTTTCTCGTTGGCAACGCCGTTCTGGTACAGATGCACTGAAGCCCAGCTCATTTTGTTGACCAGTGGCTCCCACAGTTTTCCCTCGAGGCGATGGCGGTTGGTAAGGTAGGGCCTGCCGTCGTTTGCGACATCCAGTTCGGCGAGGATCTCCTTGCGGATATCCGGGTAGCTGAGTTCGAGATGCTCGCGCCACGGGAACATGGTCGTATCAAAAAAAGTGGGAGCCGTGTCGTATTTGATACTGAACCCCTGGGGGCGATGCTGCGGGTGCTCATGGATAACCGGGCGCATATCCGCCAGCGGCCAAACCGCGTCACGGATCCTGTCGAGACTTTCCAGTTTTCCAACCGCGTCCACCGCGGCTATATGCAGCTCGGTATGGTGTTGGCACAGGGTCTCCCAGGCGGTTTTCGACATTTGCGACACCCCTGGATTGGTTTCCGGATTCTTCCACAGTGAAAGGAGATCGTGGTCCACGACTTCGCCCAGTGAAAATACCTGGGCTGCCTTGTCGATATCACCAAGCTCCACATACAGGCACCCGAGGGTCAGATAGATCGTGCCGCCACCAGGTTTAATGCGCCAGTAGTCTGTGTAGACCTCGACCGCCCGCTCCAGCTTGCCCTGACGGTAGAGTGCCTGTCCGAGCTGGGTAAGCGCCTGCAGATCGCCGGGAGAATTCTCCAGCAATGTTGTCAGATAGTCTGCTGTGGCTGAAAAATCGCCGGAGGCTATCGCCATGTCCGCCAGAAATCTCAGGGACGACAAGTGGTTGCTGTCGATAGCAAGAATTTCCTGGCAAACGCGCATGGTTGCCTCGGTATTGCCCCGCTGCGAAAACGCCATCGCGCGGTTCTCAAGTTCTGCTATCAAAGTCATAGTATGGACCCTTGATGCGTGGCAGATTCAAACACCTTCAGCTGCATAATGTGGACTGTAGGGGAGATTCTGTCGGGCGCCAATTACTCGTTGCCCTCCAGGCTAACGAACCGGAGTCTCAAGCGCCAGCCCGGTCAGAACAATACCCGGCAGCGGATGGTGCCTTCGATCCCGGCCAGCCTGGAAAGTGCCATGTCGCTGTATTCCGCGTCGATATCAATGACCACATAGCCCATGGCCTCGTTGGTTTGCAGGAACTGCGCCGCGACATTCACATTGTTGTCGGAGAAGACGCGGTTGATGGCACCCATGATCCCCGGGGTGTTGTGGTGTATGTGCAACAGCCGGTGACTGCCCTCATGGGTAGGCAATGCCACCTCGGGGAAGTTGACCGATGAGGTGCTGGTGCCGTTGTCGCTGTAACGTGCCAGTTTCTCTGCTACTTCCATGCCGATATTTTCCTGCGCCTCGATTGTGCTGCCGCCGATATGGGGTGTCAGGAAGGTGTTGTCAAAACGACGCAGCGCGGACACAAACTCATCGTCGTTGGAGCGCGGCTCTACAGGGAATACGTCTATGCCTGCGCCGCCGATATGCCCACTGTCCAGGTGTTGCGCCAGAGCGTCGATATCGACCACTGTGCCTCGGGAGGCGTTTATCAGGATGCTGCCGGGCTTCATTGAGTCCAGCTCCGCGGCGCCGATCATACCCTCGGTGGAGCGGTTTTCCGGCACATGCAGACTGACCACGTCAGAGCTCGCCAGTAGCTGTTTGAGACTGCCTACCTGCCGCGCGTTACCCATCGGCAACTTATTTGTGACGTCAAAAAACTGCACCTGCATACCAAGGCCCTCGGCTATCACGCCCAGCTGCATGCCGATATTGCCGTAGCCGATGATCCCGAGCTTCTTGCCGCGGATCTCATAGGAATTGGCAGCGGACTTTTGCCATTGACCCCGGTGCGCCGCGGCATTTTTTTCGGCCACCCCGCGCAACAGCAGGATCGCCTCCGCAATGACCAGTTCTGCGACGCTGCGCGTGTTGGAAAAAGGCGCGTTGAAAACAGCCACGCCCTTGCTGGTGGCAGCCTTCAGGTCCACCTGGTTGGTGCCGATACAGAAGCAGCCTACAGCGACCAGCTTTTTCGCAGCATCGAACACATCGGCGGTGAGTTGCGTGCGTGAGCGAATGCCGACGAAGTGGGCATCCGCAATGGCCTGCTTGAGCTCTTCCGGGGGCAGGGCCTTCTGGTGTAACTCGATGTTGTGGTAGCCGGCGCTTTTCAGTATTTCCACCGCAGAGGGGTGTACACCCTCCAGCAGCAAAAAGCGGATTTTGCTCTTTTCCAGCGACTGTTGTGTCATTGCGATGAAGATCCCTGAGAGTTGGAGATGCGCCCTGACAGGCGGGGGTGTGTTGCCTGTGCGGTAAAAGCGGCGCGTATGGTACCATACGCGCCGCCCGAAACAGCGCCCTGTGAAAATTACCGGAGGTAGCCCAGTGACACCGATCGACGAGACTATCCTGACGACGCTGGAGGGCATTGTCGGGCCGGGCAGGGTGCTGACAGATGCAGATTCACTGCTGCAGTACGGCCGTGACTGGACTCGTGTCTACATGCCCCAACCCGCCGCCGTCGTGCTGCCATCGAGCACAGAACAGGTGCAGGATATCGTTCGGCTGGCTGCCCGCGAGCAGCTGGCTGTCGTCCCGTCCGGCGGTCGCACCGGCCTCAGCGCCGGCGCTGTCGCCTGCAACGGCGAACTGGTGCTCGCCCTGGACCGCCTCAACCACATCGAGGACTTCAATCCCGTCGACCGCACGGTGCGATGCGGCGCCGGCGTTGTAACCGCGCAGCTCCAGCAGTTTGCACAGGAACAGGGCCTGTTCTACCCGGTAGACTTCGCCTCCAGCGGCTCCAGCCAGATCGGCGGCAACATCTCCACCAACGCCGGTGGCATCAAGGTGATCCGCCACGGCATGACCCGGGACTGGGTTGCCGGCCTGAAGGTGGTCACCGGCACAGGCGAACTGCTCGATCTGAATCGTGGCCTGGTCAAGAACAATGCCGGCTATGACCTGCGCCAACTCGTGATCGGCGCCGAGGGCACGCTGGGAGTTGTCGTGGAGGCGACCATGTCACTTTCGCGACCGCCGCAGAATCTCGCGGTGCTGGTGCTGGGCGTGCCCGACATGGCGTCCATCATGGCCGTGCTGGCCGCCTTCCAGGGTGGCATCGAGCTCAGCGCCTTCGAGTTTTTTTCCGAGCTGGCCCTGAGCAAGGTCCTTGAACACCAGGGCCTGCAGCGGCCCTTTGCAACCACCACGGACTATTACGCCCTGCTGGAATTTGAACAACCGGATGAACAGGCCATGGACAAGGCCATGGCCCTGTTCGAGTACTGCGTCGAACAGGGCTGGGTGCTGGACGGTGTAGTGAGCCAGAGTGTCGCCCAGGCCCAGGCCCTGTGGCGATTGCGCGAGGACATTTCCGAAACCATCTCGCGCTGGACACCTTACAAGAACGACATCTCCACGCTCGTGTCGCGAGTGCCGGCCTTCCTTGCGGAGGTCGAGACCGTGGTCAATGACAGTTATCCGGAATTCGAGATCGTCTGGTTCGGCCACATCGGCGACGGCAACGTGCACCTGAATGTCCTTAAACCCGACGACATGGCCATGGATGAGTTCCAGCGCCGCTGCGGCGAGGTGAGCAAGTGGGTGTTCGAGATCGTGCAGCGCCACGGTGGCAGTATTTCAGCGGAACACGGTGTGGGCCTGCTCAAGAAAGACTACCTGCACTACAGCCGCTCGCCCCTTGAGATCGAGATCATGCGCCAGATAAAGCTGGCGTTTGATCCGCAGGGGATTATGAATCCTGGGAAGATTTTTGACGCTTAGGGAATTTCAACGCGCCAGGATAGTGTGGTAAGTCTTGTTCTTTGCTTTTCAACATTGATAGTAAGGACAATTCGCTCTGGTCTTTTTCATTTGCGCATCGAGGGCACGGTACTGCCGCTCTGGACACGCCGCGAGTACATCCATGTAGGCTCGCTGCAGACATCCATGTCTGCAGACGGTCCAGCGCAGCAATACCCTACCCTCACTGCTGCTATCGAGTGTTAATGAGATTTTCCGTCGATGGGGAAACTAATGTTGAATCTCTTGTTTTATGGCTGGAAGGGAAAGCCATATCTCTGCAGAAAAGAAGTTTCTCTCTTTGGTTCGTTCGCAAGTCGGGCATCTATTATTGAAGCTAACTGACCGAGCGGCAGATGCCTGGTATAGCTTTGCTGGACTGTTGGAGGCCATGGATGGCCGACACAAGCCTACATGGATGTATTTACGGCGGGTCCAGCAAAGCTATACCAGGTAACTGTCGCGTATTGAGAAGTGGGATCCGTGTAGAAACTTTTCTGGCACTACTCTGATACAGCGTGCGGGCTCACACAACGTCAGTAGAACGATACTTTATGGTGGATCATTCCGCGTAAAGCGTTTTCACGCCACCGGCAGTCCCCAGCAACAACACATCTGCCGGCCGCAGGGCAAACAGGCCGTTGGTGACCACACCGGTGATATTGTTGATCTTCGCCTCCATCGCCAGCGGTTGCGCAATCGCAAAGT
>JAHEBL010000084.1 GCA_024642265.1 Haliea sp. | reverse complement strand
CTGATCCTGTTTTGTCTACTCGAGGTAAAACGGGTAGTCATCGTAAAACAGGATTACGCTGTTCTTGGCAACAACGGGGGCGAGTTTGTGTCCGCCAGCGACACTTGCTCATCTTTGAGCTGGTCCCACAGATATAACCAGCTCAAATCTCTACATATTCCCAAATGTTGCTGGATTTCGCTTCATGCATACCTATAGTAAAAATTGTTGCTTGTATTGAACGAACGGAGACTCAACGCGTGATTTACAAGCGCAACCAGATCGAAATGTGTGGACGCATCTTGAGGTGGTGGCATGAATACTAAACAAATGAACGAGCACAAAAATCAACGTTGCTTTAACGCCGACCTGATTCCGGTGTTGGAGGCAACCGGCTTCACAGTGAATAGAAAACCACGCGCAAAGCCACTGGTCTGGGAGGAATGGGTACGGGAGCCCAGGGTGAACCGTGCACCGGATAGATGATCCAGGGATATCTGATCATCGACCAAAGTAAAGGATTGTTGGTGCAGATCGCGTTGGGGCCACCTATGCTGTTGCGGACCGGCCCAGTGTTTTCATCTGACTTTTAGTCTGACTACAGACGGCCGGAGCGCACCGTGGTAAAGACACGCTGGGTGGCAAGGCCACGAAGTGGCCTTCATTGATAAGCTTGTTAAGCCCTGAATGCTACAGAGGTACAACTTTATTTGCACAGGGGCCTTTTTGACCCTGACCAACCTCAAACTCTACTGCCTGGCCATCGTTTAGCGTTGCGAAGCCACCGCCACTTTGAATTTCAGAATGGTGAACAAAAAGATCTTTGCCGCCATCTTCCGGGGTAATAAAACCGTAACCTTTATCTGCATTGAACCACTTTACTGTACCTTTACTCATTTTCTTTACTCGTAGTGTTGGTGAATCCAAAAAAAATTATATCCGAATTCACCGGTTCGAATATAACGATACGTATCGAGGAATGGGCAGCAGTTGATTACGCAGACAAGATTTATTGAATAAAAGAATCCGGGTAATCGCCATCACATCCATTGTGGGCCATTCTCTGCCCGACACAATACTACAGTATTGCGCCTGCTTTGCGGTGATAATTTGCAACCGGAAGTGGTCGCTCTCCCAACCTGGTCACCATGCGAAAAACGATGGTTCCCTGCCTATTCTTCCTTCAGACGTATCGGGCCGAACCTTTCAGGAAACTTGCCCTGCATGCCGGCGTAGAAATCGCGAAAATACTGCATATCACTGCGAACGTCCCCGGACACTTCCAGGGGCGGACCAAAGCCACCGCGCTTGCGGCCAAAGTCGAGATAAGATGGGACGATCGGCACGCCCGCCTTGCGAGCGATGTGGTAGAACCCGGATTTCCAGTACTCGGTTCGCTCCCGCGTACCCTCGGTAGGGACCACCAGCACCTGGTGAGTAGCGCCGCTGAACAACTCCACCATCGAATCCACCACGTTCCTGTTCTCATGGCGCACGATTGGCAACCCCCCCATGGCGCGCATTATCCAGCCCACAGGTGGGAAGAACAGGTTGTGTTTGGCCATCCAGCTGATCTTCATATCAAAGGCGGCTGCAAAAGCCATCATCAGCGGAAAATCCCAGTTCGAGGTATGTGGAGCCGCGATCAGCACATAGCGATCCAGAGCCGGAGGAGCGCCATCTATCTGCCAGCCAGCCAGGTGCAGCAACCATCGGGCAAAGCGCTTTTTCATCGATGGATCTTATCGTCATGGAGTGGCCGGCAAGCTTACACCTGCTGAACCGGATATCCAACCGCGCTGTTCGCGATCGCTAAAACGGTCAGGATTCAAGTACACTTCAGCCCGTCGGTACCTATAATCAGTCCTCGCGCCACAGGCGCGGCGCATTTCTTGTCCCGGGCGGTCTACGGGCTGGTGATTTGTACGGCAGCACAGCCGCAAACGGGTTCCACGAGTATGACAACAGCGATAGTAATTGGCGCAACAGGCGTTACCGGCAGCCATATCACCAGGAAACTCCTGGAAAGCGGCACACACTCAAAGGTTGTTGTCTTCTGCCGGCGACCACTGGGTTACAAGCACCCGAAACTGGTCAGCCATGTTGTCGACTTTGAGGCCATGCCCGACTGGGCAGAGCTGGTTCGTGGCGACGACCTGTTTGCGGCCATGGGAACCACACTGAGCCAGGCCGGCAGCAAGGAAGCACAGTACCGGGTGGACTACAGCTACCAGGCAGGTGTTATCGAAGCAGCCGCCAGCAACGGCGTGACCCGGCTGTTCCTGGTGTCGTCGCCCAACGCCTCAACCAACTCGCCGTTTTTCTACAGCCGCATGAAGGCGGAGTTGGATGCATTCGCGGCACGCATGCCATTTACAACCCGGGTTTACTTCCGGCCCGCGATCATACGGGGCGACAGACCCGACCGCCGGCCGGCCGAGAAAATCGGCGGGATTATTTCCCAACAGCTGGCTACCTGGGTACCCGGCATGCGCAAGTACCGGCCGATTGAGGCGGCAGCTCTGGCGCAGGCGATCGTCAATTGTGCCTTGGACGAGCTGGCCGAGGGCACCCATGAATATGCGCTGGACGAGATTTTCCAGCTGCTTTGACTGCGCACAGGCCCAATAACGCAAGGCCCGGCCACCGCCACCCGCAGCGCCGGTGACCAACGCGGTCTTGCCTGCCGATTCCTGATAAAGCACTCTTTCATTGCGCTGATCTGATCAGACGGGATCGAGCAGTTCGACCCTGCCGCTGTCACCATCGAGTCGAACCCGGTTTCCCGTCTGGAAAAAGCGCGTGCCCTGGCGGGTGTTGACCACGCAGGGCAGGCCATATTCCCGCGCGATAACCGCGCCGTGGGAAACCGCGCTGCCCAGGTCGGTCACCAGCCCACCGATCATGCTGAAATAGGGTGTCCAGCCGATATCGGTGATAGGCGTAACCAGTATTTCACCGGCTTGCAGTTGCGCGGCCTCCGCCAGGGTGTGTGCTACCCGAACTATGCCCTCAACCACTCCGCGGGAGGCAGGACGCCCGTGCAGAATGCCGTCGGCCATTTCCAAAGAGCGCGGCTCGAGCGGTTGCGGCATACCCACAGATATTTCTGCAAATTCAAAATGTTGCTGGCATGGCAGCACGTTGCGCCTGGCAACCGCCCGTGACACTGCCGCGGGAGACGGACTGGCGATGAAAGCCGGCAACTCCTCGACGGTGAAAAAATTCACGAGGTCCGCATCGGGCAGGCTGCCCGCCCCGGCCAGCAGATCACCGAGATGGCGAAATGCCTGCTTGAAGTGATGGGCCACCTGCACCAGCTGCGACTTGGTGTGCTCCCTGCGCCGGATGGCGTTGTGTGCCCGGGGCAGAATCCAGCGCAGACCCCGGCTCAGCGCAGGCCAGTCGATATCGACGCTGTGCAGGTGCCGGTGCCCACCGGTGACAAGGCGGGCGTGCACGGCGGCCTGCATGCTCTGGATCAGTGGCGCGGGATCGTCACCCCAGGCTGGGTCGCGCATGCACAGCTCGCGATAACCACGGTGACCATGGTCCGCCAGGAAACCGGTGAACTGCGCCGCCAGCGGCTGGGTTGTTTGCAACCAGTGCAGGGCCTGTTCCACCGATGCCTGTTGAAAGGCCCGCTCCGCCTCCGGGTGGGCGGCGACAAGATCAAGCAGCCTGTCCAGTTGTTCGAGCATCAGCGCACTCTCCACCCCACTGGCACCGGCCAGCAGCCGTACTGCCTCGCCCTGGTCCTCGCCGGTGCTCTGGCTGGATTTACCCGAAACCATGTTCTCGACCAATGCACAGAGGAAACCGGACAGGGCCGACGACTGGATATGCACCGCCATGCAGTGCTCGAAAAACCAGGATCTGGACTCCAGCTCCGCCCACATGCCGGCAGGGTCTGACTTGTGGGCTATCCCGAACTGCGCCAGTTCCTCCCCGAAGCGGTCGACCACCCCCGGGGCCGTCAGGGCGAAGCGCAGCAGCTTTACCGTGTTGAGCAAACGCCGCCACAGGGGTAACGGCGGAAATTCCTTGAGCTCGGGGACAATACGCCCGCACAGTGTCTGGGCGGTCTGTTCGGCACTTGAGCCCAGCACCGCCGCCGACATCACCACGTTGCCGGTGAGGTTTAAAAACAGGTGGCCGTAGGCCTGCGCGGTGACCTGCCAGTCTTTTTCGATCCGCGGCCTTGCCCCGACCGCCACCTGCATGAACTGCAGGCCGTAATCGATGCCCCAGCCGGTGAATGAACCCGTCAGGGGGCACACCGCGCCCGGCATCATCTCGCTGATATTACTGATGGTCAGGACGTCATCCGGGCGTGGCAATGTCGAATCGAGTTCATTGGGGTCGGCCGGCAGCGTGGTTATGGGGCGGGCCTGTAACCAGAACAGGCTGCCGTCCTGGTCTATCGCCCACTCCAGGTCCAGCGGCTGGCCCTCGTGCTGCGCGGCGGCTCTTGCCTTGCTCGCGATAGCCGCGATCTCCTCGTCGGTCAGCAGCGCCCGGTCTCCCACCAGCTGGCGGCGCACTACGACACCACTGTCATGCACGGCATAGTGATCGGGTGTGGCCTCGCCGCTCACCAGGGCCTCGCCAAGCCCGGCCACCGCGTCGATGACCAGCAGGTCCCTGCGCGCACTCACCGGATCCGCGGTGAACACCACACCCGCAGCCCTGGCATCCACCATGCACTGGACCACCACGTTCATGACGACCCGCTCACCGCCCGACTGGTCCTGCTGGTACTGGCGGGCGCGCTCACTTGCAACAGATGCGGCGCAGTTGTCGATGGACTGACGCAATGCCTGCAGGCCCTGCACGTTGAGCACCGTATCGTACTGGCCGGCAAAGGAGGCTTCACTGCCATCCTCGCCCAGCGCCGAGGAGCGCACCGCCACCTTGCCGGCTCCAAGCGCATCATAGTGACGCTCCAGATCCGGGGGCAGTTCACCGACCCTCGCGTTACGGATCACGAAGCCCGGTGGTACCGGCAAGTGCATGGCCAGCAGCCGGGACAGGCCGTAGGCCTTGCCCCCTGCCCCCGCATCGGATACCTGTTGCAGCTCGAGAATATCGGTGGTCACTGTCATCCGCCCCTGCGGGCCTGGCTAGGCGAGTTCATATTCATGCAGCCCGCTATCATCCTGCAGGCGGCTGTATTCATTGAAGTTACCCGGAAACAGGAAAGGCGCATGCCCCGCCGCATTGCGGTAGTAGCTCTGGCAATCACTGGAACCCCAGGAGAAGCTGGCGAAACGCTCGGCCATCCAGTTATTGTAGCGCTGGAACACTTCCCGCTTCACCGCTATCTGCCGCGCGCCGGCCGCCTGCTTTTCGCACAGCAGGCGCACTATGGTTTCGACATTCTTTTCCGCTGTGATGAAATACGAAACCGTCAGTGGCAGGCCATTGGGGCCGACCGCAAAGAAGTAGTTGGGGAAATCCGGTACCGCGATCCCCTTGTGGGCCCTTGGATCATCCGCCATGACCTCGGCCAGTGAAGCACCGCTGGCGCCGACCACGTCGATGCGGTCAAAATCCAGAATGCGATAGCCGGTGCAGTAGATGATCACGTCCACATCGACACTGCGGCCGTCTGCGGTGACCAGGCCGGTTGCCGTGACCTCCTGCAGGCCAGCGGGAATGAGCTCCACGTTGTCCCGGTTCAGGGCCGGGTAAAAGTCGTCAGACACCAGGCCGCGCTTGCAACCATAGCGACTGTCGGGAATAAGGGCCTCGCGCAAGTGCGGGTCGTCGATAGTACGTGCAATATATTTGCGCACCATGTTCTCGAACTGGTCCATGCGCTTGTGGCCGAGGGTTACCGCATGCTGCACCTGTCCCATCAGGGCGCCCTGCCACTTGCGCGTCAGCGCGATAATGAAAGGGAATCGGCGCGCGCGCCTGCGCTGCTTTTCACTGTAGGGCTTTTTACCCCGGGGCATGATCCAGTTGGCAGAGCGCTGCAGCACCGTCAGGTGCCCGGCAATTTTTGCCACCTCCGGGACTATCTGCACCGCGCTGGCGGCCGAGCCTACCACCGCCACGCGCTTGCCGCGCAGATCCACGTCATGGTTCCAGCGCGTACCGTGCCAGCTGTCACCCTCAAACAGGTCCATGCCTTTTACATCGGGATACAGTGGCGTGTGCTGGTTACCCATCGCATTGATCACCACATCACAGTCAAACTGCTCGCCACCGGCAGTTTGCAGCTGCCAGGTACCGCCCTGCTGGTAATGCGCACTGACAATACGGGTATTCAGCTTGAAGTGAGGATCCAGGCCGAACTCGGTGGCACAGCGCGCAAGGTAGGCCTGGATTTCCGGCTGGTCGACAAAACTGGCGGTCCAGTCAGGATTCGGCGCGTAGGAAAAGGTATAGGAGTGCGCCCAGACATCGCAGGCCAGGCCCGGATAAGTGTGCAGGCGCCAGGTTCCGCCGGGCGCATCCAGCGCATCGAAAATCGTGAAGGCAGTAAAGCCGTTGCGCAGCAGTTCGCGTCCGGCCGCAATGCCCGAGGGGCCAGCGCCAATGATAGCAACGCGCAGCTGATTGTTGTTCAGCATAATCATGTCCCGGTTATTGCAGCCGAGTTTCACACCTATTGCAGCACAGGTCCAAGGGCGCATTTCATGATGGGCCGCCGGGCCAGGAAGTTAAACCCGGTGCCCCGCCACCGTCTTGCAGCAGGTGGGCGTTGGGGAGGATCCGCTTCAGTTCGTCACGCGCAGCCCCATCCAGTTCCCGCCAGCAGCTGCACAGATCGCGCCATACCCTCACCTGGAACGTTTTCGCGACAGAGCGAAAAGGGTGACCCAGCAGTTCGCCATCGTACAGCGCAGAGCCGGCATCGAAGGCGGCCTCGTTGAATACCGTTGTGCCCGCCGCGACAGCCTGCAGATAGGCACTCTCGTTCTGCACCATCAGCGGTGCAAAGGTATTCATGATGATCGACAGCAAGGCCTGCAGTGCGGGATTCACGGCGAGCTCACCGCCGCTGTCGCGATGCTCACCGTCCCGGATAGCGAGCAGCCAGCGAAACGTGCGCGGCGCATACCGCTCCAGCGAAGCCGCGCTGGTCGGGTCGATCAGGTTCATGCTCAGCTGGCCGTAGGCACTCGCGTCGGCCACAGTGAAGCGACCACCAAGCAGCCAGGGCTGCACTAAAAGCACCTGCTCCATGGCAGCAAGGTACTGCCGCCAACTCTCTTCCAGCAGCGCATGCGTGGTCGGGAAACCGGGCCGGGATGGCGGCACACGCAAGGGCTCCACTGCAGCCCGGTAGTCCGCTGGTGCGACACTGAACAGGTAGGGACAGCGCCTCACCTGGCGGCGCGGCAGATTGATACGGAGCCGGGAAGCAAAGGGAGGTGGCAGTAGCCGCGACATCTCCCTGGCAGTGACTTCCCCCATCACGTTGTCAGCGGCAGAGCAGACCCAGCGCTGGTGATGCACCATGTACAGGCCGAACTCATCAAAGGCCTCGTCGATAAGCCTGGACAGAAAACCTGTTACCGGGTCGGTCGGAAAAAAAGGTCGGTCAGGCGCTGGCTGCTGGCTGTCAAGCCACAGCGCAATACCGGACGAATCGTGCTGAAAATCGCGTCCGTTCTCTATCAGGTAGGGCACGGCGGGGTATTCGTCCAGCGGATCCATCTTGGGATAACGCTGTACCGTATGCCCGCGGCGAGCACGCGTCAGTCGCAACGCTGTGGTCATGTTCTCCCAGCGACCACCGTCGCGCGGCAATCGGCGAAATCCGATGCCGCGATAATTCAGCAATGCCTCCAGTTTCAACAGGAACGGCGATGCCTCGACGCCCCAAACATCAAGTTGCATTGACTGTCGAGGTATCATCCAAAACGACCACCCTTGCCGGCCAGGTCGACCAGGTACTTGCAGGGTTGCCAGAAGTCGCTGCCACTGCTGCGCTGGTAGGCGCGCAGCTTCTCCACCACCTTGTCCAGGCCCAGGCTGTTTGCGTAGTGCATGGGGCCGCCCCGGTAGACGGGCCAGCCGTAGCCGTACACGTAGACGACATCGATGTCGCTGGCGCGGATGGCGATGCCCTCTTCCAGTATCCTGGCGCCCTCGTTGATCATTGGCAGAATGCAGCGCTCGAGGATCTCCTCATCTGAAATCTCGCGCTGGGTTATGCCTGCCTTCGCGGCAAATTCTGCATACAGCTCCTGTACGATGGGCGCGGGGGAAGGCGTGCGATTCTCGTCGTAATCATAGAAACCCGCACCGGTTTTCTGCCCGCGCCTGTCCATTTCGCAAAGCCGCTCCCGAACATTGGCACCCTTCGAGGTTTTCGCGTTCCAGCCGATATCCAGCCCCGCGAGGTCAGACATCTGGAACGCGCCCATGGGAAAGCCGAAGTCGTACAGGACCTTGTCGATGCGGTGCGGCGGAGCACCCTCAAGCGCCAGCTGTTCCGCCTGGAACTGCCGCACGAACAGCATGCGATTACCGACGAAGCCGTGGCAAACGCCTACCAACACCGCCACTTTCCTGATGCGCTTGGCGAATGACATGCAGGTCTTTATCACCTCTTTCGAGGTTTTATCGCCTCGCACCACTTCCAGCAATTTCATCACGTTGGCCGGCGAGAAAAAATGCAGACCGATAACAGACTCGGGGCGACCTGTAACACCGGCTATTTCGTTGATATCCAGGGCCGAGGTGTTGGAAGCGAGAATGGCGCCGGGTTTGGCAATGGCATCGAGCCGGGTGAATATATCTTTCTTGACCGCCATGTCCTCGAACACCGCCTCGATTATCAGGTCGCAGTCGGCCAGGTCCGTGAGGTCCAGGGAACCGGTGATCAGATCCATTCGCCCGGTCACGTCGGCGTCGCTGATACGGCCCTTGCGCGCGGTGTTCTCATAATTCTTGCGGATAACACCCAGGCCGCGCTCCAACGCCTCCTGCTTGACCTCGACAATGGTCACGGGTATTCCCACATTCACCATGTTCATTGCGATACCGCCGCCCATGGTACCCGAGCCGATGACACCGACCTTTGCAATCGGGATCTCAGCTGTATCCCGTGGCACATCGGGCACCTTGCCCGCCTGCCGCTCGGCAAAGAAAAAATACTGCTGGGCCGCCGCCTGGGGCCCGCTCATCAGTTCCATGAACAGCTTGCTCTCGGTCTTCATACCCTCGTCGAAGGGCTGCGTGACCGCGGCTTCGATACAGCGGATATTGTACTCCGGAGCCAGGAATCCGCGTGTCTTGCGCGCTATGGACTGGCGAAACCTGTCAAACAGCTCGGGATGGTCCCGGGCTTCCTGGAGCTTGTCATCGCGGTCGCGGATCCGGGTCAGTTTGCCGCCCTGGTCAATTTTTTCATGCGCAAATGCTATGGCACCCTCGCGCAGGTCACCCTCGACAATACGATCGACCAGCCCGGTGTCCAGCGCTTCCGCCGCACCGATCGGTACGCCCGAGGTCATCATCTGCAGCGCTTTTTCGACGCCAACCACCCGCGGCAGTCGCTGGGTCCCGCCTGCGCCCGGCAGCAGGCCGAGGTTGACCTCCGGCAGACCCAGCCTGGCGCTGGCCACAGCCACCCGGAAGTGGCAGCTTAAAGCCGTCTCCAGGCCGCCGCCCAGCGCTGTGCCGTGAATAGCGGCGACAATCGGCTTGGCGGAATTGTCCATCGCGTCGAGGACTTCATGCAGCCCGGGCTCCACCAGCCCACTGGAAAATTCGGTAATGTCCGCACCGGCAATGAAGGTACCGCCCTTGCAGTGAATAACAATGGCCCGGGCAGTGTCGTCGGCCAGCGCCCTGGCGACACCCTCCTTCAGGCCCTGGCGCACACCCTGGCTGAGGGCATTGACCGGGGGGTTATCCAGGGTGAGAACAGCAACGCCATCCTCAACCTCGTAATCGACCATACTGGTTAGTTGTACCATGGCTATTCTCCTCAAATTTTCACTGTGGTCACGGCGGGCATTCAGCCGGGGTACTGCTGCGACAGTCCCCTTACAGCCTCGTAGAAGCCGGCAATGGTTTCATCGATGATCTGCTTCGCGCTGATAACGGCGTCGATGCGTCCACACACCTCGCCCGACAGCGGAATGGCCGCCTCCATATCGCCACCGAAGTACAGCTCGGGAATCCCGGCCATGTTTTCCATGACGTTGAATTTGCCCAGCGGCTCGAGTGCCTCGGTGCGCTGGGTACGCAGGGCCCGCAGGGCGGGACGCGACTGCTGGTTGAGAAACACCGTGTCGGTTTCCCTGGCCGCCACTACCGCCTGTTTCCAGTTGTCGTGTACCGGCGACTCCAGAGAGGATAGCATCCGAGTGCCCATCTGCACTCCCTCGGCGCCCATGGCAAACGCGGCCGCCATCGACAGGCCGTCACTGATACCACCGGCGGCGATGATCGGCACCTCGACGCGAGAGCGGATCAGCGGCAGCAATACCATGGTAGACACCGGGCTCGGGTTCTTGAAACCGCCGCCCTCGCCGCCCTCTACCACCAGTCCGTCGACGCCCGCATCCATCGCCTTCATGGCCATATCCAGGGTGGGTACCACATGAAATACGGTGATACCGGCCGCCTGGAAGTCCTTCGTGCAGACATTGGGACTGCCTGATGAGGTGGTGACAAACTTGATACCCTGCTTGATGACAAAGTCGATGATATTACCGCCCTTGACGTAGGACAGCGCGACATTCATCCCAAAGGGTTTGTCGGTCAGCTCGCGCATCAGCTCAACTTCGCGCTTGATATTGTCCAGTTCACCGGATGAGGTCTCGATGATTCCCAGGCCGCCGGCATTGCTGACCGCCGAGGCCAGCTGCGAGCGGGCTATCCAGCCCATCGGCGCCTGTATTATCGGGTATTGGGTGCCCGTCAGTCTGGTTACGCGGTTATCAATCGCCATTATGTGGTTCCTTGTCTGGTTTCTACACCCGGATCAGTCCGCGGCGATATTATATTGTCACATTCCGTGCCACTATGTCACACTTTTGCCACGTTCGAGCCAGGCAGAGGTAAAATGACTGGCGCCATTGTGCCCAAAATCCCAAGGAGATACAGCATGCGTAAATTGACAATAGCACTGGTGGTGGTGCTGGTTGCCGCCACACTCGCGTATTCCCAGCGCGCCACCATCGCCAAGCGGGTCATGAGCCGCGGCATGGAGACGGTCATGGCCAACGACACCCTGGCGGAACTGGGAGACGGCCTGCACATGGCCGTTTGTGGCGCCGGCGGACCCATGCCGGACATCAAGCGTTCGGGTGCCTGCGTGGCGATTGTGGCGGGGCAGAAAATATTCCTGGTGGATACGGGCACCAATGGCGTGCGCAATCTCGGGCGCATGCGCTATCCACTTGGCAAGGTGGCCGCGGTGCTGCTGACCCATTTCCACTCGGACCATATCGACGGGCTGGGCGAGGCCGCCACCCTGCGCTGGGTGTCGGCAGCCAACACCCGCCCCCTGCCGGTGATAGGGCCGGTTGGCGTGACCCAGGTCGTCAGGGGCTTCAACACCGCCTATGAACTCGATACCGGTTACCGCAATACCCACCATGGCGACACGGTGGCCCCGCTGTCGGGCAGGGGGATGGTGGCTCAGGAGTATGCCCTGCCCGCCCCGGGAGAACTGACCACCGTATACGACGAGGAGGGCCTGTTAATCCAGATGCTGGCAGTGCAGCACGACCCCGCAAAACCCGCAGCCGCCTACCTTTTCACCTACAAGGACCGCACCATACTGGTATCGGGTGATACGGCCAAATCGGCCAACCTGCAGCAATTCGCCAGGGGCGTGGATATTCTGCTGCACGAGGCCCTGTCAGTCGAATTGGTGGCCATCATGCGCGATAGCGCCGAGCGCGCGGGCAACCCGATTATGACGAAGATCGCTATCGACATCCCCGATTACCACGCCACTCCGGTGGAGGCCGCGGAGATTGCCCGTGACGCGGGCGTCGGGGAACTGGTGTATTACCACGTGGTGCCGCCCCTGGTATTGCCAGGCGCAGAAGCGGCCTGGCTCGAGGGGGTATCCGAGGTGTTCCCGAACTATACTCTTAGCCGGGACGGGACAGCCTTTACACTGCCACCCCATTCGAAGGAGATTATCCGCACCAGCGAAGGACTATGAGCAGGGAGAAACTGCATGATCGACCTCTACACAGCACCCACCCCCAATGGCTACAAGGCCTCCTGCACCCTGGAGGAACTGGGCCTGGAATACACCGTCAAGTTGGTGGACATCCGCTCTGGCGACCAACACACGCCGGAATTCAGGGCCCTGAACCCCAACGGCCGGATTCCCGTGATCGTCGACCGGGCCAATGACGACTTCGCAGTGTTCGAATCCGGCGCCATCATGATCTATCTCGCGGAGCAGGCCGGCCGGCTGCTGCCCACCGACGTCAAGGGCCGCTCCCGGGTGATCCAGTGGTTGATGTTCCAGATGGGCGGCATAGGGCCGATGATGGGCCAGGCGAATGTGTTCTACCGCTATTTCCCGGAAAAAATTGAAGCGGCCATCAACCGCTACCAGCACGAGGGCCGCCGGCTGTTTGAAGTGCTGGACACGCGGCTGGGCCAGAGTGAATGGCTGGCGGACGACTACTCCATTGCCGATATCGCCAACTGGTGCTGGGTGAGGACCTACAAATGGTCGGGCATCTCGCGGGACGGGCTGGACAACCTCGATCGCTGGATGAACGTAATGAAGGAAAAACCCGGGCTGCAGCGCGGTGTCACGGTACCCGTGGCGATAGACAGCATCATCGACGACAAGGAAAAGGCGGAGGAATTCGCCAGGAATGCGCGCAGCTCGCTGCAGACCTGAGTGACCGCCGGCACGAGGGGCTGGATTTTGGACGCCAAAGGCACCACTATCAGTTCGTGACATCCGTTCACGAACTGGCAGCGGAGCAAACTTCATGACAGCACACTTTTCCGGCAAGAACGTCTTTATTACTGGCGCCGGATCCGGCATCGGTTACCAGACTGCTCTGGTCTTCGCCGAGGGCGGCGCCGACATCATCGCCACCGATGTAAACATGGCCGGGCTCGAGCAACTCAAACCGGAGATAGAACGGCTGGGGCGACAATGCCACACCCACAGTCTGGATGTCACCGACGAGGCTGCCTACCAGGCGCTGGTAAGGCGACTGGACTCCGCCGGAGTTATACCCGATATCGTGGTCAACAACGCGGGCCTGGGAATCATGTCGCCGTTTCTGCGCACAACGACGGCCGAGTGGCAGCTGACTCTCAACGTGAATGTCATGGGCGTGGTATTTGGCTGTCGAGAGTTCGCTGCACTGTGGCAGCAACGGGGAATGCCCGGCCACCTGGTGAATGTGGCCTCCATGGCCTCCATTGCCCCGCCCGCCAACCTGTCGGCCTACGTGGCCAGTAAATACGCCGTGGAGGGACTTTGCGAGGTACTGGCGATGGAGTTCCAGGACGCCAATATCGCCGTCAGCTGTCTGCACCCGGGAGTCATCAACACCGCCATAGTGCAGGACAGTTCACGCACGCACATGCCGCCCGACGAGGTGGCACGTCTCCAGCGGCATTATGTCGAGCATGGGGATCATCCCAGGGTTGTGGCCGAGGATATAGCCAACGGTGTGCTGAAGGGCACCGGCACCATCCTGTCGGGCAAGGGAGTGGGCAAAGTCGCGTTCATGAAACGGCTGCTGCCGCGCAAGGCCTTTCGCAAGCTACTGATCGATGCCTCCCGCAAGATGGGCTACATGCCATTGAAATAGCTTACAGACTTGGGTACCAATCGCGATAACCTTAACAACTAAAGAGCAGGAAACCAGTTATGCCCGACCAGACCAGCAGCGAAGTGACAGGCGTAAATCCGCCCAAGTGGATTCTGAAAACCATGTCGCGTACGCATATTTTCCTGAACAAACTGACCCGCGGAAAAATGTTCAACACGCTGGCGGGCGACGAGGTCTGTTTTGTCACCATGACCGGGGCAAAGTCGGGACGAATCATCACCATGCCGCTTATGTACGTGCCCTACAAAAGTGGGGTTCTGCTGGTGGCTTCGATGGGCGGGGCGGTGAAGAACCCTGTGTGGTACTACAATATCGCGAAAAACCCTGACATATGCGTGAGGTATCGCGGCAAGGAGATGAGCCTTCGTGCACGACTGGCCACCGCCAGCGAAAAGCCGGCGCTGTGGCCCCTGTGTGACAAAGCCTACGCGCCGTACGCTGATTACCGCGCCAGGACCAGCCGCGATATCCCTGTTTTTATATGTGAGCCGACCGGGTTGGCAGGCACCACGCAACATAGCCGACAATAAGGAGGTAGCTGACATGCTGGAACTCGTCACCCTGCCGCCCGCCTTCGGCATGCGCAACGTCAGCCCATTTTGTCTGAAGATAGAAATGTTGCTGAGCTCCCTGGAGCTGGAATTCAGCCTCAGCGACATTTCGGATCCGCGCAAGGCGCCGAAAGGCAAACTGCCCTTCTTGATTGCGGACGGACAGAGAATAGCCGACTCGGAACTCATAGTGCAGTACCTGGATACGCTGACCTCTGGCAGGGTATTCGCCGGCCTCACCGATGAGCAGATAGGCCACGGATACGCGCTAACCCGCCTGGTGGAGGATCACCTGTATTGGCTGATGGTAGCCAGTCGCTGGCTTGACGAGAACTGGTGGCCGAACGTGGTACGGGGTTTTTTTGGCCCGCTGCCAGTGCCCCTGCGGCAAATCGTCAGCGGTGTCGCGCGCCGCAGGATGGCCCAGACCTACAACCTGCACGGCCTCGGCCGGCACACCCTTGAGGAGCAGAAGGGCTTCGCCCGGCGCGATCTGCAGGCACTGGAAAGCGTCGTGCCAGCGGCGGGATTCCTGTTCGGAGACCACCCTGGCCTGTTCGACTTTACCGTGGCCGCAATGATGGCAGGCGCCTACGACAATAAGCCCGCCACCTGGATCACCGACATGGCTGTCCAATACAAGGGCCTGCACTCCTACACCGAGCGCGTGCAGGAAACGAGCGGCGTGTGGGGTCGCAAGTAAAGCTTATTTCAGGTCGAAGGTAAGACGGAGTATTTCGTAGAGCACATCCATGCTGGTTTTGACCGACAATCCCTGGTGCGACCGCAATCGATTCCAGGTTTCAAAGGAAGTAGCGGCATCGACCGCCTCCCGCCTCGCCGGAGTCAGCTCGGCTGCTTCCGGAAGCCAATCCAGTAGATCCTTGCGAAGGCCACGCTGGTTTCTGGCATAATTTTTCTGCAGCACAGGGGAGCGCCACATCTGGGCGCGGGTGGACAACATCAGCGATGACAGCTTTTCATAAGCTGCTGCACGGCGTTCAATCACGTGCTGGATACGCTCGGCCAGAGTGCCGGCACGGTCCCCGCCGGCGAACAGTCCCTCGTAGCTCTCCCGCAGCTGTACATCCATGGTCGCAAACAGTGTTTCCATATCAGCGAAATGCCGGAACACCGTGCGAATACCTACTCCCGCACGCTCCGCTACGGTCTGGGCGGTGGGAACCAGAACACCTTCATTAACCAGATTCTGCACTGCTTCGATAATCTGTTGACGGCTGCGTTCGGTGCGCTGCAATCTCCCGTCAGGCTTCATGGCGGCGCTGGATTGTCCCGTCGCTACAGGCTTCTTAATGGCGCCTGGCTTACTGGATTTACTCATTTAAAGGCTATTCCCCGATCATCCGCTTGCGTGGTGATATGGGCGCGATAATAGACCAGTCGATGATTCAATGTCCATTGCACACGGTCCGCGCAGACAACGCCGATCAGGACCGGCGACGAAAAAGCAGGATGTCCAGAACTGCTGTGACAGAGAGCAATAGCAGTCCCAGCAGAAGCCGGAGGTCGCTATAGTAAAGGTTCATTTCGATGGGGTAGGCGATGGTCTTATCCAGTGCCGCCATCTTGAACTCATGGCTGCCCATGAATGCCGGGTTCGTAACGATCTCCATCAGGGTCCGGCGGCTGCGATAACGCATCAATGCACCCATAGTCCAGTTGTCCGCGCCAGTGATGCCTACTGTATCCATGTTGCTGAAGATGGCTGTGCCCATCATGACGGGATGAGAGGCTCTCAAAAGC
>JAHEBL010000195.1 GCA_024642265.1 Haliea sp. | reverse complement strand
CCGTTGGCGATACCGATGAGCGCCGCGTCGGCTGATTGCAAACGATAACGAGCGCCATACGAGAGGTCGAAGTTGATGAGTGTCTGCAGGCCTTGCACCTCGAAGTCGACGGCACAAGCTGGCTGAGCCAGCGCAGCCAGCATCACCAATAGCATTAGCTGAATGGCCCGGTACGGCCGAGCCACAACGCGCGTCAAGTGCGCTATTGCGCAGCCCGGGCATGGGGCGCCCGACTCAGTAGATCTGGATGCCAAGCGCAACACGATTGTTCGAGAGACCGGTGCCATCGGCGCGCTCGTTCCGGCCGTAGGCATATTCGATGCCGAGCGTGAGGTAGGGTTGAATCGTCCACATCAGGTTGATTGACGCATAGCGTGAACTCTCGAATTCATCGGCCGGCTGCCAACCGAGAGGGTCGGTCCGGGCGACGCCGAGAATCGCCGTCGAGCGGAGCGCATTCGTCCAGCGATGCCTGTAGCTAAGCATCGCACCGGAATTGTCGCGAAGATCGATCGATCCGGTGACCGGGTCGAACGCACTGCCAGTATTCGACTGAAGCCCCAGCAAATAACGTCCAAGGCCTTTGCCGTAGACAGTCCCGAACTCCAGCCTGTCGGCGTCGCCGACATTCACGTGCCCGGAGAGGGCCAGGCCCCAGGCTGTTTGCGAGTCCGATCCGATCCCATCCACGTCGATCTCGAGTCGCCGTACCAGGCCGTTCAAACGCAGGTGCCATTTTTCCGGCCGGTATTCGAGTCCAAGCACTGCATCCGGCCATCTGGCGATGCCGTCGGCCAGAGCAGAGCTGGCTATGTCGGTCCTCGGGTCCTCTAACGCAAGGTGATAGGTGAACTTCCTTGCGAACGGCTGCGACCAGCGGAGCAGCGCCTGGCGCTGAAAAATGACTCCGCTAACCGTCGGCTCGGTCAGGCTCTCGGGCAGATTTCCGGTGTCCATCATGGTCGACCAGGTGTGCCCGGCGACGAGTGTGCCGTAGCTGTTTTGCCATGATCCATACGCCAGGCGCATCTTGAAACCGAGCGAGCCGTTGTTGTCCGAATTGAGATCGTATTCGAGGTAGGCTCTGAGGCTTCCGGTGGGCACCGGTGAGCGCGCATCGAAATTCAGGCGAGAGAGAGTGGAATCAATCGAAAATGCGCCGCGCTCGTCCGGCCGGCCAACCCCCAGATTGGCCGGCAGAAAATCAGCACCCATAGCCTCGGCATCGCTGTCCGCAATGGCGACAGCCTTGACGAAGCCGCCGATGGCGAGTGAAACGGTGCTGTCTCCCGGAATTCGAAACGACCCGGGGAAGTCGCCGCTGCGCACCGCCGGCGCATTCAGGTCGCCGACGTCGTCGCGCGCAAGTAGTACGCCCGCCGAGGATGGCGGGGCTTTGGCGGCTTCAACAGCCTCAGGCGCGCCTGCCGTTGCGGCCTCCGCTGCCACTGTTTCGCGCAGTTGTCTTTCCAGGTCCTCCAGGCGGCGCTGCTGAGCGTCCATCTCCTCCAGCTTCCGCTGAAGCTCGCTCGACTGCTCGGCGAGCCGGAGCTTCTCGTTGGCCAGTTCCTGCAGTATCGCGTCGATGTCCTGCCGGGCCACATTCTCGCCTGCAGTTGCAGCCGCGGGGAGTATCAGCGCCAAGCAAGCCAGCAGGCAGGACTTAATTTCTTTTCTGCTACTCAATTGCTGTCGACCTCCCGAACATCATCTTGCCCGGCCTATCACCAGGGAAGGGGCACTACAGGCGTCACAGTCAATCGGATCTGCCAATCCGGCCCGAACGCGTCGGGCTTCTCGACATAGTGCCAGTACTGTGCGGCGAATTTCCAGGGCTTCCCGCCGAGCACCATCGTCCTTGAAAGCCCGATACCGAGCGGCAATGTAAGCTTGTCACCGCTGGCAGCGTTGTGGTTGTAGGAGTAGTTAGGCGACATGGAAATTTGCCATCCGTCCTTCAGGTTATAAGTGAAGAAGTACGATCCGCCGGTAATGCTCGTATCGAAGCTGTCTTCCCCCGCAACATCCCATTGATGGGTCACCAGAACGCCGGCAACACCCCAATCGAACACCTTCGCAATCGCGAACTCAGGTCCGAGCAGGTACTGATCGAGGCCTAACGCGTCGTCCGTGGCCGTTGGCAGCGTTCCCACGACACCGCCGATGAGCACAACCCCGTTGGACAGTGATTTGCCAACCGCAACGTCGAAACTGATGTCACCGAGCTCGGTCCCCTTGCTGTCGAAATTCTCACTGCCCGCAAACACGGCCTGATCGCCAACAACGGGAACCGGTTGATCAAATACCACCGGGATCAGCGGCCGCACAAACAGGTTCATCCCGTCTCCCAGTGAATACGGCAAAATAGGTTGAAAACTGAGTCTTAAAGCAGTCTGGTCGCTTGCACCCGGAAGGTTGCCCGAATAGGAGATAGTGTCCAGATTGAAGGAGAGAGAGCCCAGCGTGTTGTTCGGGTTTGCCAGCTCCCTGGCAATGTCGTCAGCCGATTGTCCCTCATCCTCGGACTGCTGAGCATGTAGAGTTGCCGGGAAAAATGCATAAATCAGCAGGAGTGCGGAAAGCTTCACTTTCAGTGCCTTCATCTGCAGCCCTTGCATGAAATATTCGGGTTACGTACCGTACACAATAGCCGCTGACGCTGAATCTGGAAACCAATCCGCTTCGAGCCGGTCAAGAGTCGGTTTGAGCCGCTTGCCATCGATAGCTGGACAAAGAGTTACTATGCCTCCCCAATTGATTTTGGCGGCGGCGTGCCGGGTTCACAGCCTGACATGCATGGAGATCCCCTCGAACAGGTTGAAATGCATTGAAGACAATGAATGCCTGACATTGGTCGCGACAAGGGTTGAGAGAAGCGGCGCTCCTTTCGTCGCGCCGCTTCTCTCGACGTGTTTACACCCATGAAGAGGAAAGAGGAGAAATGACGCGATCCCTCATCCTGAAGGGGTTGGTTTTCACGGCGATTCTTTCGCTCGCAGCGTGCGGATCAAGCCACCGGTTGTCAGTTGAGGCGGCGCAGGAAACCTCCTGCCCAGAGCCGCGCCCGGAAGTCTGCACCATGGATTACGACCCGGTGTGTGGAAGTTCTTCGGATGGTTCACTCGAGACATATTCCAACGGTTGCAGCGCGTGTTCAAACCCAGCGGTGACCAGCTATTCGCAAGGCGAATGCAAATAGACCTTATGGGCTTGAAAGCGATGCAGGTACGTGGCCGGATATAAGAAAGGGTATGGCGGCCGATATCACCATCTTCGAGCCTGAAACCGTAAGAGATAATGCGACCTATGCGAAAGAAACACTGCCTTCCACCGGCATCCCGTGCGTTGTCGTGAACGGGGGGATTGTCATGAAGGACTCGGGCCCGATCAAGGGTATCTATATCGATCCGGCCCGTGGCCTCGTTGGCGTGTGCTTTTCAACGAATCCGTATGTGCCGCCCTATGGCGAGGACAAAATGCCGGGGTTTCTGCGGGAAGCAGCAAAGGTTTTGGCTGGGAAGTAAACAACCACCAAAAGAAGGTTTAGACACTGGCAAATGGGCGGAGACCATGCCCTTCATTACAACGAATGGCAGAATAGTCTGAGACCGGCGGACGAGACGTAAATTCCGCCGCGATATTGACGCGGGCGAAGGACCCTTAACACTGTTAACTACATTCAACAGAAAAAAGGAACGAAAATGAAATTGCTTCAAAAACTATTGGGTTGCATGGCCCTGAGTCTTGCGCTGGTCTCTACGGCCATGGCTGCGGAATACGATCTGGTGATCAACAACGGTCGGGTCATGGACCCGGAGACCAAGTATGACAAGGTCGCGAATGTCGGCATAACAGGTGGCAAGATCGCGGTTATCACTGAGAAAAAGATCACCGGCAAGGAGACCATCGACGCCAAGGGCCTGGTAGTGGCACCTGGCTTTATCGATACGCACTTCCACGCGGTGGACCCATTCGCGACGAAGCTGGTTGTCGCAGATGGTGTCACGTCGGGCATGGATCTGGAAGCTGGCTCAGCGCCGGTCGGTGAGTGGTACGCCCAGAAGGATGCCAGCGGATGGCAGGTCAATTACGGCACCACTTCGGGCATGATTGCGAACCGGCTCTTCGTGCATGACCCCGAGGTCAAGATGACCGGGCCGATGGATGCGGCGGTTGGCAGCGACAATCTCGACAAGGCGGCGCTCGATGGCACTGCGGGTTGGTCGGTCACGCGTTCGTCCAT
>JAHEBL010000194.1 GCA_024642265.1 Haliea sp. | reverse complement strand
GCTGCATGCCGTAGTGGTGACGCTGGCGCAGCAGGGAGATGAAAAACGGTACGCCGATGATCGCCGTTATGATACCCACCGGCAGTTCTGTCGGCGCGATCACTGTACGCGACAGCGTATCGGCCACCACCAGCAGTATCGCACCGGCCAGAGCAGCAGCCGGCAGCAGTGCGCGATGATCCGGCCCGATCAGCATGCGCACGATATGCGGTACCACCAGCCCCACGAAAGCGATAGTTCCTACCAGCGCTACGGAAGTGCCTACGCCGACGGCGACCCAGGCAATCAGCGCTATCTTGACGCGGCCAACGTCAATACCCAGATGTCGCGCCTCTGATTCCCCCAGCAACAGCGCATTGAGGGCACCGGAGTAGCGCGGCAGTGCCACCAGCACGGCGGCGCCGACCAGGCTGGCCAGCAGCAGGCGTGGGTAATTCGCGCCGTCCATGCCGCCCATTTTCCAGAGGGAGATGCGTCGCAGCATGTCATTGTCGGCATGAAATTCCAGCAGGCTACCCAGCGCTCCCGCCAGGGCGGTAATCGCGATACCCGCCAGCAGCATGGTGGCGACCGAGGTGCCGCTGGAAGAGGTCGCCAGGCGGTAAACGAACACCACCGCCACCGCACCGCCTGCAAACGCCCCGACAGAGACCGCGGTCAGCGCGGTATAGCCGTCCAGCAGGCTGCCACCAAGCACGATAACCAGCGCAGCCCCGAGGGACGCACCTGCGGTTACGCCGATCAGGGAGGGGTCGGCCAGGGGGTTGCGAAAGAGGCCCTGCATCGCGGCCCCACTCATACCCAGAATGGCACCCATCAGCGCTGCCAGTAACACCCTCGGCAGCCGAATCTGGACGATTATCAATGCGGCCTGGTTCTGTTCTCCGTCGCTCAGGGTGCTGTGCAGTGCGGCAAGTATATCCCGGGCGTCCAGCTTGACCGCGCCGCTGGCAATGCCCATCGCCATGCACAGGGGCAGTGCCAGCGACAGGCAGGTGAGCAGAAGACGGCCCCGGTTGCGGCGCTGATGTCCGGTCTGCCTAATAGTCCACGCCCCTGCGCGCCTTGATGCCCGCGCGATAGGCGTGCTTGATCTCCCTGACTTCAGAGACCGTGTCCATGATGTCCTGCAATGCCTTGCCGCCGCCGCGGCCGGTCACCACCACGCTCTGGCCCGGGGGGCGCTTGCGTATGGCCTCAATGATGTCGTCTTCAGCCAGGTACTTGAAGGCGATCATATAGGTGAGCTCATCCAGCACCACCAGATCGAAACTGGCATCCTGCAGCAGCGGTTTTGCCACTGCCCAGGTGCGCTCCGCCGCTGCGATATCGCCACTGCGATCCTGAGTATCCCAGGTAAAACCGGTACCCATCTGGTAGAACGTTACCTGCGGGCAGTGCTCCTTCAGGTAGATCTCTTCGCCGGACAGCTGCTCCCCCTTGATGAACTGGATGACGCCCACCTTCTGGCCATAACCCAGGGCCCGCATCACCATGCCGAAGGCGGAGCTCGACTTGCCCTTGCCATCGCCGGTAAGCAGGAGGGCGACGCCGCGCTCAGTCGTCGCAGCCTCGATACTGGCGTCCACACTGGCCTTCTGCTTCTGCATGGCGGCCTTGTGTTTTTCGTCTTTACTGGTTTTGCTCATAGTGGCGATCCTAGAAGGAGTATCTCAGTCCGGCGTAACCGGCCGCCCCGCTGGTATTGTAGGTGGGAACCTCTTCATAGTCCTCATCCAGCGCGTTTTCGAGGCGACCGTACAGTTGCAGGTGCTGGAACAACTGGTAGCTGGCAGTCAGTTCCAGCAACTGGTAATCGTCCAGCGGGGTACCGTCGATATCCTGCGCATCCCGGGACAGGCGCCAGGACGCGCCCAGCACCAGCTTGCCCGCCAGGGCCTGCCAGCTCAGGCCGAGGTTGGCCAGGTGCTCGGGACGATAGGGCCGGCTGTCACCGCTGCTGGTTTCGGTATCGTTGAAGGTGTAATTGGCGCTGATCGAGAGTGTTGCCAGCAGGGGCCAGTCCGCCACCAGCTCCACGCCGCTGGAGTCAGTGTCACCGCTGCGCTGCAGGTACCCGGAATAGTCGGCCAGGTCGAAATAGATTTCGTCCTCGACTGTCTGGTCGAAATACACCAGCTCGAGGTAGAGGCCGGAATCCGCCAGCCATGACAGGCCGACGTCGTAGCCCTTGCTCTGCTCCTCCTTCAGACTGGTTTCGGATGCGGGGGGATAGGCAAAACTGCCGTCGTTGTAGGCGATCTCGTACAGGCTGGGAGCGCGAAAGCCGGTCCCGTAGGCGCCCTTGAGTTTCAACTCACCAGCCCCTGCGGGAACAAGGTAAGCGCTGCTGACGCGGTAGGAAGTGTGGCCGCCAAAGTCGTCATTGTCGTCATAGCGTGTGCCGGCGGTCACAAACAGGCGCTTGCCGAAGCCCCCCTGGTATTCGAAGTAGTAACCGTTCTGGTCGCGGTTCTCGTCCAGGCTGCCGTCGTCCAGCGATTCGGTTTCCAGGTCTACACCGTAAACAAGGCGGAGCCCGTCACCGGCGCTGAAGCTGCCCAGGTAACTGCTGCGCTCCAGTTCGCCCTTGGTCCGGAAGCTGGACTGGCCCGCGGAATAGAATTTGCGGTCCGTGTCGTTGCCGTTATAGGCGAGCTGGTGGGTGAAGCTACCCGCCTCGTAGTCGGCAGCCAGCCGCCATGCCTGCTGCTCGTAGTTGTCCCTGCAACGGTTGGTAGCTTCGAAGGTATCCACTGTAAAACAGTCATCAAAGCGGTTGTTGCCGTCGATGCCGCGTCCTACCAGGCTCAGCCGCAGTTTCTCTGTCGCGTTGTAGCCCAGCCTGCCATTGACGGTGCGGTTGTCGTAGCCGTCATCGTCCTGCAGCACCGTGTCGGTTGTGCGGGCGTTGAAGCCATCGGTCTGGAAGTCTGCGCCCGACAGGTTGAAGTCGACGGTATCGTTACCGCCACCGACGTTGCCCGTCAGCTGCTGGCTGCCGTAGCGCCCGCCCTCGGCGCTTACCTCGCCACCGAAACCCTCGGTGGGTGCAATGGTGGTAATGTTGACCACACCGCCGGCATCCGCGCCATACATGAGTCCCTGTGGGCCGCGCAGGATTTCCACCCGCTGCACGCCCGAGCTGAGCAATTGTTCGAAGCGGGGACTGACCTGCGGCCCCGAGGTGTCGGAGATGTCGATGCCGTCCAGCAGCACAATTGTGCGGTAGCCTTCCTCGCCACGGATCCGCAGCGCAGCGGCGCTGCCGGTGCCGCCGGTGTTGGTGACCGAGACGCCGGGCTGGGTGCGCAGCACGTCGTAGAGTGAGGTAAAGCCGAGCTGCCTGATCTCCTGCCGGGTGACCACGGAGATGGACGTTCCCACCTCGCGCAGGGGCATCGGTATGCGGGAGGAGGTGACGACAATTTCCTCAAACACAGGTTCTGCCGCGGCTGTGTTGCAGGCAGCCACGGCCATAAGCAATAAAGCCTGGCGCAAACGCTGTGTTGCGGCGACGACTGTGTTCATGGGGGTATCCTCAAAAGCCTGTATTGAGCGGCGAATGAGGGAGGAATCCTGGAAACGCCATGCGCAGGGCATGGGGCAACCTTCTGTGAAGCCCTCCGCTCCATCGTTGCATGCTACCAGGCAGGTATCGGGCTCACAGTACTGGACTGTATACCGTTGCGGGGGCAGCGGTGGATTGGCACTGGGCCTACCACACTTCCCATTTAACCTACCCAGCGGCAGTGGCAACACTGAAGTCACAACAATCGCGGCAGGCACCTGGATCGGTCGGGGACTCTAGAGCCTGCCCCCTCTTTTGTCAAATGCTGGACACTCACAAGCCGGCAATCCGGGCGGAATTCGTATTCACCCGGTGGTCTGGCGTAGAATTCAGGTTCTGTCAGGATTGGGAACCGGATGTCTTGAACATCACAGCAGAATCCCGCGCCCGGGTGACGGCCCTGCTGGGGCGAGCGCCACGGGGCCTTGAGGCGATCGCCCTGGCGGCTGCCGATGGCAGCCCCATGGTCATCCGTGTGGCATCGCTGGTTGATGATAGGCCGTTTCCCACGCTGTTCTGGCTGGTCGATCCGGCGCTCAATTATCGTATCGACCAGGCCGAGGCGGGCGGTCTGATCAAGCAACTCCAGCATCGCATTGATGGGGATGCCGGATTGCAGGAACAGATGCGTGCTGATCACCAGGCGCATATTGCGCTGCGCGCCAGCTATATCGAAG
>JAHEBL010000083.1 GCA_024642265.1 Haliea sp. | reverse complement strand
GCCCCGCGCCGGCAGCACCCCGTCACGGGCGTCGTGCACAACTCCACCCTGAAGCCGATCGGTGGGGCCGCGACCCAGAAGGGTGTGAATACCGACAAGGAAGAAGTGCAGGATTTCCATCTCGAGGCGGCCAGCCAGGAGGAGATCGACAATACCGTGGCGGTGATGGGTGGCGAAGACTGGCAGATGTGGATAGAGGCGCTGGACGAGGCGGGCGTGCTGGCCGATGGCGCCAAGACCACGGCCTATACCTATATAGGCGAGAAGCTCACCTGGGACATTTACTGGCACGGTACTATCGGCGCGGCGAAAAAGGATCTCGACAAGCGGGTGGTGGACATTCGCAAGCGCCTTGCAGCAAAGGGCGGGGACGCCCGCGTATCGGTGCTCAAGGCGGTGGTCACCCAGGCCAGTGCCGCCATCCCCGCGATGCCGATTTACCTCGCCCTGCTGTTCAAGGTGATGAAGGAGCGCGGTATACACGAGGGTTGCATCGAGCAGGTGGATGGCCTGTTCCGTGACTCCCTGTACGGCGATGAACCTTACCTGGATGAAGAGGGTCGCCTGCGTGCGGATCGCAAGGAACTGGACCCCGCTATCCAGGCCGCCGTGGGTGAGCTGTGGGAGCAGGTCAATACTGACACCCTGCGGGAGTTGTCGGATTTCGCCGGCTATAAACGCGAATTCCTGCAGTTGTTCGGGTTCGAGGTGGAGGGCGTGGACTACGAGGCCGATGTGAGTCCCGACGTCGCGATCAAGAACCTGGTCTGAACACTATGCTGGAACACGGCGTACCGTTTCGCCTCAACAGCCGGGTGCGGCGGCTGGTGGCACCCAATCCGGGGGTAATGACAGGCCCGGGCACCAACACTTATCTTCTGGGTGACAAGGAGGTGGCGGTGCTGGATCCAGGCCCGGCCATCCCGGCGCATATCGACGCTATTCTTGATGCCGCCGGCGATCGCATTCGCTGGATCGTCTGTACCCACACCCACCCTGATCACTCGCCAGCCTGGCAGGCAGTGGCGGAGGCGACCGGCGCCGAGGTCATCGGCGCCCTGCCGGCCGATGACATGTTCCAGGACGATACCTTCCGGCCTGGCCGGGAGCTGCAGCACGATGATGTGTTGTCGACGCGGGAGTTCACTTTGCGCGCGGTGCACACGCCCGGTCATGTCAGCAACCATTTCTGTTTTTTCCTGGAAGAAGAGCAGATGCTGTTCGCCGGCGATCACATCATGAACGGCTCCACCGTGGTGATCATCCCTCCCAGCGGGGACATGAAGGCCTACATAGAGTCCCTGCAACTGTTGCTGCGCTATCCGCTGAAGTTCATCGCCCCCGGCCACGGAGACATCATGGAAGACTCCCGCGCAGTGGTGGAATGGTTGGTAAACCACCGTCTCAAACGTGAGCACAAGGTCATTGCCGGCCTGCAGCAACTGGGCAGGGTGCCGGTGGACCAGCTGGTCAGGGTGGTTTACGACGACGTCGATACCAGCCTGCACAAGATGGCGAAACTCTCCCTCACTGCGCATCTTATAAAGTTGCAGCATGAAAACCGCGCCCTGCACCATGCGGCGGATGACAGCTGGGAAATGTTTGAAATCTAGCGCGCATCACCAGGGCGTCGGGGTTCAGTGAAACTGGTCTATACCCATCCCAGTAATATCGTTGTCGCGCAGGCGCGCGCCTCGCTGGAACTGGCCGGGATAAAATGCGGTTTGCGCAACGAGTATGCAGCCGGCGCCATGGGTGAACTGGCGCCCATTGATGTCTGGCCCGAGCTGTGGGTGTTGCGCGACCGCGACTATGAGCGGGCGGCCCTGCTGCTTGCGCAGTCTCATGCGGAGATCCAGGAGGAAGACTGGCACTGCCCGCACTGCGGCAGTCAGAGCCCCGCCACCTTCGAGTTGTGCTGGCATTGCGCCGGGGATCGTTCGCCGGGCAATAACCCCCATGGGGCCTGAGCAGCGGGCCAGCCAGGCTGCCACCCGCCTGCCCCCCGCCATCTGGGCGCTCGGCCTTGTCAGTCTGCTTATGGATGTGTCCTCGGAGATGGTGCACAGCCTGTTACCCATATTCCTGGTGACCACCGTCGGTGCCAGTGCCCTGGCAGTGGGCGTTATCGAGGGCCTGGCGGAGGCGCTGGCGCTCATTGTGAAAGTTTTTTCCGGAGCGCTCAGCGATTATTGGGGAAAACGCAAGGGGCTGGCGGTGATTGGTTATGGGCTGGGCGCCGTGAGTAAGCCGCTGTTCGCCCTGGCGCCCGGTGTCGGAATGGTGCTGACAGCCCGGCTGATCGATCGCACCGGCAAAGGTATTCGCGGAGCGCCGCGCGATGCCCTGATCGCCGATATCGCCCCACCGGACATGCGCGGCGCGGCGTTCGGTTTGCGGCAGTCACTCGATTCGGTGGGCGCTTTCCTTGGCCCGCTCATTGCAGTGGGCCTTATGTTGTTGTGGGCCAACGATTTCCGGGCGGTATTCTGGGTAGCTGTTATCCCGGGAATGCTCGCCGTACTGGTGCTGGTGCTGGCGGTGAAGGAACCGCGGCACCCTCACGCCGGTAACGGCGTCAACCCGATCACGCGGGAGAACCTGCGCCGTCTGTCGCGGCCTTACTGGATGGTGGTGATACTGGGTGGGGTATTCGCGCTGGCACGCTTCAGCGAGGCCTTTTTGCTGCTGCGCGCGGAGCAGGGCGGACTCCCGGTCGCCTGGATACCGCTGGTGATGGTGGTTATGAACGTGGTGTATTCCGCCTCAGCCTACCCGCTGGGGCGACTGGCGGACAGAATGAGCCATTCCTCGCTGCTGGCTATTGGCATGCTTGTGCTGCTGCTGGCCGATCTCGCACTCGCGGCGAGTAACCACTGGGCGATGGTGCTAGTGGGGGTGGCCGTGTGGGGCCTGCACATGGGGATGACCCAGGGGCTGCTGGCCGCCATGGTGGCCGAGGCGGCGCCGGCAGACCTGCGCGGCACCGCCTTTGGAGCATTCAACCTGGTGTCCGGGCTGGCCTTGCTGGTTGCCAGCGTACTGGCCGGCCTGCTGTGGGACAGCTTTGGCGCCACCGCGACATTTCTGGCGGGCGCCGGCTTTTGCTGTATCACTCTGCTGTGTCTACTATGCCTCACGCAAATCGGTGATAATCACGCTCGCTGACGAGCGACAGCACGCAATCGATAATAAGGAGGATGCAACATGAACGGCCTGATGATGAACGTACCGCTATCCGTCACTTCCATCATGGAGCACGCGGAGCGTGTCAACGGTACCACCGAGATTGTCTCTTATACGCGCGACAACCCTCGCCACCGCTACAACTATCGAGATGCCTTTCGGCGCACCCGCCAGTTGGCCAACAGCATTGCCGACTGGGGCCTGGCACAGGGTGACCGCATCGCCACCCTGGCCTGGAACGACTACCGCCATTTCGAGACCTACTATGCGGCGGCCTGCAGTGGTTACGTGTGCCACACCATCAACCCGCGACTGTTCCCGGAGCAGGTGACTTACATTATCAATCACGCCGAGGACCAGTACGTCTTCTTCGACCTGGACTTCCTGCCGCTGGTTGAGGGCGTCGCCGCAGCCTGCCCCGGGGTGAAGGGCTGGATTGTGCTGACCACCGAAGAGCATATGCCCGAGACCAGCCTGGCCAATGTGCTGTGCTACGAAACCCTGCTGGCTGCCGGCGATACCTCATTCGAATGGCCGCAGCTGGATGAGAATGCCGCCTGCGCCCTGTGTTATACGTCGGGTACTACCGGTAATCCGAAAGGCGTACTGTACTCGCACCGCTCTACCATGCTGCACGCCTATGCCACCATGATGCCCGACGCCATGGGTCTTTCCAGCCGGGATGTGGTGCTGCCTATTGTGCCGATGTTCCATGTCAACGCCTGGGGAACGCCGTATTCCTGCCCGATGGCGGGTGCCAAGCTGGTCTTCCCCGGCAGCAAGATGGGGGACGGTGCGACCCTGGCGGCTCTCATTAACGAGGAGGGTGTCACCATGTCTGCCGGAGTGCCCACCGTCTGGCTTGGGCTGTTGGCCTACCTAAAGACTTCCGGCCAGCGGGTAGAGTCCCTGCAGCGCATCATCGTGGGCGGGGCCGCCTGCCCACTGTCCATCATGGAAGACTTCGACAAGTACGGGGTGGAAACCCGGGTCGGCTGGGGCATGACGGAAATGAGTCCGCTGGGCAGTGTCAACAGCAGTCCTTCCAACCGTGACAAATACAGCGATGAGGAGTTCGCCAAGCTCCGGCTGAAGGCGGGGCGTCCCATCTTCGGTGTCGAAATGAAAATCGTCAGCGACAGCGGTGAAGAGCAGCCCTGGGACGGTGTGGCCTTTGGTTCCCTGAAAGTGCGGGGGCCGTGGATCTGTTCCAGCTATTTCAAGCTGGATGGCTCCGATGCGCACGCCGAGGAGGGCTGGTTCGAGACCGGCGACGTGGCCACCATCGATCCCGACGGCTTCATGGCCATCACCGATCGCACCAAGGACGTGATCAAGTCCGGCGGTGAATGGATTTCCTCCATCGAGGTGGAGAACGTCGCCACCGATCACCCGAAGGTGGCAGAGGCCGCGGTGATCGGCCATTTTCACCCCAAGTGGAGCGAGCGCCCCCTGCTGATTGTGGTGCGTAACACTGACGGGCAGGATCTCACGGCAGAGGAAATGCTGGCCTGGTTCGATGGCAAGATTGCCAAGTGGTGGACACCCGAGGCGGTGGAGTTCGTCGACGAGTTGCCGCATACCGCGACTGGCAAGTTGCAGAAGGTCACGCTGCGGGAGATGTTCAAGGACTATTCCTTTCCGGGGTAAGGGTCAATATTCATGAGTAAGGAAGCACCATCCGCAAAGGTAATGTTCAGTCGCGCCCAGGCGCTTGAGCGCAATAATCAGCGCGAGGCGGCGAAGGAACTGTACCAGCGCATATTGCGTGATCATCCCGAACACAGGAAATCCCGGCGCGCACTGGACGCGCTGGGCGCTGCTGCAGCGAAAAAGGCGGCACCGCTCACCGAGGCCGATTTCAACCGGGTGCTCACGCTTGCAAACACCAGCCTGCAAAGAGCCGGTACCGAAGCCGCGCGATTGTGCAGCCTGCATCCCGGGCAGCCGGCGCTGGAGAATCTGCGCGGGGTGATCCTGGTGCAGATGGGGGATTATCGGGAAGCAGTCACGGCATTCGGGCTCGCCCTCAAGGTCGAACCCGGTTTCACCGATGCCCTGACCAATCTGGCCTCGGCGCTGGGCGCGCTGAACCGTGACGAGGAGGCGGTCAAGTTGTATGAGCGCCTGCTGGCTGCGAGCCGTAAGGACCCGGACGTGTTCTACAACTTCGGTAATGCCCTGCTCAAGCTCGGTCGCAACTACGATGCTGTCAATGCCTACAAGAACGCGCTCAATCTGCGACCGCTGTTCCCCGGTGCGTACAACAACATGGGCAAGGCCCTGAGCCTGCTGGGTCAGGCAGAGCAGGCGCAGACCTGCTTCGAGAATGCGCTGGAAATAGACCCGGCGCACGACAAGGCAAACCGCAACCTGGCGCAGTTACATTCACGCGCACTGCGATTCAAGGCCGCGCATGCGCTCTACCAGCGTCTGCTGTCACGCAAGCCCGGGGATGTCGACGCTCTGTTCGGCGCGGCAATCTGCCTGATCAATGATGGCGACCAGGCCGCAGCCATCGCGGCCCTGGATCGGGTTGTGAAGCTCACGCCGTCGGCGCAGTCGCCGCGGTTCCTGCTCGATGTATTGCGCGGTGAGTCCCGCGATACGATTCCCAATGAGTATACCCAGGGTCTGTTCGACGGCTACGCCGATCGGTTTGAGCAGGACCTCGTTGTAAATCTCCAGTACCAGGCGCCTGCCTTGCTGCGCGATCTCCTGGGTGAGGCAGTGCCCGGGCCACAACACTATTGCAATGCCCTCGATGTGGGCTGCGGAACCGGCCTGGCGGGGCTGGCTTTCGACGCCGCAGCGGAGCGGCTGACGGGCATCGACCTTTCCCCCGCAATGCTGGCGAAGGCCCAGGAAAAGGGCGTGTACCGCACTCTTATGGCCGGGGATGCGGTTGAGCTGATCACCCAGAGTGGGGACACGTATGACCTGGTGCTGTGCGCCGATACCCTGCCTTACATCGGCGAACTGCCGCCGCTGTTCAAGGCGCTGGCAGCCCATACCTCGCCCGGAGGACATTTCCTGTGCAGCACCGAACTGGCGGAGGGTGGCACCTATGCGCTGCACACCTCGGCCCGCTTCGCGCACAGCCCCGGGTACGTAATCGAATGTGCCGCCGCCGCGGGCTTCGACCTGCTGGCGCAGAAAACGGTACCGTTGCGCAAGGACCGGGAGACCTGGACGAGCGGCGGTCTCTATTGCTTTGCCCGGCGCGGCTGAGCGCCGATTCGCGCCCGCCGCCCTGTGATGCCTGTCACAAAGTGGCGAGGCCGCCCCGGCGCCTGCCGACACCTGTGTTAGCTTACTGATGTGCGCCACAGGGGGCGTACCAAGCGGGGCCACAACATGACTGTGTGCGGCCGAGCTGTTCCTTCCTGGCCCGCCCCGCTTGCCCTTACCCTTTCCTGATGATTCGATTCTTTGCCGGCCGCAGTGCATGTGCATGGCCAGCCATGTTCTGTCTGCTGTGTGCGCGCCGTAGGAAAAACGGTTTGTCGGCATAATTCGTAAATAAATATCAAATAAAATACGAATAGTTATTCTCAAGGTGGTGTTTTGTCGGTATTATTGCGCGTCAGCCCGCTTGAAAATGCGTTTCAGGTTTCGCCTATGCCAGCAGAACAGTACCAGCCCAGAACCCTGCCCCAGGTTGTTGCCGCCGCGGCCCGCACCTATGGCGAGCGCCTTGCCATAACCGATGGGGCGGTCAGGCTGAGCTATGCGGAACTGGATGCGGCGCGGCAGCGATCGGCGCAAGCCTTTCTGGCCGCCGGCCTGGGCAAGGGCGACCGTGTCGCCATCTGGGCGCCGAATATGTACCAGTGGATCATCGCAGCGATCGGCGCCCAGAGTGTGGGCGGCGTACTGGTGCCGCTCAATACCCGTCTGAAGGGGGCTGAAGCGGCCTATATTCTCAATGCCAGCGGCGCGCGCCTGTTGTTTACCGTTGGCGACTTTCTCGGGGTCAGCTACCCGGAACAACTGCGAGGTCAGGCGCTGCCGGCTCTGGAGCAGCTTGTGCTGTTGTCCGGTGAAGCCCCGGGCACGGTTGCCTGGGACTCGTTCCTGGCGGCCGGTGATACCGTGCCGGCCAGTGAGGTCGCACAGCGCGCTGCCGCACTCGGCCCGGACGATACCCTGGATATCCTCTTCACCTCCGGTACCACCGGCAAACCCAAGGGTGTGATCACCTGTCACGGCCAGAACATCCGTACCTTCGAGACCTGGAGCGCCACGGTCGGTTTGCGCTCTGACGATAACTATCTGATTATTAATCCATTTTTTCACTCTTTCGGGTACAAGGCGGGCTGGTTGGCGGCGATTATCCGGGGCGCGCACATGCTCCCCGTGAAGAGCTTTGACCTGGATGAAGTGCTCGCCACGATTCCCCGGGAGCGCATTTCCATGATTCCCGGCCCGCCGACCATATACCAGTCGCTGTTGGCCCACCCCCGGCGGGGCGACCACGACCTGTCCAGCCTGCGACTCGCAGTGACGGGCGCGGCTCCGGTACCGGTGGCGCTGGTGCAGCAGATGCGCGAGGAACTGGGGTTTGAGGTAGTGGTAACTGCCTATGGGCTCACCGAGACCTGCGGCGTGGTATCCATCTGTCGCGCCGATGACAGTGCCGAGCGCATTTCCCACACTTCGGGCCGGGCCATGGACGGGGTGGAAATGAAGTGCGTCGATGCGGCAGGTGAGCCAGTGGCCGTTGGCGAGCCGGGGGAGATCTGGTGCCGGGGCTTCAATGTCATGCGCGGCTATCTGGACGATCCGCAGGAGACAGCCCTGGCCATTACCGCCGAGGGGTGGCTGAAGACTGGCGATGTGGGGGTGATGGACGCGGACGGCTATGTGCGCATCACCGATCGTATCAAGGACATGTTTATCGTCGGGGGTTTCAACTGCTATCCGGCGGAAATCGAGAACAGCCTGTGCAGTATGCCCGGGGTTGCCCGCGCGGCGGTCATCGGTGTGCCCGACGAGCGTCTTGGCGAAGTCGCCCGGGCCTATATTGTGCCGGCTTCCGGGGCGACCCTGGACGAAACCGCGGTAATCGACTGGTGCCGCGCCAACATAGCCAATTACAAGGTGCCGCGCTCGGTGCGGTTCCTGGAGGCTTTTCCCCTCAATGCCGGCGGTAAGGTGCTCAAGACCGAGCTGCGCCAACTGGCACAGGAGGAGGGCTTGTGAGGGGCTCGCCCGCGGCGGCCGCACCTGCCCTGATCGAGCTGGATACGACTGATGAGGCGATCATCACGCTGTTGCGCGCTGACGGGCGCGCACCCTATCGCGCCATCGCCCGGGAGTTGGGGCTGACGGAAAATACCGTGCGGGCGCGGGTGCGCCGGCTGGAGGAATCCAACACCATGCGGGTGGTGGCGGTGACAGACATTGAGGCGGCGGGTTTTGGCATGCTGCTGGCGATCGGTGTGCAGGTGGAAGGCCGCTCCCCCGAGACTGTGGCCCGCGCGCTGGCGGAGTTTCCCGAGGTGTTTTCGGTGAACGTGGTGGTGGGCGCCCAGGATATCGAGATACTGGTCGTCACCCGGGACCAGGCATCCCTGGGGGAACTGGTCGGTGAGCGCCTGGCCGCGGTGCCGGGCGTGCGCCGCCTTACCCCGGCCCTGGCGCTGGATGTGCTCAAAAACCAGCCGGACTGGGTGCCCTTTCACGATGCCCCGTTTGCGGATGCCACTGCCCGGGATGATAGCGCCGCATGAGTCGGCGCCAGCTGGACGAGGTCGACAAACTGATTGTCGCGCAGTTGTCGCAGGATGCGCGCCGCAGCAATGGCCAGATTGCCGGCGACCTGGGTGTTACCGAGGGTACGGTGCGGGCCAGGATCAAGCGCATGGAAGAGGAAAAGCTGATCCGCCTCACGGCCGTCACCAATATCGACCGTTTCGGCGACGCCCTGCTGGCCTACATATGGATAGAGGTGGAGCGCAGCGACCGCACCCGACAGGTGGCCCAGGCGCTGGCGGCCATACCGGAACTGGGCTTTGTGGGAGTGATGCTGGGCCGTTCCGATATCCTGGCCATTACCATGGTGCGCAATACCGAGCACCTGGCGGAATTTGTACACACGCGGCTCAGCGGTATCGCCGGCGTGCGCCGGACCGAGAGCACTCTCGGGGTGAATTTTGTAAAACACGATTACCGCATGGCGCGGATCGTCAGTTAACCAATCAGCTGAACAGGACGTAATGAATGGATAAGCAAATGAGCGCGGCGCAGGTGGTGGCAGAGCTGCGCGACGGCATGACTATCGGTATCGGCGGTTGGGGCCCACGGCGCAAGCCCATGGCGCTGGTGCGGGAAATACTGCGCTCCGGGTTGAAGGACCTGACCGTGGTGTCCTACGGTGGTGCCGATGTGGGCATGTTGTGCGCCGCCGGCAGGGTGAAGAAGCTGGTGTTCGCGTTTGTCTCGCTGGATTTCATTCCGCTGGAGCCCTATTTCCGCGCGGCCCGCCAGGGCGGTGAACTCGAGGTGATGGAGATCGATGAGGGTATGTTGCTGCTGGGTTTGCGGGCAGCCGCCTGGGGAGTGCCTTTCATACCGACCGAAGTGGGTCTGGGCACCGATATCGTCACCCGCAACCCGGATATCAAGCTGGTCGACAGTCCCTACGACGACAAGGAGTGGGTGGCCATGCCGGCCCTGAAACTCGATGCCGCGCTGATCCATGTGGACCGCGCGGACGCCCGCGGCGTCTGCCAGATTGCCGGCCCGGACCACTACATGGACGACTGGTACGCGCGCGCCGCCAGCAAGACCTACGTGTCCTGCGATGAGCTGGTATCGACCGACTTTTTCCGCGATCCGGACCAGGCCCGGCAGGTGTTCTGGGAGCGCGCGGCGACCACCGGGGTAGTGCACATTCCCGGCGGCGCCCACCCCACCTCCTGCAGCCCGCAGTACGGCTTCGATGTGCCGCACTTCAAGGCCTATGCCGCCAGTGCGAAGGAGGGCGGTATCCAGGCCTACCTGGATCAGTACCTGGGTGCGTCCGAGCAGGAATACCAGCAGCGCGTGGGTGGCCTCGACGCCATCCGTTCAATCGCCCTGCCCACCTATTGATACGCCACGGAGATCACAGCGCAATGAGTAATACAGCAACTGGCTATACCCTGGCGGAACTGTGCATCGCGGCCGCGGCGGAAGCGTTTCGCCATGACGGCGAGGTGCTGGCGACCGGCATCGGCGTGATACCTCGACTGGCCGCCAGCCTGGCCATGAAGACCTTCAACCAGGACCTGATGATGACGGATTCGGAGGCCTTCCTGTTGAGCGAGCCCAATCCACTGGGAGCGCGTGGCGCAGACTTTGTGCAGGCCAACGAGACGTGGATGGGTTTTTCCCGCATTTTCGACAATGTCTGGAGCGGTCGCCGTCACGCCATGTTGGGCCCCACCCAGATCGACCGTTTCGGCCAGTCCAATACCTCGGCCCTGGGCGGCACTTACCAGCAACCCAAGGTGATGATGCTGGGTGCCCGGGGCTTTCCCGGCAACTCCATTTCCCACCCCAACAGTTTCTTCGTGCCCGGGCATAACCCGAAGGTATTCGTGGAGGGCGAGTGTGATTTCGTCTCTTCCATCGGTTACAACCCGGCGCGACTGCCAAAGGGCCATAAGCTGGACGATGTGGATATCCGCCTGATAGTGACCGACCTGTGCGTGATGGACTTCGGCGGCGCCGACCATCGGATGCGCCTGGTGTCATTGCACCCGGGTATCAGCGTCGACCAGGTGCGTGAGAATACCGGTTTTGAGCTTGAAATCCCCGCTGCGGTGCCGGTGACGACCGCGCCCACGGTCGAGCAACTTGCGATCATCGCCGCAATGGATCCGCACAACCAGCGCGCCCACCAGATCAAAGACAATCCGCCCGGTGATCGCACCGGCGCAGGTAGCTGACATGCTGCAGACGCGGCTAACCGAAAAACTCGGCTGCAAATACCCCATAGTGCAGACGGCCATGGGGTGGGTGGCCGATCCGCGGCTCGTGGCAGGCAGCTGTAATGCCGGCGGCTTTGGCTTCCTGGCCGGCGCCACCATCCCGCCCGCTGAAATCGAGCGGGACATCCTGCGGGTGAAGGAGCTGACCCAGGCGCCTTTTGGTGTGAACTTCCATATGTACCAGCCCAACGCCGCCGCCATTGTCGATCTGGTCATCCGCCACGGGGTTAGGGCGGTGAGCTACTCCCGCTCCCCGGGCCCCGAGATGATCCGCAAGCTGAAGGACGCAGGGGTGATCTGCATGCCGACCGTGGGCCTGCCCAAACACGCCATCAAGGCAGTGGAGTTGGGCGCCGACGTGGTCACCGTGCAGGGCGGGGAGGGCGGCGGTCATACCGGCGCCGTTCCCACCACCCTGCTGATTCCCCAGGTTGTCGATGCCGTCGGTGCGAAGGTGCCGGTGGTGGCCGCGGGCGGATTCAAGGACGGCCGCGGCCTGGTGGCCGCGCTGGCATGGGGCGCCGACGGCATCGCCATGGGTACGCGCTTCCTGATGACCGCCGAGAGCCCGGTTCCCCGGGCCACCCTGCAGCGCTACGTCGATTGTGCCAATCCGGCGGAGATCATCGTCTCCCGCGCCATGGATGGGCTGCCCCAGCGGATGATCATGAATGAACTGCTGGGCGAGCTGGAGCGGGCCGGCACCCTGCGCAAATTGTGGATCGCGCTGCGCAATGGCATGGCCTTTCGCAAGCATACCGGCGCATCGCTGCCGGGCTTGCTGCGCTCGGCTATCGCCATGAGCAGCGACGGCGACATGACCGCCAGCCAGGCGATCATGTCGGCCAATGCACCGATGATCATCCAGAAGGCGATGGTGGACGGAGAACCGTCCCGGGGCGTCCTGCCCAGTGGCCAGGTAGCGGGTGTCATCAACGACCTGCCGGCCTGCGCCGAGCTCATCGGCGCAATTGTGGCAGAGGCGGAAGAACGGCTCGCCATGCTGGCGCAGCGCGCGGGCGCCGGCGTTTAAATCGGCGGTGCGAACCAAAAACCAGGAGGCAGCAGATGTCAAAGCCCTTTAATACCACGATCGCCGGCGGCATAGCCGAGATGATCCTGGATCACCCACCGGTAAACGCCTTCGACAGCGCCGGCTGGTTCGCAATTGCCGCCGAGATCGATGCGCTCGGGGCCGACGACGAGGTTCGCGTCATTATCATTGGTGCTGCGGGCAAAGGCTTTTGCGCCGGTGTCGACATCAAGGAACTGGCAGCGGACCCGCAAAAGATAGTCGCGGTCAACAAGGGCAACTACGAGACCTTCCGCGCGATCCACCGCAATCCCAAGCCGGTGATCGTGGCTCTGCACAGCTTCGTACTGGGCGGCGGCATCGGCATGGCGGGAGCGGCGGACATTATCCTGTGCTCCGACTGTGCGCGCTTTGGCGTGCCGGAAATCGACCGCGGTGCAATGGGGGGCGGCGCCCACCTGCAGCGTATGTTCCCGGTGCAGAAGGTGCGTTACATGTACTTCACCGGCGAGTTTATCGACGCGCAGGAGGCCTATCGCCTGGGCGCGGTGGAGCGGGTGGTGCCGCTGGCGCAGTTGTTGCCGACTGCCCGGGAGATCGCCGGGAAGATAGCCGCAAAATCCCCGGCCATGGTGAAGCTGGCCAAGGAGGCGCTCACCGGCATCGAGGACGGCAACCTGGAAGACAAGTACCGCTGGGAGCAGGGTTTCACCCTGGAGGCCTACACCATGGGCGACTCCCAGGAATCCCGCGACGCCTTCGTCGCCAAGCGCGACGCGAAATTTTAGGCCGGGAGACATCATGGATCTGGCATACACCGCAAAACAGCAGGCCTTTCGCGAGGAGATCCGGCAGTGGCTGGCGGCGCATGTGCCCGCGCAGCCACTGCAATCCTTCGACACCGCCGAGGGCTTTGCCCAGCACCGGCAGTGGGAGGCAGTTCTCAATGAGGGCCGCTGGGGCATGGTCACCTGGCCGGAGGAATTCGGCGGTCGCGGTTGCGACCTGATCGACTGGCTGATTTTCGAGGAAGAATACTATCGGGCGCGTGCGCCGCTGCGGGTGAACCAGAACGGTATCTTCCTGCTCGGGCCAACCCTTATGGAGTACGGCACTGACGAGCAGAAGGCGCGCATCCTGCCAAAAATGGCCTGCGGCGAGGAAGTGTGGGCCCAGGGCTGGTCCGAACCCAATGCGGGCTCCGATATGGCTGCCATACGCGCCCGCGCCGATCTGAAAGGCGATCGCTACATCATCAATGGCCAGAAAATCTGGTCGACCCGTGCAGTATGGGCGGACTGGTTATTCGGCATGTTTCGCACGGATCCCGAGTCCTCGCGTCATCACGGCCTGACCTTCATCCTGGTGCCCCTGTCCACACCGGGTATCACCGTGCGGCCGATCCCCCAGCTGGATGGCCGGCCGGGTTTTGCCGAGGTGTTCTTCGACGATGTGGAGGTGGCGGTGGAGAATCGCCTGGGTGATGAGGGCGCCGGCTGGCAGGTGGCGATGGCAACCGCCGGCTTCGAGCGCGGCCTGATGTTGCGCTCGCCGGCCCGCTTCCAGGAAACCGCGCGACGGCTGGTGGAGCTTTACCGGGCAAATCGCACCGCGGCAGACGGTGATCCGGGGGTGAAGGATGCGGTTATGCGCGCCTGGCTCGATGCGGAGAGCTATTGCCTGGCCACTTACCAGACCGCCTGTCGGCTGGGCAAGGGCGGCAAGATCGGCGCGGAGTCCTCCACCAACAAGATCTTCTGGTCGGAGCTGGACCAGACCATGCACGCCACCGCCATGAACATTCTCGGCGCCCGGGCAGAACTGTTGCCCCACGCACCGGATGCGGCCGGGGTTGGCGGCTGGCTCGATGGCTGGTTGTTTTCCCAGTCGGGGCCGATCTACGCCGGGACCAATGAAATACAGCGCAATATCATTGCCGAGAGAATGCTGGGGATGCCGAGGTAGACCATGGATTTTACGTTTACGGAAGACCAGTTGTTGTTCCAGGCCTCCACCCGTGAGTTTCTCACCGGCGAGGTCACGCCCGCGCGAATCCGCGCCGGCTGGGAAAGCCCGGACGGCCGCGACCCGGCCCTGTGGCAGCAACTTGCTGAACTCGGGCTGACCGGTATCACCGTTGCGGAAGAGTTCGGCGGCCTGGGCATGAACGAACTGGATTTCGTGCTGTTGGCACAGGAATGTGGCTATGTGGCGCTGCCGGAGCCGCTGGTGAATACAGCGCTGGTCTCCGTGCCCCTGCTGCAGCAGCTTGGCGGAGAACTGGCGGCCAGCTGGCTGCCGCGTGTCGCCACCGGTGAGGCGAGGGTCCTGGCGGGCATTGAGCAGAACCTGCTGGTGGAGGATGCGCACGTGGCTGACCTGCTGTTGTTACAGCACGGTGATGCATGGTACGCCCTTGCGCCGGAGCAGGTTGAACTGCGCCGCAATGAATCGGTTGACCCCTCCCGTCGCCTGTATGCAGTGGCAATCAAACCCGGAGCGGAACCTGTTGCCAGCGGGCAGCAGGCCGCTGCACTAACCCTGGCGGCCCTGGATCGCGGCGCCCTCGGCTGCGCCGCCCAGGCCCTCGGCCTTGCCCAGCGCATGGTCGACATGGCGGTCAGCTACAGTTCCGACCGGCAGCAGTTCGGCAAGCCCATCGGCTCTTTCCAGGCGGTGAAGCACCTGATGGCCAATGTCGCCGTGCGGCTGGAATACGCCCGGGCGCCGGTGCACCGGGCGGCCTGCAGTGTAGCCAACGCCGAGGCGGTCGCCTCACGCGCCGTGTCCCACGCCAAACTGATGGCCTGCGAGGCTGCCAACCTGGCGGCGAAACACAGTATCCAGGTGCACGGGGCCATGGGCTACACCTGGGAAGTGGACCTGCATATATTCATGAAGAAAGCCTGGGCGCTGGCCAACACCTGGGGTGACACCGCCTTTCACAAGGGGCGCATCGCCGACTACATTTTTAACGACGGCGCGGAACTGGGCGCCGGCACGACGTTTCGCTGAACAGTAACCACAACCATAGGACCGAAGTCATGGCAGAAGCTTATATCGTAGATGCAGTACGCAGCCCCACCGGCAAGCGCAGGGGAGGTCTTGCGGAGGTACACGGCGCCGACCTGGGTGCCCACGTATTGAGGGCACTGGTAGATCGCAATCCGATTCCCGAGGTGGATTACGAAGACGTAATGTTCGGTTGCCTGGACGCCATCGGCCCACTGGCCGGTGATATCGCCCGCACCTGCTGGCTGGCCGCGGGCCTGTCTGACGAGGTGCCCGGCACCACCATCGACCGACAGTGTGGCTCCTCCCAGCAGGCTGTGCACTTTGCCGCCCAGGCGGTGATGTCCGGCGTCAACGATGTGGTGATCGCCGGTGGGGTGCAGACCATGTCGAAAATCCCGATTTCCGCCGCCATGATCGCGGCCCAGCCGCTGGGTTTCAGCGACCCCTTCTCCGGCAGCCAGGGCTGGCGGGCCCGCTATGGTGATGTACAGGTGTCCCAGTTCAACTCGGCCCAGATGATCGCCGACAAGTGGAAAATCTCCCGCGAGCAAATGGAAGCCTTTGCACTGGAATCTCACACCCGGGCCCTGCGCGCCATCAAGGAAGGCCGCTTCGACCGCGAGGTGATTCCGCTCAACGGCGTCAGCATGGACGAAACGCCCCGTAACACCTCCATGGAAAAAATGGCCGAGCTGCAGCCGCTGGCAGAAGGCGGCACCATCACCGCCGGCGTTTCCAGCCAGACCTGCGACGGCTCCTCCGCCATGCTGATCGTTTCCGAGGCAGCCCTGAAGCGCTATAACCTGACGCCCCGCGCCCGTATCGCCCATATGAGCGTGCGCGCCGAGGATCCCATCTGGATGCTCACGGCGCCCATTCCCGCCACTGCTTACGCGATGAAGCGCTCTGGCATGAAGCTGGAGGACATGGACCTGGTTGAGATCAACGAGGCGTTCGCGTCGGTGCCGATGGC
>JAHEBL010000193.1 GCA_024642265.1 Haliea sp. | reverse complement strand
CCCCTGATCAAGGGCGTCACCTTCCTGCTCATCTGCATGCTCGCACTTGGCGTGGTGAAAGGCTCGGAACTGCGCAGGCGTTTTCCCTTCGAGCTCTGGATAATTATCGCGTCCGCGTTGACCCTGTCCCAGGCCCTGACCAACTCTGGCCTGGTGGCCGTTATCGCCAACGCGCTGCATGACAACCTGGTGCAGCTGGGGCCGTATGTTGCCCTGGCAGGGATATATGTAGGCACGCTGCTGTTAACTGAATTGATGACCAATAACGCCGCTGCGGCCCTCAGCTTTCCCATTGCCTTTGGCCTCGCGGAAAGCTACGGGGTGAGCTTTATGCCCTTCGTCATGACCGTGGCCTACGGCGCGAGTGCGAGTTTTCTCACGCCCTATGGATACAACACCAACCTTATGGTCCAGAACCTGGGCGGTTACGAGTTGCGTGACTATTTTCGCGTGGGCCTGCCCCTGTCTGTCGCCTACTCGGCCATCGTGATATTTCTGATTCCGATACTCTTTCCGTTCTGACCTGGCGCCGGCCGGAATCCCTGCTCCAGCCTGCTATACTTGCTGCCTCACGGTAACGCCATAATAACAAAGGAGACATCGCATGATTTCCATGCCCGGTATGATCGAGCGGGCCGCGCGGCTCAATCCCGATGGCGTCAGCACCCGGTACAGGGATCGCGAGTATCGCTGGATGGAAACACAGCAGCGCGTGGCGCGGTTGGGAGCGGCGCTGGCGGGTATCGGCCTGGCGGAGGCGGACAGGGTCGCGATTCTGAGCCTGAACAGCGACCGCTATTACGAAGCGGTGTTTGCCATCCCCTGGGCGGGGTGCTGCATCGTGCCCCTCAATACCCGCTGGGCATTGGCCGAAAATGAGTATGCGGTGACAGACTCCGGCGCGCGTGTCCTGTTTTTTGACGACGCCTTCACCGAGCAGGCTGAGCAACTACTGGCGGCGATCCCCTCACTCGAGCGTGCCATCTTTATGGGCGATGGCGAGGTGCCCGCCTGGGCCAACTCCTACGAACAACTGATAGTCGATAACGCTCCCGTCGCGGCCTCCGCCAGAGGCTGGCACGATATGGCGGGGATCTTTTACACCGGCGGCACGACCGGCTTCCCCAAGGGGGTCATGCAGTCGCATCGCGCGCTCTGGGCCAGCGCTATCGGCGCACTGCCTGAGTTCAGGATGGCCCGGGAGAGTGTCTATCTCCACGCCGCCCCGATGTTCCACATGGCGGACTTCTGCGGTTCCATGGGCACGATCCTGCGCTGTGGCAGCAACGTCATACTGCAGTCTTTCGAGGCCGGGGCGGTCCTGCAGGCTATTGCGCAGGAGCAGATCAGCCATGCCCTGCTGGTGCCGTCCATGATCAAGATGGTGCTGAATCACCCCGCGGTGGCGGAGGCCGATGTATCCAGCCTCCAGTGTGTGGTCTATGGCGCATCGCCGATGCCCTCAGCGACTTTGGAAAAATTCATGCAGCAGTGGCCCTCGGTGGGCCTGGTCCAGGTATACGGGCAGACGGAGCTGGCACCTATTGCCACGGCCCTGTCCATGGAGGATCACCGCGCGGGCAGCGAGAAACTCCGGTCCGCGGGCCGGCCCACGGCCAGTAGTGAAATCCGGATCGTGGATGAACAGGGCGAAGACTGTCCCCAGGGCACATCGGGTGAGATTGCCGTGCGCGGGCCTCACACCATGCTCGGTTACTGGAACAAGCCTGCGGAAACGGCGAAGGCGTTGCGTGACGGCTGGGTGTTCACCGGCGATGCCGGCTATTTCGATGGGGATGGCTATCTGTATATAGTCGACCGGGTCAAGGACATGGTGGTTACCGGTGGCGAAAACGTATTTACCACCGAGGTCGAGAATGCCGTGATCAGCCACCCGGCTGTGCAGGACGTGGCAGTGATCGGCGTTCCCCACGAAGAGTGGGGGGAGGCCGTGCACGCCATTGTGATATTGCATACCGGGCAGTCCGTGACGGCAGAAGCCATCATTGCTCACTGCCGTGAGCAGATTGCCGGTTACAAATTGCCCAAGGGGTTTACCTTCAGGGAGGAACCGCTGCCCCTGTCAGGAGCGGGCAAGGTACTCAAAACGGAGCTGCGCAAGCCCTACTGGGAGGGCCGCGACCGGCAGGTAAACTAGCGCTGCCCGTGATGCGCTACGCGTAAAACTGGCCGTACCATTTGCGGAACTTGGCAAACGGCCCATCGTTGTCGCACAACATGGGCTTCTCGAAATACTTCTTGTGGGACCAGATGATCTGATCCTCGGACATCTGTTTGCAGATGTCTTTTACAATGGCGTCGGCGACACCCCCGACCGGTTCCTTGCCGTCCACTTTTTTCTGGATAAACGCATAGAACGCCCGTGAGTTTTCCTTGTCCACCGGGGTCAGGTTGGCCATCAGCACGGTTTCACAAATGCCGCTGAAGCGCACTGTGGCCTGCCCGGGGCCGGTACTGTTGTTGGCTATAACCCCCACAATCTCGCCTCTGGGTGTTGCCATTTTACTGACGAGCTTGCCGCGTCGGTACACGCCATCAAACTCCATGACATCGGGGGTGGGAATATTCTGGGTGCCGTGAACGTACAGAAAGTGCGCGGGGTCCACCGCGTTTTCCCCTATTTCCTGCAGGTGGGTGTTGATGTCCCAGCTGTGCAGCTTGAGTCCGCCCCATTCATCATTGTCCGCATGGGCTTCGGCAATGGTTTCCGGTTCGAAGTAGGGCGCCAGCCCATCGGGGTGATACCAGACGAATATCACCTGGTTCAGTTCCCGCACAGGCCAGGGGCGGATCACCTGTTCGCCCTTGGCTACCTTCGGTGGCATGCGCTTGGCATAGGGGATATCGGTGCACTGACCCTCGCCGTTGTAGGCCCAGCCGTGAAACGGGCAGACGATGGAATCGCCCACCACAGAAGCGCCACCCCCGGCCTGGTCACGAATCCCGTAGCCGAGGTGAGCGCCCATATGCGGACAGTAGGCATCGAGTACCTTCGCTTCGCCACTCTCGGTGCGGAACAGGACCAGGTCGGTATCGAAATAGCGCAGGGGCATTGATGTCGCTGCCTCCAGGTCATGCGAATAGGCTACCTGGAACCAGCCAAACGGCATGGACATGGGAATACGTTCGCTCATTGGTATCGCTCGCTGAAAGTGGATGATTGAATAAACAGCGGTTATTGTGAGGCACGCCGGCGTGGATTGTAATGGCTTGTAAAATCCGATTGGCTCGTTACCTGAGCAAATAGCTAAACCCCGACGCGAAAATCCCACTCACTGTGCTGCAGGAAGTAACTGTCGCGCCGGTCTAGGGATAGACAATATCCAGATACTTCAGGTGGTCACTGCTCACATCCGCGTCCTTGCCGGTGCCACCGGGAACGCCATCTGCTCCGAGTGTATAAAGCCGGAACTCCTGCGCAACACCTCCCAGCCCGCTGCGCTCATAGAGATACGGTCGGCCCCAGGGGTCAGTAGCCGGGGCAGAGAGGTATCCGCCCGGCTTGAAGTTGCGCGGCAGCGGAGGCGTTTTGGTCGGCGCGACAAGCGCGTCGAGGCCCTGTTCGGTAGACGGCAGGAAGTAGTTGTCCACCATGTACAGTGCGAGGGCGGCAGCCAGTTCCTCAAGGTCGGAGCGTATTTGCGTCAGGCGGGTGTCGGCATCGTCCGGCGACCCGATGCCATAATTGGCCATGAGGGCAGCGGCGGGGTCCTGGCTGCAGAGAATTTTCCAGTCGTCTGCCGATGGCCTGCTTTCCACTGCTTCCTGCCACACTATGAAACGGCTGAAGCCGCTGCTGCCCCTCATAGGGTCAAAGGTGCGATATTCGCCGCAGACCACACCGCCGGAACGCTCCGCGATGTTCTGGAACTCCACGTCCTTTCTGTCCGGGAGCTGGGAAATGAGGCGCTCCTTGGCCTGTTCCACACCATCCGAGCAGGCGCTGAGCAGTATGGCTACGCCCGGTACCAGGGCCCATTTCAACAAAGTTGTATCCTCCTGAAGCGGCGCGGGGTGCGGGCCCCGGCATTGCTGTTACTTGCCTGCGCCGACCTGCTTGGGTCTGGCTTTTGACCCGGCTTTTGCCTTGGTTTTGAGTTTTGGCACTGCCCCGCGGGTGCCCACGGAACTACCTTTGCCTGCAGTTGTTGCCTTCGCGCCGGCAGCCGCACTGCGCTTTGGCGATCGTTTTGCGGTAGTCCTGCGCCTGCGCAGTCCCGCCGCGTCTTCCAGTTCGACAAGGGATTCTTCCATATAGTCGATCAGGCGCTGCACCTG
>JAHEBL010000082.1 GCA_024642265.1 Haliea sp. | reverse complement strand
TTGGCAGGCAGCCTGTCGGCGGACGGCAGTGTCTTCGCAGCCACCCAGGTAGCCGCATCCCTGCAAGGCGCTGGCATGTGCGTCCGAACATCCGGCAACAAGACCGTGGCCAATGTGGCCGGCGGCTACTACGGCGCCTGGATGAGCACCCAGCCTGTCAGCGGCGTGACCGAACTGCTACTGGACCAGCGGGGACAAACAGCCGAGACCGTCCTGGTCGACTCAGCTGGCGGGCGCAATTATTCGCTCGGGCAGAACTTCATGCTGGTCAAGGGGACAGGCCAGATAGACACGCGGGACGCCAACGGCGCGGTTTCGCCGGACGGGCGCGTCATGTTCATTGTGCAGACAGACCCCAACAGATTCCCCACCCTCATCGTCTACGTGCGCAAGACCTGATGCGCCCGCAACAAGCGGCGGACCTGCCCAGCGGCCTCGCTCAACAGCCAGTGAGTCGCGCGGGGGCAGAACTTCCGCTATGGCCCATCAACCACCGGCCGTAGCGCGCACTTCAAAACCAGCGCGGGGGAAATGCACATGCAGCAGCCCGAACTCCGGCGTCTCCCGCGCCACTATCCAGCGTTCCGCTGAACTCCCAACCAATGTGCCCTGTACACCGTCCAGCGCATAATCAGCGGGGCTCACCGTGACAGCTGAACCGATCAGGGCATCCTGAGTGTGGCTCGCCGCTAGCGGCCGCGGCGCGTTGTCGCGCGCCGCCGCGAAAGCGTCCCGGCGGGTAATGGGTACGTCCTGGCCGTGCCCGAAAGCGGACATGCGCCGATACCAGCGGGCTAGCAACCGCAGATCAGCGGGCAGCGGGGTCTCTCCCACCACCTGCTGAAACCAAAGGGGGTGGTATGCGGCAAAATCCAGGTGGGAGGGTAAATCGCCGGCCAGGAAATCGCTCACCACACGCTGTTCGAGGTCCTCGAGGTGGGCGGTAAAAATCGCCCTCGCCTGTTGCGCAGATGGCAGTTTAACCCGGGCATTGCGGCTGACGCCGGCACGATCCTTGATAAATCTCAGGGTTTTCCAGATGCCCACATTGCGCAGCAGCTGCCGGATGGCAATCCCCGGGGACATCGACAGCACCGCGGCCCAGAATACCTCACCTTCGAGCCGCGCAGCGTATTCCTGCACCCAATCGCTGCCGTTAGCGGGGTCCAGAGACGGCTTCCCGGACAGGCGGGCAATTTCGGCACTTATCACACGACTGTCACAGAATATATCCGCCCCGAGCTGGCCGATGGGTATGCGTCGATAACCCCCACTGAGAGGATCGATATTGGGGCGCGGGGGCATTTCCGGGGAGGCAAGCGACTGCCAGGGCACCCCGGCATAGCCCAACATCAGCCGGATTTTTTCGGAGAAGGGGGACATACCGTAATGGTGCAGAATAAACATGGTCATTGCTCCGACTATGAGGCCCTGGAGCGCACCATTGTAACCGCGCGCTTTGCAATTTTCCCACGCGCCGCCAGTTAATTTCCTATACTGCATGCTGGCCGCCATCGGCTTGCGTGCAACACAACATAACAAGCGACAGCAGGATGTTACATGACGCCACTGACACCGAAGTCACGTGCAGAACTGACTGACCTGGAGCCGGTTTTCCAGATCGCTGAAGCCGGAACCTGCTATGGCATCGCACTGAATCCCCGACTATGCTGAAACCCGGCCCAGAGCTATTTTCCATCCGCACCAGAGAGGCAAAGGCATGATTGACTGGCACACCCCGATTTCCGCGGCATCCGACCAACAGATCAGGCAGGCACTGGAGCAGGCCCATATCCCTGCCCTGATGGCGGCCCTGATGCACCTCAATGGTAATCGCGATCATTTCGCCAGTGTAAGGCCGCAGTTTGTCATGTTCGCCGAGGAAGAGGATGGCCTGACCGAACCGGAGCGCCAACTCGCCAGGGAGCTGGCATTCGAAGCGCTGACCAGTTATCGCGACGGCGGTTGTGCGCAACTGGCCCGGCCCGCCGAAGAGGACATCATCGCAGCCATGAACTATGTCACCGGAACGGCCATGACGGATGAAGAGGTGCCTTTTTTGAGGGAGGAGCTCAATTTATTTGCCGAGGACACGCGGCAGGTCGCAGTTGATACGAGCGGGCTGCCGAAGGGCTTCCAGGTAGTCATTATCGGTACGGGCATGTCGGGCATCATGGCGGCCATCCGCCTGCAACAGAACGGTATTCCCTTCATCATGCTGGAGAAGAATCCCGAAATGAGCGGAACCTGGTATGAAAATACCTATCCCGGCTGCCAGGTCGACTCCGCCAATCACCTTTACAGTTACATTTTTGAACCCAATCACCAGTGGTCAGGACATTTCTCCGGCGCCGCGGAACTGAATGCCTACTTCAACCGGATTGTAGACAAGTATGGGCTGCGCCAGCACGTGCGACTGAACACTGCGGTAGAGCGTGCCACCTTTGATGAAAGTGACAATCGATGGGCTATCGAGGTCGTCAGTGACGGCAAGCGGGAGACCCTGGCCGCCGACAGTATCATCAGCGCGGTCGGCCAGCTCAACAGCCCCAAGATGCCGGATATCAGCGGAATCGATACGTTCCGGGGCATCTCCTTCCACTCGGCGCGCTGGGAGCACGAGCACGAGCTGGAGGGCAAGCGGGTGATCGTCATAGGGACCGGCTGCAGCGCGGCGCAATTCGTACCGAAAATAGCGCCGCGCTGCAAGGAACTGAAAATATTCCAGCGCTCCGCGCCCTGGTTGATGCCCACCGCAACCTATCACCAGCCCATGTCGCCCGAGGAACTCTGGCTGTTCCGGGAAGTGCCGTTTTATGCGCGCTGGTATCGCTTTTTCCTGTTTCGCACCCTGGCGGTGGATGGCCTCCTGCCGATGATGTACTCGGAGCCCGGCTGGCAGGGACCGCCCGGCACCATCGGTGAATCGAACGAGATGCTGCGGCAAACTCTGATCGACTCACTGAAGGAACAGGCCGGTGATGACAAGGAACTGCTGGCCAAGCTGATACCCGACTACCCGCCAGGAGGGAAGAGACCCGTGCTGGATGACGGGGCCTGGATCTCTACCTTGAAGCGTGACAATGTGCAGCTGCTTACCGACAGCATTTCGGAGGTGGTGCCGGAGGGTGTGCGCACCGAAGACGGTGTTCTGCACGAGGCGGACGTCATCATATTCGGCACCGGTTTCAAGGCGGACCAGTTCCTCGTACCCATGCAGGTTATTGGCCGCAATGGCCTGGACCTGGTCAGCCACTGGGGTGGCGATCCCAAAGCGTACAAGGGCGTCGTGGTTGCTGACTTTCCCAATTTCTATTGCCTGTACGGACCCAACTCCAATATCGTCGTGGGCAGCAGCATAGTGTTCTTTGTGGAGTGCCAGCTTCGCTACGTCATGGGCTGCCTGAAACTCCAGCTGGAAAATGGCTACCGGACCATAGAGTGTAAGCAAGAGGTCATGGATAAATACAACCAGCATATTGACGCACTTAACCGCCAGCGCGCCTGGGGTGATCCATCCGTCAACAGCTGGTACAAGAACAGCGCGGGGCGCGTCACCCAGAACTGGCCCGGCACCCATGGCGAGTGGTGGCAGCAGACGCTTGCACCTGACCCGAAGGACTTCCTGCTGGCCTAGTGTACCGGACGTAGCACTCCCCGCAGCTACTGTTTTGCAGGGGAGTGCATGATGCCGCCGACTGAAGTCAGCATACCGGCCAAACCCTCATCGATGCATTTTCATACAAGGAAAATAATACACCATGAAAAAAGTAAACAAGCGCCTGCAGGCAGTCGCCGATGGCTATACCGACCAGAAACTGTATGCAGGAATTGGCTGGCACGTTGAAAAAGGCGGCAAACGAATCGCCAGTGGCACTTCCGGCAGCACGGACGGCACCGGTAAAACGCCGCTTGGGAGTGACGCGATTTACCGCATATATTCCATGACCAAGCCAGTGGTGTCGGTGATGGCACTGATTCTGATCCAGCGCGGCCAGCTGCGACTGTCGGACTTCGTAATGCAGTACATACCCTCCTTCGCCGCGACACAGGTACTGGTGGAGGGCCGCAAGGTGGCACCAGCCCGACCCATGACCGTCGAGGATCTGCTCACCCACCGTTCAGGCCTGAGTTATGACTTTGTGCCGAACTGTCCGGTGGCGGCACAGTACTCTGAAATCGACCTGATAAACCGTGTTGATCAGAGCCTCGCCGAGTTTGCCGATACTATCGCGGGCTACCCGCTGGCGTTTCACCCGGGGTCCCAGTGGGGCTACTCGGTGTCGACCGACGTGCTTGCCAGGGTACTGGAAGTGGCGAGCGGCCAGCCACTTGACCAGCTGCTGGAAGAGAATATTTTTGCGCCGCTGGAGATGGGCGATACCGGATATTACGTGCCAGTGCACAAGCAGGCTCGACTCGTACCGCTGCTCGGATTCGAAAAGATCGATTTATCCCATACAGTGCTGCCTGCGCACGAGCTGAGGCTGCTGGATGGCGAAGCGATTTATCCCTCACGACCCGGTCACGATGCACTGCGCGGCGGACTTGGCCTGTTTTCGACCTGCGTCGACTACTGCAAGTTTGCCAGCATGTTACTCACAGGCCGGACGCCCGATGGCAAAACCCTGATCGCCCCCGCCATGCATCGCCTGATGGTTGCCAACCGCATACCCGAGTCGCAAATGCCACTGAGGCTCGGGCCGATGGCTTTTCCCGGCTACGGTTTCTGCCTGATAGGCCGCGTGATGCAGGACCTGGGGCAAGCGATGAGCCTGACGGTACCGGGCGAGTTCGGCTGGGAGGGTGCCGCGGGCACCTATTTCTGGGTGGACCCGGAAAACCAGATGGTCGGTGTCATCATGAGCCAGTTCCTGTCAACGTACCTGCCGATGCGTGATGATATGCGCGCGGCTGTGTACGCCACATTCCAGAGGTAGTCCCGCGGTTCTGAAGCGGCACGAAAAACAGCAACGCACTTCATTCGACAGAGCAAGAGAATGCGCAACATGCAAAAGTTACTGACTGCCCTGGCACTCTGCCTGCTCCCGATGGCACTCCTTGCGTCCGAGCAGGAAACTGCTATCCAGAAAGCGGTGGACGGTGAACACCGCAGCGCCGAGAACCGCGCACGGGATAAATACCGCCACCCGCGCGAGACTCTTGAATTCTTCGGTCTTCGGCCGGACATGACCGTGGTGGAGATGTGGCCGGGTGGCGGCTGGTATACCGAGATACTCGCCCCGGTCGTCGCCAGTGACGGCAAGCTGTACACCGCCCAGTACTCCGCAAACCCCAGTGCCGGCTACCAGCGTCGATATTACGGAGCTTTCCTCACCAGGCTGGGGGGCAATCCGGACATCTACCGCGACGTGACCGTAACAACTTTCTACCCGCCCTACCAGCTGGAGATCGCTCCGCCTGGCTCCGCCGACATGGTGCTCACTTTCCGCAACCTGCACAACTGGATCGGGGACCAGCGCAAGGACGGTGTTTCCGCCTCGCTCGCGTTCAGGGCCATGTACGATGCCCTTAAACCCGGCGGCATTCTCGGCATTACCGACCACCGCTGGCCCGAGGGCGATGGCGATGCAGACCCATTCAACAGCGGCTACATGAAGGCTTCTGAGGCCATAGCACTGGCCGAGGCGGCAGGTTTCAAACTGGTGGCACGCTCGGAGGTGAATGCCAATCCGCGCGATACTCACGATCACCAGGAAGGTGTCTGGACCCTGCCGCCGAGTCTGGCGCTGGGTGAACAAGACCGGGAAAAGTACCTGGCGATCGGCGAGTCCGATCGTTTTACCCTGAAGTTCGTCAAGCCCGCCGGGGCTGCGCCCTAGCCGGAGTCAGCCAAAGTCTGCCCACAGAGAAGTCAGGAGTGACACGATGGATGCAGGTTTAAACAGCTATCTGATCAAGGGCGGCTCGGTGGTCGATGGTACCGGCAACGCGCCGTTCGTCGCCGACCTGAGAGTGCGCGACGGACTGATCACCGCGGTGGAGCCGGATCTCGCAGCGGAAGACGGTGAGGTCATCGTGGACGCCGTCGGCTGCTACGTCACCCCGGGACTGATCGAGAGTCACACCCACTTTGATGGCGCCATGTGGTGGCAACCGGATCTGAATCCGCTCCCGGGATGCGGCGTTACCACAGTGGTGATGGGCAATTGCGGCTTTGCCCTCGCACCCCTGCATGATGATCCGGCGGTGCGCCGGGAAGTGGTGAAAATCTTCTCATTTTTTGAGGACATCCCCGAGTCGGCGTTCATGGAAAAACTGCCCTGGAATTGGCGCACCTGGTCTGAGTACAAGCAGGCCATGATCGCCGACACCCGGGTTGCTGCCAACTATGGCGCCTTTGTCGGCCATATCGCGCTGCGACTTGCCGTGATGGGCATGGACGCCTGGGAGCGCGCCGCCACGCCTGCCGAAACAGCGCAAATTGCCAGTCTGCTGGTGGATGCACTGGATGCCGGCGCACTGGGGTTTTCCACCAACCTGCTCGACCACGACGGCAGCGATCGACCGGTGCCCTCAATGGTGGCGGATGATGCGGAACTGGGGGCACTGTTTGAAGTGATGGCCGCATACCCCGGGGCGACAGTACAGGTGGTGATTGACAGCCTGATGCGCTTTACCGCGGCAGAATCAATGGAGCGCATCGCTCGCCTCACCGAGGGTCTCGCCGTGCGCGTCCAGTGGGCAGGTGTTCCGACCCTGCAATGGCAAAAGGACTACGGCATTCAGCAGCCTGTCCTCGAACTGCATGAGCGCTTCAGCAGGGAGGGCAGGGACTTCTGGACCGGCTACGCCCATGTACCGATTACCGTCACAGCCAGCATTCAACAATCCCTGCTGTTTGCGCAGTCGAATGAGTATGTTTGGCACGAGGTCGTTACCGCTGCTGGCGAGGAGGAAAAACTGGCACTGCTTGCCGATCCTGACTGGCGACAGCGGGCCCGTCACTCATGGGCCCATGACTCACTGGAAACCGGCTTCTTCCGCAAGCCGGGGGCGATGATGCTGGATAATTCTGAAAACGGCGCCGACCCGGTAATGAGCCTGGGAGACTACGCCGCCGGGCTTGACCTGCCCGCCTCCGATGCGCTCGCCGAATGGTTTATCAGGAACGGCCTGTACTCCACCGTCACCATGCCACCCTGGGAAAAGGATGATGCCATGGTAGTCCGCCTCACCCGGGATCCGCTCGCGGTAGGCAATATCAATGACTCCGGCGCCCACGGGCAGCTCTTCTGCGCCAGCGGTGACAACCTGCTGCTGTACACCGACTATGTGCGCAAGGGCCTGCTGAGGGTAGAAGAGGCAGTGCACTGCCAGACTGGCAAGCTCGCCGCGCATTTTGGCCTCGCCGACCGCGGGGAACTGAAAGTGGGCAAACGGGCCGATGTGACCGTATTTGCGCTGGATGAGATCGAACACCGCCGGAAATACAAGGTTTTCGACGTACCAGACGGCAAAGGGGGCTTTACCTGGCGCTGGACCCGGGATGCCGCGCCGATGCGACTGACGCTGGTGAACGGTGTCGCCACCTTCGCCAGGGGCGAGAGTACCGGCGCCTTGCCGGGCGAAATGGTCAGCCCGGCTCGAGCGCAGCAACAAGGCTGAACCAAATCGGCATTGCGGCGGTACAACTATCCTATGATGACCGCGTCTGGATCGACCAGCACAAAAACCCGCGCCCGGCATGGCCTGCCGGCACGCCTGGCCACCCTTGTGCTGGCCCTGGCATTACCCTGGTTGGCGTCCTGCGCCGGCTCTCCCGCTCCGGGCTCTGCCGACGATCGGGTCGACGCAGCGCATCCATTACTGGACAAAATCTGGTCAACCGGCACCGCCTCGTTCGTCAGCGCAGACCAACTGAGCGCGGGGATCACCGGCGTGGACTTCCTGTTACTGGGCGAGGTGCACGACAACGTCCAGCACCATGAGCTGCAGGCACGGCTCATGACCGCTTTCGGTGGGCCGCCAAATGCCGTCAGGGTGGGTTTCGAACAACTCGACAACAGCCAGGCCCCGGCGCTGGAACACTATCTAAAGGACTATCCCGAGGATGCCACCGGCATTGGCGGCGCGGTTGACTGGAGCGGCTCGGGGTGGCCGGACTGGCCCCTGTATGAGCCTGTGTTCCAGCAGGCACTGGACAAGGGCTGGCAGCCAATTCCACTGATGTTCTCCGGCGAGCAGAGCCGGCTTATCCTGACCGAGGGTTACAGTGCAGTGCTGGGCGAGGATGCACTGGTCGCACTGCAACCGGCGAGCGCGCTCAGTGCTGAGCAGAAGGCAGAGGCAGAGACGCTGATGCGCCTGTCGCATTGCGGCAAGCTGCCCGCAGAGTATTTGCCGCGGATGGTAACCATCCAGACCGCCAAAGACGCCCATATGGCCTGGGCCCAGGCGAACTCAGGCCCACGCGGAATAATGATTGTGGGCGACGGTCACGCGCGCAAGGACCGGGGCGTACCGCTGTTCCTGCGCAGGATACGCCCGCAGGCAGATATCGTGGTTGTATCCATGGTGGAAGTTGAGCCGGGCGTGACCACACCGGCCGGCTACCAACAGGTGCGGGAGTCCTACAGCGACTACGTTATCTTCACCCGGCGCCAACCAAGGGAGGACCCCTGCGCGGTGTTCGCGCGCCAGACCCGGCCTGCAACAACGCCCGCTGCCCGCCGCTATCAGGCCCCCGCGTGAAAGCACGGTCATCCTCCATATGCACGGCGTTTTATGCGATAGTTGCAACGTCCAATACTGATAACAGGCAGGAACAATGACCGAGGTCTCCAACAAAGCGCTGGTAGAAAAAATGTGGCGGGCACTTGGCGAAATGGATTGGAACGCAATGAAAAGTTGCATGCACCCGGATATTCACTACCGGGACGTGCCCAGCGATGACCCGGGGGCATTCGGCCCCGATAATTGCGTCAAGCGATTACAGATCGCGTTCAATCACCTGCAGAAACAGGAACAGGTGACACACCACATAGCCGCGGACGGCGATATCGTATTCCTTGACCATACGGAAACCTGGACCTTCACCTCCGGGGAAACAGCCTCGCACACCTTTGCCAGTATGCACGAGATCCGCGACGGCCTGATCTACCGCTGGAGCGACTACTGGGACATGCAGAAGTTCGTCAGCCAGTTTCCCGGCTGGTTCATCGAGAAAATGGTTGAGGCCAGCGCCGCCGACTTCAGCGACCAGTAACTGGCGAATTATCCTCCAAGCCGACATGGAAGCCCGACTACATGAATAAACGTCTGATACTCACCTTATGCGCCACCCTGTTACTGCTGCCGCTTTCCGGCTGGACGCAGCAGGAGGAAGCGGAGCTCACCGTTAAAATAACCCCTATCAAGAGCCATCTGTACCTGCTCAAGGGCAGGGGCGGCAATGTAATGGCGTCGATCGGCGATGACGGCATCCTCATCATTGATGATGACTACAATGAGTATGCCACTGCCTATCACAAGGCCCTGGAATCCATCTCAGGCACCGCGGGTCTGCCCAGGTTTGTGGTGAACACCCACTGGCACTCGGACCACGTTGGCACCAATGGGTATTGGGGTGAGCGCGGAGCTGTCATTCTCGCCCACGACAACGTGTATGCCCGTATGTCTACACGCCAGGAAATGAAACTCTTTGATCGCGTGGTCGAACCCAGCCCGAAGCCGGCGCTGCCGGTGCTCACCTACAGCGATGCCATGACACTGCATTTCAACGGCGAAACGGTCGAAGTACAGCACTTTCCCCGGGGCCATACCGACGGGGACAGCGTGATATTTTTCAGTGCAGAGAATGTGGTTCACATGGGCGATCACTACTTCAAGGACAAATTTCCGTTCGTCGACCTGGGTTCGGGTGGCAATGTCATAAGTTTTACCGACAACGTGGCAGCCGTACTGGCGAAGATTGACGACAACACGGTGATCGTGCCCGGCCATGGCGAGCTGGCCACCAGGGCCGAACTGGTTCGCTACCACCAGATGCTCCGGACAACCACGGAGCGGGTGAAATCAATGCTGAGCCAGGGCATGTCTGTCGAGCAGATCGGCGAACAGGGACTGGGAGATGAGTGGGACAGCTGGGGCCAGGGCTTTATCGACGAACCCGCCTGGATCAGTTTTATCGCAGGCAGCATTTAAGCATCGCCATGAGCTGATGCCCGGCGCTCAACAATAATTACCGAAAGGGAGAATTTCAGATGGCTTCGAATACGATTCCCGCCCTGGTGGCGCACTGGGCAGAGCAGTGCCCCGACCGGGTATGGCTGAAGGATCTGTCTGCGGAAGGCAGTACTGAATGGACCTGGGCCGAGGCAGACCGCGAGATAAGCGCCGTGGCATCGATACTCGAGCAACAGTTCGGCCATGGCGAGAATATGGTCATCCTGTCGCGCAACCGCGCTCACTGGGTTCTTGCCGATCTGGCCATTATCTCCTCGGGGAATATCACCGTCAGCATGTTCACCACACTGCCGGAGTCCACCGCAGACTATATTCTGGGCTTTACCGAGGCGAAGGTGATGTTTGTCGGGGAAACCAGCAACTGGGAAGCCGTGCGCAGGGTGCTGCCCCGGGACATTACCCTCGTCACCCTGCCGGGAGTCGAGCTGGAAGAAGAACACCTGAAGTGGGATGACCTGGTGGCAGCGGCCCAGGGACAACGACCTCAGTATGCGGCGCAGCCCGATGATGTCATTTCGCTGGTCTTCACTTCCGGCACGACCGGCGTGCCAAAGGGAGTGATACAGACACACGAGAGCAACCTGATTCCCATAAACCGTTTCATCACCGAGTTTGGTATCAGGGAGAACCCGCGCTACTTTTCGTATCTGCCCCTGTCGCATATCGCGGAGCGACAGATTGTCGAGTTCTCCTCGATAGTGGCCTGTGGCGAGGTGAGTTTCAATGAGTCCCTGGAGACCCTGCTGCGCGACCTGCCGCGCACCCGGCCCCATATGTTTTTTGGGCCGCCACGCGTCTGGGAACAGTTCCAGCAGGCAATTGTTGCCAAATTTGGTGGCCATGAGGCCGTTGAGCAGGCGCTTGCCGCCGATCGTGAAGGTATCAGCAAACTGGTGCTGGAAACCATGGGACTGTCAGAGGTCGAGTATTGCCTGACTGCCGCAGCACCAACACCACCTGCACTCATCCACTGGTTCGAAGCCATGGGACTTACCTTAATGGAAGGCTTTGGACAGACCGAGGCCATGGGGCTGATTCTGAACAGCAATGCCCAGCGAAAAATAGGCTCCATCGGCAAGCCTATCGGTGAGGTGGAGTTTCGCCTGACGGAAGAGGGAGAACTGGCGGTAAAGGCGGCCGGCTGCACCCCCGGCTATTACAAAATGCCGGAGAAGACAGCGGAACTGATCATCGACGGCTGGCTGCACACCGGTGACAAGGCCAGGGTAGATGAAGATGGATTTATCTATATCACGGGCCGGGTGAAGGATTACTTCAAGACCATTCAGGGCAAATTTGTTGCTCCTCCGCCGATTGAAGGTGAGTTTGCCCGGAATCCACACGCGGAGCAGCAGTGTCTGCTGGGGCGCGGCTATTCCAAGACAGTCATGGTCACTGTGCTAACCAGTGAGGCGCAGGCGAGGGAGAGAGCAGAGGTGGAGGCTGCGCTGCACGAAACGGTGGCGGCTATTAACAAGGCTATAGAGAAGCATGCGCGCATCGGGGCATTGATCATCTCGCATGACCCCTGGTCGATCGATAATGAAATTTTAACGCCCACCATGAAAATCCGTCGGGACAAGGTGGAGGAGCGGTTCGGTTCCCTGGCGGAGACCCTGGCGCGCAACTCGGCGGAACAGGGCGAGGTGTTGATTCACTGGGAGACCGAAGTCTAGGAATCGCCCACCGGTCGCATTTGCAAACGGGGTCGGTTCAGCAGAACTGGCCCCGGCGGATAGCGGGATTTTGTCAGGCTTTCTTGATAATACCCACGACGAATAACAGCACCACCGCGCCGACTGTCGCCATCACCACGGAGCCGATAAAACCTCCCGCGGAAAGACCCAGTGCGCCGAACAGGAAACCGCCGACAATCGCGCCAAGGATACCTATCACGATATTACCCAGCAGGCCGAAGCCGCCGCCTTTCATGATGGTACTGCCAAGCCAGCCGGCTACTGCGCCAATCGCGAGAAAAACCACCAGTCCTGTTATGTCCATCGTATCTTCTCCTTTGTAGGCGAATCATGACCCCGCTGGAACTCAAACAAGCGTCCACCGGGGTACCAACCTTCAGCTGCAGTTCTACCGGCCGAGGGGGGGGTTGGCCTAGCCCTCCGAAATCACCTTCAGCTTTCGCAAAATCGAGTCCACCGTACCCGACAAGACGTCTCTCGCCCCGGGGATGTTATAGGCATGCCCGACCGCGCTCTCCAATGGGGGTGCGAGTTTCGCGAAATTGGCGGCAAGTTCCCCAGTCTGGCCCGAGGGCATGTTCGCCGCCGCGCTCACCAGCTGACCCAGCCCACGGTCCACGCTCTCGAGGCTGGACAAGGCATTTCTTGCATCATCCACGCTGTTGATGTTCGCCAGTACGTTACCCGCCTGCCCCATCAGCAGTTCCAGCTGGTCGCTGATTTGGACTGCCCCGGCACTGCTGACTGATGAGCTGGTTGTCGGCTCGTCACCGGGCTTGATCAGAAACTGGTAGACCAGCCAGGCGACCAGGGCCAGCAGGATAAGCGGAATTAGTTTGCCCAGCAGGGAGCCGCCCTTGTCCGCCGCCTGTTTCCCGGCAGCTGATGTTGCCGCAGCGGCGGCCGTCGCTGCTCCACCGGCCTTGCCCAGCACACCATCAAGCAGTCCGGTTCCGGACAGGGCACTGCCCAGTTGCGGCGGCAGCGCGCCGGCAATATTGTCCTTCTGGCCCATTAACATGTCGATAAGACCGCTTGCGCCGAGGCCGTCGGATTTACCCTTGCTCTTGAGCATTCCCAGCAGCATGGGCGTGGCCAGGCCGAGCAGGGATTTGGTGGAATCACTCGACATACCGCTGAAGCTGCTTATCGCAGAGGCGAGCATTCCCATCTTGTTGTCACCCATCAGGGACCCCAGCATGCTTGCACCGGTACTGACCAGGCTACTGCCGCCACTGCCACCGATCATTCCGGCCAGGTTATCCATAATCCCGCCGTCAGCCTGATCCAGCTGGCGCTCGAATGCCTGCCTGCCGGACGGTTCGGAAAACGCGCTGACCAGCCCCCCCAGAATCGCCGGTGCGGCACCGGACATCGCCGAACTGACCTTGCTCTGGTCCTCCCCGAGCATACCCGCCACCGCGTTGATATTGTCCGGCGTCAACTGCTTTAACACCATATCCATCACATTGAATGCCATATCCGCAGCTCTCCCTGTATAAGTTATTTGCTCGATTGAAACGCCTATAGGATAGTTTAGATGGTTAGCCTGTCAAACTTCGCGGCGTGCCCCGATGTCGCCGAAACGGGGGCCTGGGGGACGAAAAGTACGTGGAAAACGAACGGTTCCGCAAGCTCCGGATCCACGATCGCGTAAATCACTGAGGCGGACCCTGCCCCAATTGGGGTACGCAAGGCTTCGGTGAACTGCGATTCAATGCGCCGTATTCAGCCGGCTACCGACATGCTCAGGTAGATTTTTTACGAACAGGGCAAAGAAAATACGCAAGACGCCAGTAATGATCGCCCAGGTCGCTATCATCCACACCACAGAAGTGGCAGCCGACTCGGGCTGGAAGATTATCAGCACACCAAAGAGGATCGACAGGGCGCCCGTGAGGTACAAGACCCACTCGCGCTCAATCTCCTGTCTGACCTTGCGCCCCAGACTGATCATCAGAACCCCGAACATAATGGCCATGAAACTCACCACGTAGAGAAAGGCAAGCATACTCACAGGTGGATTGAGCAGCGCGTAGCCACCGACCACAGTGCCCAGAATGCCGATGAGCAGCAATAGCACCCAGCCGTCGTTTTCGCGATGCGAAATGGCGCCGACAATGTTTACCACGCCATCGACGAGTACCCAGGCCGCAAAATAAAGTGCCAGCACGGCGAGCGCGATAGCCGGATTTATAAAAGCGAGTATCCCGAAAACGACCGAGGCGATACCACCCAGCAGGAATACCCACCATGCGCGCTTACAAAGCCTGCGGATGTTACGGACCGATTGCAGCGCCCTTACCTGATTGCCATTTTCCATTCCATTTCTCCCAGCTCAAGTGTTGCGAAGTGAACCTTGCTGCAATATAGCCTACAGCTGCGAATTGGCCATACTTCGAGCTTGGAGTGGCCGGGGGCGCCGGAGCCAAAACGCTATGGCTAAAGCAATACCGGCTTGTTCGACAACTCATTGACGTCATCCGGGTCCGGCGGAAAATGCCGGCGCATGAGCGCGGTCACCATTTCGATACCACGTAAAGCCCCATCCTGATACTGCCCGCTGTGAAAGAGCGGTCGCATGGTCTCGCACACGTCCTGCCATTCCTGTGCACTTACCTTGCCACCAAAACCGCGGTCGGCGACGATTTCGATGTCATGCTCCGACAGCAGAAGATATATCAGGACGCCATTGTTCGCCGCCGTATCCCAGGTATGCAAACGAGCGAAAGCGTCTACCGCGCGCTCGCGCGGACTTACTCCCCGCCACAGGGCCGGCACATCCAGCGCGGTTTCGATAGCGAATCGCAGTTCACCGCTGTGCAGCCGCTCCGATGCCGCCACTGCTCGCTCGATTTCCCGCAGGACTTCGCGTGGGAATGCCCTGCGCAGGGCCCAGCTTGTCGTAAAGAGGTTACGCAAATACCGATTGGGCACGCTCACCAACCTCCCGAGGCGCCGCCGCCACCAAAGCCACCACCAAGACCACCGCCAAATCCGCCGCCTCCGCGGCCGCCAAATCCGCCGCCGCCATACCCGCCACCATAACCACCGCGATTGGACCACGCCCCAGGTCCGCCACCCCCGACCAGGCTTATGAAGAACGCAACCACCCCGGCCAGCAATGCGGCACCCAGAATGCCCACCAGCAACCATGCGACGACACTGGTAATCGCGCCGGTGGCAACGGCGCCGGGAAAGGCGCCGAAGCTGCGGCGCAGCACGCCGCCCAGCACAACCCCGATAATAAGGATGACTGGCAACAGGGCTTCGAGGTCGGAGCTGTCACCGGGCCTGCTGGAAGGTGGCGCGGGCAGTTGCTCGCCGCGAACAAGCGCGATAATTGCGCCGGCACCCGCGTCAATGCCCGCCGCGAAATCCCCGTTGCGAAAATGTGGCGCCATTATGGTATCGATAATCTGCCTGGCCCGGGCATCTGGAATGGCACCTTCCAGGCCGTACCCCACCTCGATGCGCATACGCCGGTCATCCTTTGCAACCAGCAGCAGCACGCCATCGTCGACCTCTTCCCGGCCCAGCTGCCAGGCGTCGACAACCCGCAGTGCATAGGCAGCGATGTCTTCGGGGGCGGTGGAGGGCACCACCAGAACGACAAGTTGGCTGCCAGTCTCACGCTCCAGTTGGGCCAGCCTGGCGGTCAGTGCGGCCTGCTCACTCGCATCCAGTGTCCCGGTGAGATCGGTGACCCGCTCGCGCAGGGCCGGCACGTCCTGCAACGGTTGTGCCGACGCCAGCAGGGCGGCCAGCAACAGGCACTGGCCAACAAGCAGTCGCACCAGTGTCACAGGCAGCTTCAGGAATCGCTGCCGAAGGAAACCTCCGGTGGCTTGGCTATCTCAGCCTCGTTCTCAACCGTAAAGGACGGCTTGACCTCAAAACCGAAGAGCATCGCCGTGATGTTGGTTGGAAAGGACCGCGCCAGGGTATTGTACTGCCGCACCGTGTCGATATAGCGGTTGCGCGCGACGGTGATACGATTTTCCGTACCCTCCAGCTGTGCCTGCAAATCCCTGAAATTGGCATCGGATTTCAGCTCCGGGTAGCGCTCTACCGTAACCAGCAGGCGCGAAAGCGCACTGGAAAGCTGACCCTGTGCCGCCTGGAACTGCTGCAGCGCCGCGGGGTCATTCACCATTTCGGGAGTGGCCTGTATGGAACTTACCTTCGATCGCGCCTCGGTAACCTGTACCAGCACATCCCGCTCCTGCTTTGCGAAGCCCTCCACAGTCTTCACCAGGTTCGGGATCAGGTCGGCCCGCCGCTGGTACTGGTTGAGCACTTCGGCCCAGCTCGCCTTGATCTGTTCGTCCCCGGACGTAAGCGCGTTATAGCCGCAACCGCTCAGTAACAATGACAGGCAACATAACAGTAGTGCGCGATTAATTCGTAACATGAACACACCCTCAAGAGTTTTACTCTCTGCGCTTCCCGGGGCGCAGTAACCCTGCCGGATTTTGTCCACGCCCGGCTC
>JAHEBL010000081.1 GCA_024642265.1 Haliea sp. | reverse complement strand
GACTACACGGCTATTGCCGCCGCTGCGGAGGCTGCGAACTTCAGTTCCCTGGCCGTTCCTGACAGTCTTTTTTATCCCGAGGTAACCGAATCGGATTATCCCTATCTCAGCACCGAGGCGGTGCGGCAGGCGCTGGAAAGTGTGCCCGTACTGGACCCGCTTATCGCCATGACCAGCATGGCCAGCGTCACCAGCTCATTGCGCTTTTACCCGGCGGTGCTCAAGGTGCCGGTGCGTCAGCCCCTGGTGCTGGCCAAGGCGCTGGCTTCCCTCGCTGTTATCAGCAACAACCGGATATCCCTCGGCGCGGGCCTGAGTCCCTGGAAGGAGGATTTCACCTACAACGGCATCCCCTTCGAAGAGCGCGGCAAGCGCATGGATGAGTGTATCGACATTATTCGTGGTGCCATGTCCGGCGAGTATTTCGAGTTTCACTCCCCTTACTATGACATCGGCCGCATGAAGATGTCACCGGTACCCACTGCGCCCTTGCCGATCCTGGTTGGGGGGCACGCGGTCCCGGCCCTGCGCAGGGCTGCCATTAGCGGTGACGGCTGGATCTCCGCCAACAGTGATTTCGAGTCATTGCAGCAGATGATTGGCAAGCTGAATGAATTGCGCCGGGAATTCGGCACCGAGCGGCGGGCCGACTTTGAAATTCACGCCTTCGATATGCACGCGCGCACCCTCGACGATTACCGGCGCCTGGCGGAGCTGGGCGTTACCGACATCTGCGTGACGCCATGGAATCCCTATGATCCTGCGCTGGACCGGGCGAAGAAGCTTGCCAGAATTACTCAGTTCAGTGAGGCTGTAATTCAGCGCTGGTAGAAGGGCGCCGCCCCGGGGTGGAGTTTGCCCGACCCCCGGGGAAGTTTTCCTGCGACGGTGTGCGTGGAACTGAAAACTATCGCACCGCGCCGCCGCCATCTACCGACAGGATTTGCCCGGTGATGAACGAGGCCCGGTCGCTCGAAAGAAAAGAGACTGCCTCGGCGATTTCTTCCGGTTCTCCCAGACGATTCATTACCGCGGATTTTTTCAGGCCCTCGGCGATCTTCGGCTGCTCCTCAAAGTACTTTTCCACTCCCGGGGTACGGATGACACCCGGCGATACCGCATTGATGCGAATGCCCTGGCCGCCGTATTCCGCGGCGGAGCTCTTGGTGAGGATGTTGACGCCGCCCTTGGCGGCAGCGTAGGCGGTGTTGAAGGCCTGGCCTTTGAGTGAGGAGTTAGAGGAAATATTGACGATGGCGCCGCCGCCGGTCTTGAGCATTGCGGCTATCTCGTACTTCATGCACAGCCAGGTATTGGTCAGGCACATCTCCAGGGTCTGGTCGAAGACACTGCGCTCATATTCATGGATGGGACCGCTGCCGCGGCTCAGGGCGGCGCTGTTGCAGGCGATATCCAGCCGGCCGTAGGTCGATACCGCGACATCCACCATGGCCTTGACCGATTCTTCCTTGCTGACGTCGCCGAAACTGAAGGTGGCGACGCCTCCGGCAGCCTCGATCAGGCGCACGGTTTCACTGCCCATCTCCTCGTTGAAATCCGCCACCACTACTTGCGCGCCCTCGCGGGCATAGGACATGGCGATGGCCCTGCCTATGCCCTGGCCGGCGCCGGTCACGATACCTACCTTGTTGTCGAGCATGCCCATGGAATAACTCCTTTTTGAATGAATCAGGCGGCTGTTACTGGTGCGCGCAAGGCGAGCAGCACCATGGGCACCACCAGCACGGCGGCGATCAGGCCCGCCCATATACCCTTGAAGATCGAGTAGTTGAGGGGGCTGACCTGCTCCACACCAAGCAGGTAGAAACCCAGCAAGGTCAGCGGCGCGATGACGCACATACCGAACAGGCCAAACAGCAGGGCGCTCCTGAAAGTACCAGCGGGCAGCCGGTCGGCCATGCGCTGCATGAAGGACCCGGCGCCCAGGTGAATGGGCTGCAGCTTGCCCTTGTTGAGCTTGCCGCGCTGCAGGGGTATGACGATCAGGGCGACGATGAGCGGCAACAGTAATCCGGTGGCGATCACGTCGATGGCAAAGCTGTGGTCACCGCCCCAGGCAAGGGCCGGGCCGCTCTTGAGCAACAGCCAGGCAATAATGCCGTTGAAGATGGTGTTGGAGATGCCGCCCACCAGCATCTCGTGTTTGATATGTTGCGTGGCTGTTGACGTTGCCATTGTTGCGCCTGTTATGTGAGCTGCTTGTGTTGGGAATTATGGCACAGTGGACGGGTTGCAGGCATATGACCCAAGGGACCAGAATGGTAAACATAAGCTGCCATGCGGGGCGGCGCCCTGCAGGCGATGCGCTGTCAGGCGCGTTATACGCCCCTCGGGCACGCCCTGGAATTATGTTAAGCTCCGCTGCAAACATAATAGGAAATGTGTCGCCAGCCGCGACGCCTGCAGAAAAACCATGAGTGAAATATCGATACCCGCCAGGAAGTTCCAGCGCCTGCTCGATTACCTTGAGCGCGTGGGCCTGGATGTCCCGGCCATTGCCGCCACCGTGGATATGGGAGCCGATCGTATTGCCGCGCTGGATCCGGACCAGGCACTGCCCGCCCTCAACTACTCCCGCCTTTACAAGGCGGCGGCCCTGGAACTGCAGCGCCTGGGGCAGCCGGTTCCCTGGGGCGCGGGACTGGGGGGTGAGTCCTTCGAGCTGATGTGTCACTGCATGATTGGCGCCCGCACCCTGGGGGAAGCGCTGCGCCTGGCCCAGCGCTTCAATGAACTGCTGTATCCACTCAACAGGCATCGCATGCGCCTGAGGGAGGAGCCGGCCGGACCGTTGGTCAGGCTGGAATACGAGATCGAGGTTCCGGAGGGCGAAACAGACCTGATTCCCGAGGATTGGGACAGGGCAGATTACAAGGTGACGGTCGCCCGGGCGTCCGGCCTGTTGGTCTGGCATGCCTATTGCGGCTGGCTGACCGGCGATGCACTGACGGCCGAGGAGCTGCAAATCATGGCCCCATCGGTCAACCGGGAGTATAGCGATAGCCTCGAGCGGATATTCAACTGCCCCGTGCACTTCGATGCCGCTGAAAACAGCTTCAGTTTCAGGCGGGAGCTGCTGCAGCGGCGGATTGTTCACACCACTGAATCATTGGCGGAGTTCCTCAAGAACAGCGTGTACCACCTGATTGCCATGGACCGCATTCCCGCCAGCACCACCGCTGCTATCAAATCGCTGGTGAGTATCGATCTTCCCACCGGTATGCCGTCCTTTGCGGCCGTAGCCTCGATGCTCTATATGTCGGAATCCAGCCTGAGACGGCGGTTGCAGGCAGAAAATACCAGCTACCAGGAGATCAAGGACGCGGTGCGCTGCGAGGTGGCGATCGACAAGCTGCTGCACGAAAGTATCCGGGTGGCGGACCTGGCCGAATTCCTGGGATTTACCGAGGCCAGTTCCTTCGTGCGCTCCTTCAAGAGCTGGACCGGCCTTACACCGAAGTGCTACAAGGACAAGATGCAGGCCCTGGGACGGGCCTGAGTCCGGCCAGCAGAGGTTTCCCGCCAGGTCATGCTAGGTGATGGCCTGTACCAGTTGCCGAGCGTCAAGGATGGCGCCGTCGATATAACCGATGTCTCGACAGTCGCCGATCCGGTGCACCTGCGCTCCTTGCCCAGCAAGCCTTGCCTGCATACTGTCATCAGGCTGCGCGCCCATGGCGATAATGACCTGTCTGGCAGGCAACGAGGAGACCTCGCCCTTCAGCTCGAAAGTGACGGTATCAGCACCTATTTCGATGGCCGAGACCTGGCGATGAATGACCGCGCCATGTTCGCGCAGCATGTGCAGGACTCTCGCCCTGCGCACAATGGCCAGTTCCGCACCCAGGTCGGGACCGGGCTCCAGTACCACCACCTTGCGGCGGCGCTCTACCAGGTACTCGGCCAGCTCCAATCCCACCAGGCCGCCGCCGATAATCACTACCTCGTCGGCGATGGGCATCCACAACTTGCTGAGCATGCGCATCAGGCGGATATTGCGCAGTAACTGGCTCATGCGGCCGACACGCAGCACCAGCTGCTGCCACAGGGCGAGCTTGGCTACCGCTGCAGGATTGTCGCCGAACAGAACTCCGCGCAGTTCATCGCCATCGAACACGTGGCGCTGCTGCTTGCCGGGAATATCCGGCGCGGCGCGGATGGCGCCGGTAGCGAGAATAATATGGTCGGGCGCGGCCGCCGCGATATTGTCGGCTGTGGCCGTCTTGCCCAGCTGGAGATCGATGGGCAGGGCGCGCACCGCATCCGCGAGATAGTGCACCAGGCGTTCGTTGGGCTCGTAGGCGAGCGCCGCGATACGGGCGGTGCCTCCCAGGTCGCGCTCTTTTTCCCACAGGCTGACCCGGTGGCCTTTTTCCGCCAGCAGGCGCGCGGCTTCCATGCCCCCCGGGCCGCCCCCGATAACCAGAATTCTCCGGCTGTCACTGCTGCGGGCGATAATATTGCCCTCGTGCTCACGGCCGGTGCTGTGGTTGACCGCACAGCATACCGGCTTGTTGATGAAGATCTGGCTGACGCAAATGTAGCAGTAAATGCAGGGGCGAACCGCCTTGTCCTGGCCAGCCGCCAGTTTGTTGGGCAGTTCGGGGTCGGCCAGCAGGCGTCGTCCCAGTGCCAGGAGGTCGAAATCACCGGCGGCTATGTGCCGTTCGGCGACTTCCGGCTCTATCCTGCCCACGCCGATCACCGGGATATTTACAGCCTTTTTTACTGCGCTGGCGAAGGGAATGAAGCCGCCAGGCTCGTGTACCAGCGGCGCCTCGGTAAAAGCAATGGCATGGGCCACGCTGCCGTACGCGCTCACATCGATGGCGTCCGCCCCAGCCTGTTCGCAAAGGCGCGCGGTCTGTACACAATCGGCGGGCGTTATGCCGCCATCGATGCGGTATTCCTTGGCGTCGAGGCGCACCAGGATCGGAAAGTCCTCGCCGGTGGCGGCGCGCACCGCCTGAATGGTTTCCACCAGGAAGCGGGCGCGATTCTCGACCGAGCCTCCGTACTGGTCGTTGCGCTTGTTGGTGTAAGGCGACAGGAAGTTCGCAAGCAGGTAGCCGTGACCCGCATGCAGCTCTATGCCGTCGAAACCGGCGCGCCTGGCACGATCGGCGGCATCGGCAAATCCGGCCACCGTGCCGGCGATCTGCTCTACGCTCATTTCGTAGTATTGGGGACCTTTGCCATCGGGCCCCGCGGCCTTGATGAAGTTGCCGATCTCGGCCCTCGTCAGCACCTGGAACATGTCGCTGCGTGTCAAGCTGACCGCGGAGGGTACTGGTATGGGGCGCCCGGCCGCAGTATCTTCCTGGGCCATTTTGCCGCTGTGGTTGAGCTGGGCCACGATCCTGGCATCGTGCCGATGCACCCGCTTGGCCAGCTCGGTCAGCCCGGGCAGGAACTCGTCGGAAGAAAAAGCGATGGTATTGGGCATGCTGGCGCCGTTGGGGAACAGGGCTGCGGATGTCTCCAGCACGATAAGGCCGACACCGCCGGCTGCGCGCGCCTCATAGTAGGCTATGAGCTGTTCGCTGCAGTGCCCGTTCGCGGCCGCGAAGTTGGTTCCCATTGCGGCCATGACGATGCGATTGCGCAACTCCATTGCCCCGATTCGGGTGGGCGACAGCAGTTGGGGAAAGTTATGTGGCATGGCGCTCGCGCGACTCGCAGGGATAATAAGAGGGCATGTTAATCACTGCATGGAAACGCGAAAGAACCCATCGGTTCATATTTATGTGCATTTGCGTCCTGCTCCGCGACGACCTGGTTAACCCGATGTTACACGCGTGACCCCCCGACCTGTCAGTTTGAATGTGAATGTCTATCAATCTGAACCATACGGCTGTGGATGTCTCAGCGCTCTGCGCGCATCATCCTCTATCATGGCTATTGCCAGGGTTTCACTTCAGGAGTCTGAATCATGACAGAAAAAACGGATGTTTACGCCGCGGGAGATGAGGGTGTTCAGCGCTATGGCGAGGCTGGATACGATGTTGTACTGATTGACGAGCCCGCCGAGGGGGTCAGGCGCATCACCCTGAACCGGCCGGACAAGCGCAACGCCCTCAATCACGCCCTGCGCGGCGAGGTGCTCCACGCCCTGCAGCGCGGTGATGCCGACGAGCGGGTCAGGGTGCAGATCATTCGCGGCGCCGGCAGTTGTTTTTCCGCTGGCTATGACCTGGGCGGCGGTAATGCGGGCCTGGGCTATCCCTTTTATACGGCCGGCGGCGACAGCCAGTGGCCGCGGCATGTCACCGATGGCTGGATGGGTATCTGGGACCTGGCCAAGCCGGTGATAGCCCAGGTGCACGGCTACTGCCTGGCCGGGGGCAGCGAACTGGCCACCGGTTGCGACCTGGTTTATATGGCGGACGACGCCCGGATGGGCTATCCGGCGGTGCGCTTCGGCGTTCCGGATATGCAGTTTCATCCCTGGCTGGTGGGTATGCGCAAGGGTATGGAAATGCTCCTTACCGGGGATTCACTATCAGGGATAGAGTGCGCGGCCCGGGGCTGGGCCACTGACAGCTTTCCGCCGGAAGAGCTGGAGGGCAGGGTGATTGCGGTGGCGAGCAAGATCGCGCAGCTCCCGCCCGACATCGTGCAATTGAACAAGCGTGCGGTGCACCGCCAGATGGAAGTCATGGGACTGCGTCAGGGTATTCGGCAGGGCACCGAAATGTGTGCCCTGGCCACCCATCAGCCCGCCTTCAAGGCATTTATCAATAATATCCAGCAACAGGGTCTGACCGATGCGTTGCAATCCCGCGATGAAAAGTTCGGTGACTATCGCACCGCTGGCGACCCCCCCGCCGATTGAGAACTGCCCGGTGGGCAGGGATTAGCTGCCGGCTTTCAGGCCGCGAACTCAAATGTACATAAATCTGGTTGATGGTGCCCTGTGTCTTGCCGGGGTGCTGCTCAATAATTAAGCACAAGGGGCAGCTAGCCGCAGTAGCGCTCGGTGTTCGGCCCGATAAATCATAATTCTCTCAGTAAATGGAGTCTCCAACATGAAAATACCCTTCAACAAGTCCGTATTGGTGTCCGCCGTGGTACTGGCGAGTGCGGCCAGCTCACCGCTGGTGCTGGCGCAGGACAAGTCCAAGGTGACTACGCTCATGCTGGAGGAGGTGGTAGTCACTGCCCAGAAGCGGGCAGAGGACTCGCAGGACGTGCCTATAGCCATCTCGGCGCTGAGCGAAACCGACCTGGAGCGCCGCGGTGTGGTCAACGCGGGTGACCTGATCAGCTCCATGCCGAATATGACTGGCTACGAGAACCCGGGTTCGCGGTCCAACCTCTCTATCAACATGCGTGGTGTTGGTGGTGGATCCGCCAGCAACCTGTCGACTGACCCGGCTACCGCTATATACATCGATGGTGTTTATCTTGGCAAGCAGGTTGCCTCCTCTCTGGACGTTGCAGAGCTGCAGAGAATAGAAGTGCTGCGCGGCCCCCAGGGTACCCTCTACGGGCGCAACGCCACCGCCGGCGCAGTCAACTTTATTACCCAGAAGCCCACGGGTGAGTTCGGTGGTAAATTCACCGGCGAGCTGGGCAGCGACAGCCTCTGGGGCCTCAAAGGCACCATGTATACCGGTACTCTTGGCCGTGTGGGCGAGGGTATGGGCGCGCTATCAGGTTCTTTTGGCGCAATGACCCGGCAGCGCGATGAGTTGTACGACAACACCAACCCCAATCTGGACGGTTTTGACGACCTGGACCGCAAGGCTTACCGGATAGCACTGCGCTGGGAGGTAAATGACCAGTTGGAAATTGACTACGCCTATGACCATTCCGAGCTCAACGAAAAGGGCACGCCCCAGTTCATGGTCGGGTTCACGCCGCTTGCGATCGATCCCGTGACTGGCGCCCAGACCAGTCGCACCCAGGTACTCCAGGATTTCAACGTGACCCAGATCGGTGGTGGTCTTGCGCAGATGAACCAGTTTGCGCCGCAGTTCGGTCTATCGCCGGACAACACTGCCTCCCGCTACGTTGACTCCAGCCAGGATACCCTGGACCTTTATAACAACCTCAATGACGGCGATCGGCCCAGCAGAGCCAGTAGCGATGTTAATACGTTTTCCAAGGACGAGAGCGAGGGTCACAACCTTACCGCGGCCCTGTCGTTTGACGACCTGGGATTCCTGGGTAGTGTGCAGTTCAAGTCGATTACCGGCTATCGAACGCTCACCAACCAGAATGTGGGTGATCTCGATGGTACCGACAACACGGTTGTCCCAGGCGGAGCCGGCGCCGTCAACGACAGCACACTGGGTGCGCTGACTCGAATGTATGGGGAGGAATTGGGGCTGTTTGGTGCTATGGCGGCTAACCCTGCGTTGATTCCGGTGCTGACGCCCCAATACAACGACGTGCAACAGAGTACTGCGCAGATGTGGCAGTACATCGATCAATTCGGCGGCGCCTTCTTTAACCAGGACGCAAAAATAGACTACGACCAGTTCTCCCAGGAATTGCAGATGGTGGGCAGCATCGACAACGTCGAATACGCACTGGGCGCCTACTATTTCAGTGACTCGGGTGAAAACCGCAGTATCCGCAGCGCAGCCCAGCCTGTGGGTGGAAAGACAGCGGTGAATTACGACAACGAGACGGAAGCCTGGGCGCTCTACGGCCAGACCACGATCCGGCCAGAGATGTTCGATGACAAGCTGGCCCTTACCCTGGGCTATCGTTACACCGAGGAAACGAAGGACGTCAAATACCTGTACCAGAGCGCAGGCACGGTATTGCTGCCGGGTCCGTTCGCTGGCACTTTACGAACCAATCCTGATTACACCGGCGAGCTCGTGCCAGTGCCGGGGCAGTATCAGGAGAAATTCGACGATGACTTCGACAACAATAGCGGTACCGTCACTGTGGCGTATGACATTGGTGAGGCTACCACTACATACCTGCGCTGGGCCACGGGCTACCGCAGTGGTGGTTTCAATGGTGAGTTGTTCGACAACCCTTATGAGGAAGAGACCATTGAGTCGTGGGAGCTCGGGGTCAAGTCTGATGTGATCCCGGGTGTACTGCGGGTGAACGGCGCGCTGTTTACCTACACCTACGATGACCAGCAGGTTGCAGAGATCAGGGTCAGTGAAAGCGGCCAGACCTCGTCGTTTACTGGTAATGCGGGTAAGTCAGAGCGCTGGGGCGGAGAGTTGGAGGCCCAGTGGCTGCCAACGGACGACCTGATGTTCAGCGTCACGTACTCGCATATGAGCGGCAACTTCGACAAGTATTCAACGCTGGATGGCGTCAATACCAGCATCAATACGGATGACATCGCAAAGCGCACTTCGCCGGACAATATGGCGTCGGGTATTGTGGATTGGGTTTTCCTGCGCACAGACTGGGCTGAATTTATTGCCCACACCGAGGTGTTCTGGCAGAGCGAGGGTTATTCGTCGGCACTGTGGTCGGGTACCTATGCCGGTGAACCCTATGTATTCCCCAACATCGAGGTAGAAGACCGCACCGTGGTTAATATGCGCCTGGGCATGGAGGGTGTGCAGGTCGGCGACGGCACCCTGCGTGCGGGCATCTGGGCCAGGAACGTGTTCGATGAGTCGTACAACACGTTTGGTATCAACTTTGCCAGCCTTGGTCCTATCACGAACCAGTATGGTGAAGAGGCAACTTTCGGGATGGATGTTACCTACGAATTCTAGTAAACCATCTACGGTCCTTGCCGCAGCGCCTTGAGCGCTGCGGCTTTTTTTTTGAGGGATAACCGCTGCGCGGGGTCCTGTGCCGGTAACTGCGATCTGATGTGCGGTCGCGACACGCCCGTAGCAAGGTTAATCCAGAAGGAGCAGTTATGAGCTACCGTACCAGTCGCCGCGACCTGATCAAGCACGGACTGGTTATCGCTGCCGCCGGCGGCGTGGCACCTGTGCTGGGATCGTCAGCTGGCGCTTCCCTGAGTTTTGAGGAGTACAGGAGCTACGATGCCCTTGGCCTTGCCCAACTGGTGCGAAACAAGGATGTGTCGCCGATGGAACTGCTGGAGCTCGCCATAGCTCGCAGTGAGACGGTCAACCCCGGAATCAACTTTCTGGTGGAGGAACTCTACGACTTTGCCCGGAAAGCGGTCCGTGCCGGTTTGCCCCCGGGGCCTTTTGCGGGGGTGCCTTTTTTACTCAAGGACCTCGGCATGGCATTGAAGGGAACCGTCACTACAAATGGCTCGCGCTTCTACCGGGACGCGCGCAGTGAATATACCAGTACGGTAGTAACGCGCTACCAGCAAGCGGGCCTGGCAATTTTCGGTAAGACGGCGAGTCCCGAATTCGGCGGCACTGGTACCACGGAATCGATCCTGTTCGGCGACACCCGCAACCCGTGGGACTTGACTCGCAGCGCGGGTGGGTCTTCCGGTGGTTCGGCGGCGGCTGTTGCGGCCGGGGTTCTGCCTCTTGCCAACGGCACCGACGGTGGCGGTTCTATTCGCATTCCGGCATCCTGCTGCGGCCTGTTTGGCATGAAGCCCAGTCGGGGCAGGGTGCCCAGCGGCCCGAAGGAGTTGTCATCGGTGATGAGTGTTATCCATGGGCTCTCCCGAAGTGTACGCGACAGCGCGGCACTGCTGGATGCCAGTCGCGGCCCCGAGCCGGGGCAGACCACCATCGCCCCGCGCCCTGAGCGAAACTATCTGGAAGCGGTGAGCATAGCCCCGAAAGCGCTAAGGGTGGGTTTGATCACCACACCGATAACCCACAGCCCGGTTGACCCCGAGTGCAGCAGGGCAGCTGCTGACGCAGCCAAGGTCTGCGAGGACCTCGGCCACCATGTGCAGGAGATAGCTTTGCCGATCGATCCGCGCGAGTTTTTTGCCAGCACCCGTATCATCATGGGGGCGGGTACGGTCATGCGGGTGGTCAATCGCGAGCAGCAGCTGGGCAGGAAGGCAACTGAAAATGACCTCGAACCAATCATCTGGCAACGCTACCGGGATTCGCTTGCCTATACGGCAGAGCAGCTCTCCGAAGCTGAAAGAGGTGTGGAAAAGGCGGCCCGGCAAATTGCCCTGCTGCAGCGCGACTTTGACGTCCTGCTGTCTCCCACGCTGGCAGCACCACCGGTGAAGCTTGGAAAACTGAGCCTCAACCAGGATAACGCCGTTTACGAGAAAGAGGCGATCAACATTTCCGCCTTCACCATTCTTTACAATGCGACAGGGCAGCCCGCAATGTCCGTGCCGCTGCACTGGACTCCAGAGGGCCTGCCGGTTGGTGTCATGTTCGCGGGGCGCTATGGGGAAGAGGGACTGCTCTTCCAGCTGGCCGGGCAACTGGAACAGGCCAGTCCCTGGTTCAACCGGGTGCCCTCTCTTTAGCCGACCAAGCGCGTCGCGGGAAGGGTGCAACGGCATTCGGATAAAGTACGCAAATCAATCAGTTTGAAAGGATCACATCATTAAACCAGCTACCGAGTTTGCTTGGGGCGCGAGGAGGCGAAAATGCAGTGGTTAATGTCACAGGAAGGATACAACAGTATCCTGATCGGGAGTTTCATCTATGCGGGAGTAATCCTGATTGGTGCCTTCATGTCCAAGGCGCCCTATGGTCGCTTTGGGATAGAGGGCGTCGGGTTCTCGCTCTCGCCCCGCCTCGGTTGGTTCCTGATGGAGCTCCCCGCAACGCTCAGTTTCCTGTGGTTTTATTTCCATGGAAAAAATGCGGGCGAAATCGTGCCGATGTTCTTTCTGGGCGTCTGGTTACTGCACTACGGTAATCGGGGTTTTGTTTTTCCCATGCTCATGCGGGTTGCCAAAGGCTCCAGGGGAACTTTTGGTCTTTTGGTGGTTGTCGCTGGATGGCTGGTGACGACACTTCACGGGTATCTGAACGCGGTTTTCATCTCGCAGCTCTCTACTCATCTCACCCCGGACTGGTTCACGGACCCTCGTTTCTTGCTTGGCATGGCCCTTTACGCATTCGGTTTCACCATGAATGTCCATTCTGATCGCATCGTCCGTAACTTGCGCAGTAAAGAGGAAGTGGCGAACGGGGAGCGTATCTACAGGATACCGACGGGCGGACTTTTCCGTTATGTGACCAACCCGAGTTATTTCACAGAGTTGGTCTCCTTCCTGGGCTTCGCCATTGCAACGTGGTCGCCGGGTGCTTTGTTCGTGCTTGTAGTCAGCGCCGCTAACCTGGTGCCGCGCGCGTTCCAGGTACAGAAATGGTATGAGGCCAAATTCCCTGAATATCCAAAAGATCGCAAGGTTCTGGTTCCGTATCTGCTCTAGAGCATCGACTGTTGCCCGGCATGGTTGCCAGGCAGCAATGTCAGTGGCGTAATCCACTGGGCTAGAAATGTACCCCTTTCATGAGAGCTGCCATCGCGACCTGTTCGCTGGTGGCTTCCGGTAATTCCTTACCCGTCGCGCCGCCTTTGGCTGCGCCCGAATCCGGGAACATGCGGTAGGTTGCATTATTGGCTATCTCCACGAACTTCGGGAACAGGGCGCCCATCACGGAAAGGAATTTGCCCATGCCGGTTGCGACCCGCTTGGGCTTGTTGATCACCGCCTCCACCACCAGGTCAACGGCTTCCCCTACCTCCAGGGCAGGGGCGTACTGGTAGATTTTGGTGGGCGCGATCATCTCGGTGCGCACCAGTGGCATATTGATGTTGGTAAAGTGGATGTTCTTGTCGGAGAACTCGGATGCCGCGCAGATGGAAAAGGCCTCCAGTGCAGACTTGGAAGCCACGTAAGCCGAAAATCGCGGCGGGTGGTTCAGTACCCCCAATGAAGAAATGTTGATGATGTGCCCGCGTTTTTGCGCTGTCATACCGGGAAGGACCCGCAGGATCATACGGAGCGCGCCAAAGTAATTAAGCTGCATGGTGCGTTCGAAGTCGTGGAAGCGATCATATGCCATGTCGACGGAGCGCCGGATGGAGCGCCCGGCGTTATTGATCAGGATATCGACCTTGCCGAGTTCCTTCTCGATGTCGGCAACCAGCTTGTCACAGGCCTCCATGTCTGCAATGTCAACGGTATAACAATAAGCCTGCCCCCCGGCCGCCTCGATTTCGGCTTTTACCTCCTCCAGTTTTTCCAGAGTGCGCGCCGTCAGGATAACCCTGGCGCCCGCCTTGGCAAGGCGCAGGGCGGTGGCCCTGCCAATGCCCGCCGAGGCGCCGGTGATGAGCACGAGGCGGTTGGCAACCTGGCCTTCCAGAGTGCGGTCTATGAACAGGTCCGGGTCGAGGTTGCGCTCCCAATAGTCCCAGACCTGCGGGGCGTAGCTGCTTAGCTTCGGCACGCTGATGTCGCTGTCTGCAAGCAGGGCCTGGGTCCGGCGACTGTCGTAGCGGGTTTCATACTTCATCAGGATAGTGGCAGACTCGGGCAGGCCAAAGCGCTCGAATACAGCGTTTTTCAAACGCTTCACCGGTGGTAGTTTGGCCAACAGGTCCTTGAGCGCGGACGGCATGAAGTTGAATACCTTGGGATCGAAGCGCAAGGTAAACTTCGGCGCGTGCGCGGCCTCCGCAAAGATATTCATCATCTGGCCGGTGGAGTAGTGATCGGGGTCAGTGATGTGAAAGCAGCCGCCGTCCTCGCCCTCGACATGGGCAATGTGGTCGATTGCCCTGACGACAAAGTCCACCGGCACCACGTTGTTGAGTCCACTTTCCACGCCCACCAGGGGCATCCACCTGGGCAGTGTGTCGCGGATTTTCTGGATCACTTTGAAGGAATAGTAAGGGCCGTCGATCTTGTCGATTTCGCCTGTGCGGGAGTGACCCAACACCGCGGAGGGTCGGTAGATACGGAAAGGTATCTTGCAGTGCTGGCGCACCACTTTCTCGGATTCATGCTTGGTGCGGAAATAGGCGTGATCGAGATTCTCGGCCTCCTCGAACATATCCTCGCGGAAAGTGCCCCTGAACAGCCCGCTTACGGCGATTGAGCTGACATGGTGGAAGCAGTCGGCCTGCATTGATTGGGCCGCCTGTACAGCATTTACGGTGCCGTTGATATTGGCGGCTGCCTGACTTGCCTCGTCCGCGGCCATGTCGTAGATCGCGGCAAAGTGGAAGAACTGGCTCACGTTGCCCCTGAGTACGGCCAGGTCATTGGCTGACAGGCCCATATTGGGCGCGGTGATGTCACCGCATACGGCGATGACCCGCTCCGCGGCAGCGGCGGGCAGTCTCGCTTTCAGGGCATCGAGTTTCTCCCGGGATGATTGCCGCACCAGTATGTAGATGTGTCCTTTGCGCGCCAACAGTTGTTCTACGAAGAAACCGCCTATAAAGCCGGTTGCGCCTGTGACGAAGTAGCCCATTGTGTCGATCCTCTGCAAGGTTAGCCTGAAGTATTGGACGGATGAGGTGCCTAGAATTCGTCCGGCCGCAGCATGGCGTCATGCCCGCCGTCGACAAACAGCATGGCGCCACAGATGAAGCCCGACTTGTCACCCAGCAGGAAGCTGGCCGCATCGGCCATGTCCTGCGGCAGGCCGGGACGCCCGATCGGAATAGTGGCGATGAAATGCTTGATGGCCTCACCGTAGGTGGGGTTGTCTTCGACAGCAGCGCTAAGCGGGGTTTTGGTATAGCCCGGGCCGATAGCATTCATGCGGATACCCTGGGCTGCATAGCTCTGGGTGTTGTGGCGCATCCATCTGGTCAGCGCCTGCTTGGAACCGGAGTATACCGGCTGCGATTCCATGTTCGCCGCTATCGCGCAGGCCGCGTTCTCATCTCCCGACAGCAGTGCCTGCACAAAGTCAGGGTTGGTAGGCATAGGCGCGGAATTTGAGGACACCAGCAAGACTGAAGCGCGATTGTCGGCCAGCAACTGGCGCAGTCCCTCCACCAGCTCTACCGCGCCAAAATAGTTGACCGCGGTGATAAGTTCCGGGTTGGGGATGTGCGAGCCCACCCCTGCGCAGGCCACCAGTCCGGCGAGATCGCCGCCGGCGGCCTCTTCAATAGCGATTACCGCGTTGGACCTGCCCTCAGCTGTTGCCAGGTCGGCTACGATATCGGCCTGCTGCAGATCCACCACCATTACCCTGTGGCCTTCCGACTGCAACTGTAGCTTGATCGCTGCACCTATGCCGCTTGCTCCGCCAGTTATGACATATGTTCCCATGTTTACTCTCCTGCCCTGGTGATCGTTTCAGAGCCTTAGAATGTAGCTTCAGTCTGCGCGGGAAAATAGAGCAGAACGAGTCTATTACATTGACCTTATCGTTCGAGAGTGCCGCGCGTGCATTGTCAGAGTTCGTCACGTCACCTGATTGATGGCGAGGGTATCGCCTCGCCAGTTTTCGCAGCATTGATAGATCAACCAGCGTTTTCCGCCACGCCTGCGTACTTTGCCTTCAGGAGCGGCTTCAACACTTTATTGGTGGCGTTGCGGGGAAGGGGCTCTTCACTGAAAAATACCCGGGAGGGGACTTTGTACGGTGCAAGTTTTGTTCTGGCGTATTCCAGCAGTTTTTCGGTATCCAGGGACGCGCCCGGGTGGAGGTGAACCACCACAGCGACCTCTTCGCCCAGGCGCTCCTGGGGTATACCGATAGCGGCAACGTCCCTGACCTCATCCAGCTCCAGCAACTGGTTCTCGATCTCGACCGGATAGATATTTTCACCCCCGCGAATAATGAGATCTTTCGCCCGGTCCGCGAGGAAGAGAAAACCGTCATCATCGAGGTAGCCGATATCACCGGTCTTCAGCCAGCCATCGCGAAATTCCTCTTCGTTGACTTCCGGCCGGTGCCAGTACTCGCGGATATTTGCACAACTGCGCACCCACAGTTCCCCCGTCTTGCCATCAGGCAGAGCATTGCCTGCTTCATCACAGACACGTATATCGACAATGGGGTGTGGAAAACCGGCACTGCCGGGCTTTAAGCCAAAGGCCTTACCGGTGAGGGAGGCACCCTGGGCGTTGGTCTCGGTCATACCCCAGCCCGTGCCGCTGAAATTCAGCGGCAGCTTCTCCTTGAGCAGTTTGGCGACCCTGGGCGGGGTGGCGGCACCGCCTATGCCGATGCTGAACAAACTGCTGGTATCAGCCTGGCCGAACTTTGGTGAGTCCAGCAGGTCCAGTATCATTGACGGGGCGGCGGCGATGGTGGTGATGCGTTCTTTCTCTATGTATTCCAGGGCTCTGTCCACATCCCACTTGTACATCATGACGATACGACGCCCGCCGCGCAGATTGGCCAGAAATTGCGCGTGGCAGCCGCTGACATGGAACAGCGGTACCGCCAGCAGGGCGGTCGGCTCGAAGCCCTTCTCCAGCATGGCGCCGATTTTGTCGCTGTTGCACATGGCCGCGGCGATGGCCGCACATTCCATATTGTACAGCGCCTGGCAGATAGCCCTGTGGGTGGAGGCGGCCCCCTTGGGCTTGCCGCTGGTGCCGGAGGTGTACATGATCATTGC
>JAHEBL010000192.1 GCA_024642265.1 Haliea sp. | reverse complement strand
GCTGCGGATATCCTCGTATGCCCGAATGGCATGCTCGTAATATCCACGCTGCCAGAGCCTGCCCACCCGCCCCTTGCGCCGATTTATAGCCAGTGCCGATCTGGCCTTTACGGTTTTCACGACCGTGGCCAGTGGCCAGCTTTCCCTGAGTTGCAGCAGCCAGTGCAGATGGTCAGGCATTACCACCCAGGCGTATGAGTAAACGGCACCGATGTCGTGCAGCCTTCGAATTTCGTGAATCAGCAGGCGCGCGGCGTCAAAGTCCCGGAATAGAGGAGTACGCCCATGGGTAGAAGCGGTAATGAAATAGGCCGTGTTTGCTATGGAGCGGCGATTCTTGCGTAACGCGTCGTAGGGCATGGTGACCTCCCTGTCTCCAGCATCCCGGCCGAATGAATTCGGCCCCACGGTGGGGTGCGTGCCGGGCGGGATTGGCCGAATGAATTCGGCCCCACGGTGGGGTGCGTGCCGGGCGGGCTTGGCCGAATGAATTCGGCCCCACGGTGGGATGGCATCGCCGGTCGTGGGGTCGAATTTATTCGACCAAACACCAAATCCCCCAACCCCGTGGGGTCGAATTTATTCGGCCTTGCCCATACCCACACCCAAGCCCATTACCAGCATACTGCCACGGAGCTTGGGACACGCCCTGGAGAATTGGAACACCCGAAAACGCAAAAGCGGCCACTGGGGCCGCTTCTGATTGCAAACTGTTTGTCGGTATACCCGAATTACAGTTTTTCCTTGATGCGAGCCGCACGGCCGCTGAGTTCGCGCAGGTAGTAGAGCTTGGCCTGGCGCACGTCGCCGCGACGCTTGACCGAGACGCTCTCAACCAGCGGGCTGTAGGTCTGGAAGGTACGCTCGACGCCCACGCCGTGGGAAATCTTGCGCACGGTGAACGCCGAGTTGAGCGCGCGGTTGCGCTTGCGGATGCAGACGCCTTCGAAGGCCTGCAGACGCTCGCGGTCGCCTTCCTTTACTTTTACCTGAACGACCACGGTGTCACCGGGGCTGAAATCAGACAATTCTTTTTCCATCTGCTCAGCTTCGATCTGGGCAATAATCTTGTTGGTGCTCATGGCGCGCTCCTGTTGGGTTTCGTTCGTAGCTTCACAGCTATCCGTCTGTTGATAATTCGCGTTCGCGGAAATACTCCGCCAACAACTGCTCTTCCTCGGGCGTCATCGCCCTGCCTTCCAGCAGATCCGGGCGCCGCTCCTGCGTCCTGCCCAGTGCCTGCTTCAGGCGCCAGCGGCGAATCTCTTCGTGATTCCCGCTGAGTAATACCTGTGGTACCTGCCTGCCCCGGTACACTTCCGGCCGGGTATAGTGCGGGCAATCCAGCAAGCCATCGGCGAAGGAATCTTCCTGCGCCGACAGTTCGTGCCCCAGCACCCCGGGCAACTGGCGTGTCACCGCGTCGATGACCACCATGGCGGCCAGTTCACCGCCGCTCAATACGTAATCGCCGATGGACAACTCCTCGTCCACCTCGGCCTCCAGCAGGCGTTCATCCACGCCCTCGTAGCGACCTGCAATCAGTACCAGTCCTTCTTCCCGGGCAAGCGCCACGGCCTTGTCGTGGTCAAACGGCCTGCCCTGGGGTGACAGGTAGATCACTTTCGCGTTCTTGCCTGCCGCCTCCCGCGCAGCGGCAATGGCCTGCTGCAGGGGGTCTATCATCATCAACATGCCGGGGCCGCCGCCGTAGGGCCGGTCGTCCACCGTGCGATGCCTGTCCGCGGTGTAATCCCGCGGGTTCATGTGGCTCAATGCCACCAGGCCCTGCCTGACCGCCCTGCCCGTGACCCCGTGGTCACTCACCGCGGCAAACATTTCGGGGAACAGGCTCACCAGTGCTATCTGCATCGTGCCCTGTTACTCCCTGTATTCCTGTGCCGGCGTCCTCAATCCTCGAGGAACCAGTCCACCTCTATCACCGCCCCGGCCAGGTCCACTGCCGTGACCACGTCCCGGGGCAGGTAGGGAATCAAGCGTTCCCTGTCATCAACGCTGCCCTCGGAGGGCTTGACGACCAGGACATCGTTGGCCCCGGTTTCTATCAGGTAGTCCACGCTACCCAGCAGCACCCGCTCTGCACTGGCCCCGGGGCTTTTGTCCCGGCACCAGACCTGCAAACCCTGCAGCTGGCTCCAGTAATAATCGCCCTCGGCCAGGTCGGGCAGGCTATCGGCCTGCACCGCCACCTCGAGCCCCCGGTAGGACTCCGCCAGGTCGCGGTCATCGACCCCGGCGATATGCGCCACCAGGCCCTTGCCCTGGGTCCGCCCATCGTCAAATACGATAGGCTCCACCGCGCCGCGGCGCTTCAGCATCCATTTACCGAAGCTCAGGAAATTTTCCCCGGGGTCGGTGTAGGAATGGATTTTCACCCACCCCTTTACGCCATAACAGCCGGTGATCTTACCCACCACCAGCAACTCGTCTGTCGAGGGCCCCGTCATCAAACCCCCGACCGCCCGGATCAGGCGGCGGCAGCGTCCTTGACCAGCCTGGCCACACGCTCGGACAGCTGGGCGCCCTGGCCCTGCCAGAAGGCGACGCGCTCGGCGTCAACCCGCAGGCGCTCTTCCTGGCCACGGGCAACCGGGTTGAAAAAACCCACGCGCTCGATAAACCGGCCATTGCGCGCATTGCGGCTGTCGGAGACGGTAAGGTGGTAAAACGGGCGCTTCTTGGAGCCGCCACGGGCAAGACGAATTGTTACCATTTTGCTTAATTTCCTGAAATTTAGATGGGATTTGCTGCGAAATTACAACATCACCCACGACAAAACCCGGCACCTGGGCCGGAAAGGTGGCGTATCATACGGAAAATGGCCGGCGTTTGAAACCCCCGCCGGCAGAAATTTTTTAGTGAATTCCGTACCTTATGGCAGGGGGTGGCTAGCGGAACGGCATACCGCCGGGCGGTCCGCCCATACCACCGGGTCCGCCCATGCCGCCGAGGCCGCGCATCATCTTCTCCATGCCGCCGCCCTTCATCTTCTTCATCATCTTCTGCATCTGCTTGTGCTGCTTCAGCAGGCGGTTCAGGTCCTGCACCTGCAGGCCGGAACCCTGGGTGATGCGACGCTTGCGCGAACCCTGGATCAGCTCCGGGTTGCGGCGCTCCCTGGGGGTCATGGAATTGATCAGGGCCTCCATGCGGGCAAACATCTTCACATCCAGCTTCTGCTGCGCCAGCTGGGCGATATTGCCCATGCCCGGGAGCTTGTCCAGCATGCTGGTGATGCCGCCCATATTGTTCATCTGCTGCAGCTGGTCGCGAAAATCCTCCAGGTCGAACTTCTGGCCCTTCTTGACCTTGCGCGCCAGTTTCGCGGCCTTTTCCTTGTCGACCTTCTGCTCGGCCTCCTCGATCAGGGACATGACATCGCCCATGCCCAGGATGCGCGAGGCCAGGCGATCGGGATAGAACGGATCCAGCGCCGCCGTCTTCTCACCCACCCCCAGGAACTTGATCGGCTTGCCGGTGATCGTACGCACGGACAAGGCGGCGCCGCCACGGGTGTCGGCGTCCACCTTGGTGAGGATCACCCCGGTCAGGGGCAGGGCCTCCCCGAAAGCTTTTGCGGTATTCGCCGCATCCTGGCCGGTCATGGCGTCCACCACGAACAGGGTTTCCACGGGCTGGGCCACCCGGTGCAATTCGGCAATTTCCGCCATCATGTCCGTGTCGATGGCCAGCCGGCCGGCGGTGTCCACGATCAGCACATCGCTGAACTGGATTTTCGCGTGGTCGATGGCCGCGCGCACGATGTCCACGGGTTTTTGCGTGGTGTCGCTGGGGAAGAAATTGGCGCCGACTTCCGCCGCCAGGGTCTCCAGCTGCTTGATGGCGGCGGGGCGATACACGTCGGCGCTCACCACCGTCACCTTTTTCTTGTCGCGCTCCTTCAGCAGCCTGGCGAGCTTGGCCACGGAGGTGGTTTTACCCGCGCCCTGCAGGCCCGCCATCAGAATAATCGCCGGCGGCTTGGTCGCCAGGTTCAGCCCCTCGTTGGCCGCGCCCATGACCTCCTCGAGCTGGTTCTGCACGATTTTGAGGAAAGCCTGGCCCGGGCTGAGGCTCTTCATCACCTCCTGGCCGAGGGCGCGCTGCTTGATCGCCTCGACAAAATCCTTGACCACCGGCAGCGCCACGTCCGCCTCGAGCAGCGCCATGCGCACCTCGCGCAGGGTCTCCTGGATGTTTTCTTCGCTGAGTCGTGCCTTGCCGGAAATGCCACGCAGGCTGTGGGACAGTCGATCACTGAGGCTCTGGAACATGAAAAATCTCTCGGGAAAAATCGTCGCTATTGATTAGACGGGAACAAATGGGTACAAAGGGCCGAATTATACGCCACCCG
>JAHEBL010000080.1 GCA_024642265.1 Haliea sp. | reverse complement strand
CAGTTTGAGGCGCTGATCCGGTTTATGGCGACGGGGGAATAGGGCGGTGCTGAATCGAAGGGGCATGCTGACGGCTCTGGTAGCGGCCGCACTCGGTTCCCGGGCTGTCACAGCTCCCGCGGCGCCGACAGCGGGAGCCGGTGCAAAGCGTCGCCTGCCGTGGCGCAACTGGTCGGGGTCGCAACAATGCCTGCCCGCGGCGCGCGTGGCCCCGGCATCGGTAGCGGAGTTGCAGGAACTGCTTGCGGGCGGTAGCGGCGTGGTGCGCGCCGTGGGGGCGGGGCATTCCTTCACCCCGCTGGTGCCTACCGATGGCACCATTGTTTCCCTGTCGCGCCTCAGCGGCCTGCTGGACCACGATGCCGAGAGTATGCAGGCGACGCTGTGGGCCGGCAGTCGCCTCGGTGATATCGGTGCGCCGCTGGAACAGGTTGGCCAGGCACTGGTGAATATGCCCGATATAGACGAGCAGACCCTGGCCGGCTGCTTCGCCACCGCCACCCATGGCACCGGCACCGGCATCGGTTGCATGTCGACTTTTATCGAGGGCCTGCAGCTGGTCGATGCGCGCGGTCAGTTGGTGGACTGCGACCGGCAGCGCAATGCCGAGCTGTTTGATGCCGCCCGGGTATCCCTTGGCACACTTGGCATTATCACCCGGGTGAGACTGCGCAACGTGGCACCCTATCGCCTGCGGCGGGAGACAGTGTGGCGCGAATTCGACGAGATACTGGCAATCGCTGAAAGTGAAGCCGACAAGCACCGCAATTTCGAATTTTACTACGTACCCTTCTCCGGGATGGGCTTCACCGACACCCACGACATCACCACCGAGGCCGTCAGCACCACGGACAAGCTCGACGGCAACGAGGGCGCCCGCGACCTGCAACTCGCGCGTGACTGGCTCGAAAGATCACCCCGTTTGCGGGCGTTGGTGCTGGGCACCTATATGAAAACCCTCAGCGATGAAGTCACCGTCGAAAACTCCTGGAAAAACTACGCCAGCGAGCGCAATGTGCGCTTCAACGAAATGGAGTACCACCTGCCACGGGAAAACGGGCTGCAGGCATTGCGGGAGGTTCGTACAGCATTGGAAAAACAGCACCCTGAGGTGTTCTTCCCGATAGAGGTGCGCTTTGTAAAGGGCGACGATATCTGGCTCAGTCCGTTCTACCAGCGCGACTGCTGCTCGATCGCAGTGCACCGTTTTTTTGATGAGGACTACAGGCCGTATTTCAAAACAATCGAGCCCATATTCCGCAAGTACCAGGGTCGGCCCCACTGGGGCAAACTGAACACCCTGCAACAGCAGGACTTTCGCAGCCTCTACCCGCGCTGGGATGATTTTGTCGAGGTGCGCCGGCAAATGGACCCGCAGGGCCGGTTTCTCAATGCCTACCTCAAAGGCCTGTTTGGCGCCACGGGAGGCAAGGCATGAAGCGACGTTCAATCATTCTCGGCGCCGCGGCTGCAGCGGGGCTGGGCTGGCTGCTGCGCCCGGGTGAGCGGGGCGCCGACCACGCCCCGTATTTTACCCGGCTCAGTGGCGCGCTGGACAAGGCTGCCCTGGCAAAGCCCACCCTGGTGGTGGATCGCAGCCGGCTGCTGGAAAATGTCCGCACCCTGGTCGGGCACACTAAGGGGCGCTTCGACTACCGGATAGTCGCCAAGTCACTGCCGTCCCTGCCTCTGCTCGGTACCGTGATGGAGGCATCTGGCAGCAACCGGCTGATGTTGTTCCACCAGCCCTTTATCAACCAGGTTGCCAGGCGCTTCCCCCGAGCGGATGTCCTGTTGGGCAAGCCGATGCCGGTAGCGGCGGCGCAGAATTTCTATCGCCAGTTCGATGGCGGCGGGTTCGATCCCCGGCTGCAACTGCGCTGGTTGCTGGATACACCCGAGCGGGTCGCCCAGTACGATGAGCTGGCCCGGGCACTAGGGCAGGATATGCAGGTCTGTATCGAGCTCGATGTGGGTCTGCACCGGGGTGGTGTGAGAAGTGATCAGCAGCTTGTCACCATGCTGGATATGATGGGTCAGTCACGACACCTGAATTTTTGCGGTTTCATGGGCTATGAGCCCCACGTCGTAAAGATGCCGGTAGGCGAACCGGCCACCTATCGCGACAGGGCCATGTCGGTATATCGGCATTATGTAGATGTGGCCAAAGCGCGGCTGGGGCAGGACTGGCCTGCGGACGCCTTGCTCAATGCCGGTGGCAGCCCCACCTACGAGCTGTACAGCGAGGGGCAATATCCCTTCAATGAGCTGGCGGCGGGTTCCTGCCTGGTCAAGCCCACGGATTTCGATCTGCCCACGCTGGCAGACCACGTCGCTGCCAGCTATATCGCTACCCCGGTTCTCAAAACCCTGGATACGCTCGAGATCCCCGGCATCGACCTGGGCGCTGTGCAGTCCCTGTGGGATCCAAACCGCGCCCGTACCTTTTTTACTTATGGCGGGTACTGGAAAGCCCGGCCCGAATCGCCCCAGGGTCTGGTCAACAACCCCCTGTTCGGCCGCTCCACCAACCAGGAAATGCTCAACGGTTCCCGCAACATTCACCTGCAGCCTGATGACTGGGTATTCCTGCGCCCGACCCAGAGTGAGTTTGTATTCCTGCAATTTGGTGATATAGCTGTCTACGACAAGGGCAGCATTGTTGAACGCTGGCCGGTCTTTGCCGAAGAGACTCGATTTGCACCGAGCTGATCGATTGACCAGGCTTTTGAGTATGTCATCCCGCAGCAGCTAGAGGAGTTCCATCATGATTGTTGAACAGATCTGGACAGGTAACGCCTATCGCAATTTCAACTACCTGATCGCTTGCCCTGAAACCGGTGAGGCCATGGCTGTTGACCCGCTTGATCATGAGAAATGCCTGACCAGGGCAAAGGAGAAGGGCTGGGAAATTACCCAGGTGCTGAATACCCACGAACACCTCGATCACACAGGTGGCAATGCTGCGCTCATCGCCGCAACCGGGGCAAGCCTGCTGGCACATGTGAACGCCAGGGATTCCATTCCCGGCATCGACCGCGGCTTGCAGGCAGGTGATGTCATCCGGGTGGGTAAAAGCGTTGAGCTGGAAGCGCTCGACACCCCGGGCCACACAATGTGTCATATTTGTGTATTGTCCCACACGGACACCCCTGCGCTGTTTTGCGGAGACACCCTGTTCAATGCCGGCGCCGGCAACTGCCACCACGGCGGTCACCCGGACCAACTGTATTCAACCTTTGTCGGGCAACTCGCCCAGCTGCCGGACAGTACGCTGATTTATCCGGGCCATGACTATCTCGCGAATAACCTGGCATTCACCCTGGATCGGGAGCCCGACAATAAAGAGGCCGGGACATTGCTCGAGCGGGTTAAAAACCAGGATCCCGATAGTGCCATGGTGTCCGACCTCGCGCTGGAAAAGCGGATCAACACCTTTATGCGCCTGCGCAGCCCCGCGGTCATTGCCAGGCTCCGGGAGGCCTTTCCCGATCTGCCCGACCAGCCGGACCCCCGTACCGTGTTTCTCAAATTGCGGGAGTTGCGCAACAGCTGGTAGCGCCGTTTCCGCTAGAGCCAGCGTTTGCGTTTGAAGATATACACCAGCAGCAGGGCAGTCGAGGCCATTGCCGCCAGGGCGAAAAAGTAGCCGTACCTGAATTGCAGTTCCGGCATATTCTCGAAGTTCATGCCGTACAGGCCGGCCAGGAAGCTCAGGGGCACGAAAATAGCGGTGATAATCGTAAGTATCTTCATGGTGGTATTCAGCTCGTGTGAGCTGATCGAGATGTAGCCCTCCACCAGGTCGCCGCATATCTCGTAGTACATGCCCGTCAGGCTGAAGAGTCGCTCGCAGCGGTCCAGGAGGGCTCGCCACAGGTGACGGTTTTCCGACTGGCCTGCGCCGAGGTACGCCGGCTCCTCAGCCAGAATCTCCTCCACCAGCCGGTTATGGTAATTGAAGATGCGGCGCAGTTTGCGCAATTCGGAGCGGTAGCCGACCAGTTCCGTCATGACGCTGTCCGAGGGTTTGTCGAGCAGGCTTTCTTCCATCTCGCCGAGATGGGCCTCGAAATCGAGAATTTTCTGCAGATAGCGGTCAGACGCATAATCCATGACTTGCAGCGCGAGCCTGCCCGGCTCGAGGACGGCCGAGCCCTCTTTTAACTCCTCCCACGTCTTGTCGATACTCAGGGATACCCCCCTGTGGATGGTCACCAGGTGCCGCTCGGCGACGAAGAAGCCTATCTGCTGGGGCTGCAGTACCAGGTACTCGTCCAGCTTTATGATGCCGCGGAACAGGATAAATGTGTTGTGCTCGAACTGATGCAGCTTTGGTGGTTGTCGCGTACGCGCAATGTCGGTGATCGCGACTTCATGGCAGCCCAGCTTCAGCAACTCGGCGTGCATCGCGGGTGTTATTTCCCCCTCTATGTCCAGCCAGAGCCTGCTGTCGCCGCCCGCGTGCCACAACTCGAGCAGCGCCTCGTCACCTTCCCGTACCTGGCCGCTGCTGCTGACCAGCTTTGTTCGAATTGTCATACTGACCGATCACCCCTGCTGAAAAGCCCCTGGCCGGAACATTGTTGTAGGCCCTGCCACTGCATACTACCAGAACCGGCTGAGTTTGCGATTTCACTTGAAACACTCTCGCGTCAGCTTAGAATAGCCAATGCAGTGCAGAAACCTGCCAAGCACCGGGGCGACACAATGCCCGGTTAAACCATATCGGTAAACCGAGGGTCCGCCAGCAATGGTGCAAGCCAAGATAAAGTCACCACAACCATACTCCCGCCTGCGTCCGCGCTCGACCATAGACTGGAGCCAGTACCATACCGGTGAGTTTTACGATGAGATCATCAGCAAGTCGGGGCGGGCGCGCCCCGCAACCCGCAGCCTCGTCGAGTTTATCCGCAAGCAGACTATCAAACACCTGGTGTCCAGGCAGCAGGCGGCCGACCTGGCGATCCAGGAGATGGGCGTGACATTCACGGTCTATAGCGAGGGCCAGAATATCGACCGCTCCTGGCCGATGGATATCATCCCGAGAATTATCCCCTTGCAGGAGTGGCGCGTGCTGGAGCAGGGGCTGATTCAACGGCTCACCGCGCTGAATATGTTTATAGACGATGTCTACAACAAGCAGCAGATCCTGAAGGACAAGGTGGTACCCAGGGAAATCATTACCAGCTCCCCGGACTTTCTCGAGCAGTGTGTGGGGGCAACCCCTCGCCATGGGGTCTGGGCGCACATCTGTGGCTCGGACCTGGTGCGCGACAGTGACGGCACGGTGTTTGTGCTGGAGGACAACCTGCGCGTGCCTTCCGGTGTATCCTACATGCTGGAGAATCGCGCCATTTCCAAGCGGGTACTGCCCCAGCTGTTCGATCGCAACTCCATCCAGCCGGTGGCGGACTACCCATCGCAGTTGTTCGATATGCTGGCGTCACTGTCGCCGCGCGCGGTAAAGCATCCCGAAATCGTCGTGATGACGCCGGGAGTTTTCAACTCCGCTTATTTCGAGCATTCCTATCTCGCCCAGCGCATGGGAGCGGAGCTGGTTGAGGGGGCCGACATGGTGGTCGGCAGCGATGACAGGGTTTATATGAAGACCATACGCGGCCTGTCGCAGATCGACGTTATCTACCGTCGCATCAATGATGATTTCCTCGACCCGGAGGTGTTCCGGCCCGAGTCAACGCTTGGCACGCCGGGGCTGTTTCGCGCCTGGCGCAAGGGCAAGGTGGGGCTGGCCAATGCCCCGGGTGCCGGCGTTGCGGATGACAAGGTCGTGTACACCTTCGTGCCAGCCATCATCAAGTACTATCTCGACCAGGATCCGATCATACCGAACGTCCCGTCCTACCTGTGTGTCAACGAGAAGCACCGCAAGTACGTGCTGGAAAACCTTCCCAGCATGGTGGTGAAACCCGCCAATGAATCGGGCGGCTACGGTATGCTGATCGGACCCGCGGCAAGCAAGAAGGAGCTGGCCGTGTTTGCCGGGCTCATCAAGAAAAATCCACGCAATTATATGGCGCAACCGGCGCTCAGGTTGTCGACCGCGCCGACGCTTTGCGGCAACAGTATTGAACCCCGCCACCTGGACCTGAGGCCTTTCATACTGCAGGGTAAAAACCACTACGTGACGGCGGGAGGGCTGACCAGGGTGGCCTTGCGCAAGGGCTCGCTGGTGGTCAACTCGTCCCAGGGTGGCGGCAGCAAGGACACCTGGATAGTCGACACGGAGGCTGGCTGATGTTGGCAAGAACCGCAGAGCGGGTGTACTGGCTGGGTCGGTTTCTGGAGCGGACCGAGAATACGGCCCGCCTGATCCTGGTGCGCCACCACGCCATTCTGGACCTGCCCAAGGAAGTGCAGCCCGGTTGGGACCTGCTGTTGCAGGTGCTGGGTGCAGAAGCGGGCTTTGCCGCGTTGCCGGGGGCTGCCAACGAGAAGAATATTATCAGCTATGTGTTCGGCGAGAGAGAAAATCCCTCCTCGATTATCAGCTCCCTGACCAGCGCACGCGAAAATATGCGCACCACCCGCGAGATCATGCCCAGCGAAACCTGGGAGAGGATCAACAGTCTCTACCTCAGCGTTGCCAGACGCAGCCAGAAGGACCTGCCGCGCGGCATGCGTCACACCGTACTGAATAACATTATCCAGTCCTGCCAGCAGATCACCGGCATGCTCGCGGGCACCATGAACCAGGATGCTGCCTACCAGTTTATCCGCCTGGGGCGCAATCTCGAGCGCGCCGACATGAGTACGCGGATCATAGATGCCGCCTCGGCAGGCCTGATGGGTAAGCTGGAGGAGATCTCTCCCTATCGCAACGTGCTGTGGATAAGCGTCCTGCAGTCCCTGAGCGCATACCAGATGTATCGTCTCAACGTGCAGCGCAACGTCAGCCCCGAGGATGTGTTGGGGTTCCTGTTCCAGAGCCGCATATTCCCGCGCGCTGTCGCGCACTGCCTGGCGGAAATCGAGCACAGCATGAAGCTGTTGCCGGATCACAGGCCCGCGCTTGCCGTGGCCGAGAAGGTGGAGAAGAGGCTGGCTTCAACAGACTGCAGCGCACTTGTTGACAGCGCCCTGCACGACTTTATTGATGATTTGCAGCTGCAGCTCGTCGATGTGCACAGTGCGATCGTGGATAACTGGTTTAGCCCCGGCGAATAGCCGGCAGGGCAATTCGCGTCGCGATCTTGCGGGAAGTGCACGCCTTCAAGCCGGACTGAACACATGTGGGCTGGCCGACCCGGCTGCCAAAAGGCCGGCATCGGTGGTATATTGGCGACCTTTTGAGTGGCGGGAACACCTGCCCCGTCAGCAACGCAGCGGAAGGACCAATGAGTACCACTACCGACGACTTGCGAATTCGCAAGACCAACCAGTTAATATCGCCTGAACAGCTGATAGGGGATGTCGCCGTCACCGACAGGGCGGCGGAAACTGTCGCCAATGCGCGCCAGAGCATCCACCGGATTCTCACGGGGGAGGACGACCGCCTGCTGGTCGTGGTCGGCCCCTGTTCCATCCACGACCCCGCTGCTGCCAGGGAGTACGGGGGGCAGCTCAGGGCCGTCGCGGACAAACTGTCCGCCGACCTGTTCGTGGTAATGCGCGTGTACTTTGAAAAGCCGCGCACCACGGTTGGCTGGAAGGGCCTCATAAACGACCCGGACCTGAACAACACCTTCCAGATCAACAAGGGCCTGCACCTGGCCAGGCAGTTGCTGCTGGACCTGGCGGACGCGGGCCTGCCGGCAGGCACAGAATACCTCGACCTGATCAGCCCCCAGTATTACGCCGACCTGATTTCCTGGGGCGCCATCGGCGCGCGCACCACGGAGAGCCAGACTCACCGTGAACTCGCCTCCGGCCTGTCCTGCCCGGTGGGCTTCAAAAATGCCACGGACGGCGACATCCAGGTGGCGGTCGATGCCATCAAGTCCGCATCCCAGCCACACCATTTCCTGTCGGTAACCAAGCAGGGCCATTCCGCCATTTTCCAGACCGCGGGTAACGAGGACTGCCACGTGATCCTGCGCGGTGGCAGGCACCCCAACTATGATATGTTTTCGGTGGATGACGCCAGTGCTTTGCTGGCGAAAGCCGGGCTGCCGGCGCGTATCATGATTGACGCAAGCCATGCCAACAGCCGCAAGATTCCCGCCCGGCAGGTGGATGTCGCAAGCGACATCGCGACGCAGGTGGCGCGGGGCAGCCGCAGTATTTTTGGGCTGATGCTGGAGAGCAACCTGGTGGAAGGCCGCCAGGACGTGGTGGCCGGTCAGGCACTGACCTACGGCCAGAGTATTACCGATCCCTGCATGAGCTGGCAGGATACCGAGTCACTATTGCAGGAGCTGGCCACCGCCGCGCGCCTGCGTCGCGGGAGATAGGCCTATGCACCTGGGTTTCAGTTCAATGAATACCGCGGATGACCCGGCCCCTGACCTGCTGGCCAAAACGCTGGAGGAGGCCGGTTTCGAGTCCCTCTGGTACGGGGAGCACAGCCATATCCCGGCATCGCGTAAAACCCCTTACCCCGCAGGCGGTGAGCTGCCCGCACCTTATCGAAAAATGATGGATCCCTACGTCTCCCTTATGGCGGCAGCTGCAGCCACGACCCGGCTCAAGCTCGGTACCGGCATTGCGCTCCTGATGGAGCGCGAATTGTTCTCCCAGGCCAAGACCATCGCCACCCTCGACCGCTTGTCCGGCGGCCGCGTGCTGATCGGCTGCGGGGTGGGCTGGAACGAGGAAGAGTTCAACAACGCCACCCGCCTGCCCTGGGGGCGTCGCTACCTGGCGCTGGAGGAAACCGTGCAGGCCCAGCGCGCCCTGTTCAGTGAAGTGGAGCCAGCCTTTCATGGTGAGCTCATTGACTTTGACCCGGTATGGTTCGAGCCCAAACCGGTGCAGGCGGGGGGGCCGCCGGTGATATTCGGCGCCATGGGGCCGCTGGGAATCAGGCATACGGCCCGCTGGGCGGACGGCTGGATGCCCGTGGATGTTGCGCTGCCGGATATCCCCGGGGCCATCGCCGATTTTCGCCAGCTGGTGCGCGATAATGGCCGCAATCCTGATGACGTGGAAATTACCCTGGTGGTGATGTCAGAGGTAAGCGAGGATTTGCTCAAGTCCTATCGGGACATGGGAATAGATCGCTGCAATATCGGTGTGGGCATGCAAAATTGGGACAAACCCGACATTGTCATGCCCATGATTGAACAGTTCTCCAGGCTGATACCGGCCCTGTAGGCCGTGCAGGTTCGGCTTGTTGCAGCAAACGCAACTGCTAGAAATCATAGCCCAGCCCCGTGCTTACGCCGTAGTCCGCCCCGCTGTCACCATCGGAGCGATTGTCGTAACTGCCGTAAGCAGTGATATCAAAAAACAGATCCTCTATCAGTTCCCAGCGCAGGCTCAAGTCCGAGCTGCTCCTCACTCGCCCTGTGTCTGTAATGCTTGGAAACAGGTTCAGGGTGAAGTCCAGGTGCAACTCCGGCGTGTTAAAGCGCCAGGCCTCATAACGTGAGGAAAGGTACAGCTCGAGATTCTCATCCGTACCCTCGCTCTTGTTCTCTTCCGTGATTAACTGCAAACCGAGAATACCCGACATGCGATTCTGGTAAGTGTCGAGGAAGAAGCGACCCAAGCCTGCACCCGCACCCAACCGATATTTAAGGTCCAGCTCGTCATTCTGCTCATAGCTGGCAAACGTGGCCCTGAAGACTCCAGGGCGATCGGTCCACACCGCGCGGGAAGCGTCTACCTTGCTGCTGCTGGTTGATCTGTCCTCGGAGTCGGTCAGGTTGGTGCGGGCATCCAGCCTGTTGCGGCTCTTCTCATTTTCATAGCCGATATTACCCTTGAAATTCGTCTGGGTGAGGGAACTGGCACGGGTATAGGAGTACCCGGCAGAGAAATAGGCATCTATGCGGTCCACAATCTGGCTTTCGATCGGGCGAATTCTAACCACGTCGAGCCAGTCGAGTTCCTTGGTCTCGCCCAGTTCAGCCACCATGAGTTGCCCCGGGCGAGTGGAATCTTCAACCGAGCCGAAACGGCGGGCGCCGCTGCTGAGCTGGAACTCATAAAAGTACTTGCTCTCGATGCTGGCGATTTCCTGCCACTCGATACCGATTGTTCCCATTGAGTCGGTACCCAACTTCAGAATGCCGCCGTCGAGCTCCTTGATTTCGCCGGTGATCCGGTCGCCGTTGTAAAGGGTTACGATGTCTGTCTTGGGGTGTGCTGTCGCATCAAGACTGATCATGCACAGCAAGGCCAGCATCAAGGCGGGGATATTTTTCAGATTCACGTCAGGCTCCGTGCGGGGCGCTTCTGGCATTGGTTTTATGCGGTGATGATAAAGGATTTGTGTGGCGTTTGCCCGCACGGCCGGCGTGAATTCTCACGCGTCTGCTTCCCGTGCTATGCTGCATTCCAACCCCCGGCCGACCCACCCTATACCATGGTGTCTCCCTCCAACCTGCTCAGCCTCGCGCTGCTCTACATCTGCATTCTGTTCGCAGTGGCCTGGTATGCCGATCGCGTGTCCCTGCAGGCGAGCAGAGCCGAAGGTGGAGCCGGCCAGATCATAAGCCTGTTCGGTATCGGCTTCCGGGCGACGCGGGTGCGCGGTTTGATCTATGCACTGTCGCTGGCGGTTTACTGCAGTTCCTGGACATTCTATGGCGCGGTGGGGAGTGCCACGGCATCGGCCTGGAGCCACGCGCCTGTTTACCTGGGTCCTATCCTGTTGTTCGTGTTTGGCTGGCCGCTGATCCGGCGTCTGCTGGCGGTCGGCGAACACCATCGGATAACCTCGATCGCCGACTATATTGGCGCCCGGTATGGCAAGCGCCAGCCGCTGGCGATACTCGTGACCATGGTGGCGACCGCCGCGGTATTGCCATACATCGCCCTGCAGTTCAAAGCGCTGGCCCAGGCCTGGACCATCGTCGGTGGCACTGCCCAGGAGGTAGAGGCTATCGGCGGCGATACGGCGCTGCTTGTTGCCATTATCCTGGCGGTCTTTACCATCCTGTTCGGCACCCGGCGGCTCGACGGGCGGGAACGCCATCAGGGCATGATGACCGCGGTGGCGGTCGAGTCCGTAGTCAAGCTGCTCGCATTTGTCGCCGTGGCAGTGCTGGCCCTGTCCTATCTCTCAGACATTCCGGCGGCGAGTCTGGCGGAACACGGCAGCGACGCTCTTGGAGATGTGTCCCTGTCGGCGGATTTCTTCGCCCGTACACTGCTCAGCGCGCTGGCTATCCTGTGCCTGCCGCGCCAGTTTCATGCAATGGTGGTGGAGGCCCGGGAGGACACCGATACCGGCATGGCGCGGTGGATATTCCCACTGTATCTCGGCCTGTTCATGTTGCTGGCCCTGCCTATCAGCATAGCCGGCGCCCAGCTGCTCGGCGGCGGTATCAATCCGGATGTCTACGTGCAATTGCTGCCAATTTCCCTCGAAGCGAAATGGGTTGCCGTGGCCGCGTTCATCGGCGGTATTTCCGCCGCAACCGGGATGGTAATAGTGGCCACCGTCAGCCTGGCGATCATGATAACCAATGAGGTGGTGGCACCGGTTGTCATGCGCCTTAACGCGGACTCGCCGGCCGCTGTGCTCAAGCTGGGCGACAGTCTGCGGCGGATAAGGCAGTTCACCATTGCCGGTATCCTGCTGGCATCGTGGCTTGTGACCCGGCAGATCATGGGAATTCCGTGGTTGGCCCAGATCGGTTTTATTTCTTTTCTCGCGGCCGCCCAATTGGCGCCCGCACTGCTGGCCGGTTTGTACTGGCGACGGGCTCACGGTGTCGGGGTCATCGTGGGGCTGCTGGTGGGCCTGTCCATCTGGTTCTATTGTTCCGTGGTGCCCGCTATCCTGCCGGGGGAGAGCGCCTTGCTGCTGCACGGTCCCCTCGGTATCCCCTGGCTTGCCCCCAACAACCTGTTCGGCATACCTGGTGAACATCGCCTGGCTTATGCCACCTGCTGGAGCCTGGGTTGCAACACCCTTGCCATGGTGGGCCTCTCCCTGCTGTTACGTCCGTCCCAGGCCGACATACGCCAGGCTCGCCTGTTCATCGACGGGAAAGTCAGTTCCCCCGGGCAGGCGGATATCGATTACCAGCTCAGCCTCATCCGGGTGAGCCAGTTGCAGGCGCTGTTGCCGCCTTTCGTGGAGCAGGAGGAATTGCGGCACATGTGGCGCCAGTTCGAGCTGACCTACGAGCAGAGGCTGCTGCCGGGGGATCGCGCGCCCGGCTTCGTGGTAAGCCAGGTAGAAGCGGTGCTGGCGCGGATAATCGGGGCTACTTCGGCCCACCAGGCAATGGAGCAACTGGAAAATAGCCAGCAGCTGGCTTACAGCGACCTGGCGGGAATGGTCAGTGACGCCAGCAAGCTGCATACCTTCAACAGGGAACTGCTGCAGACCACCGTGGAGAGCCTGGTGCAGGGGGTTTCGGTGGTAGACAGCGAATTGCACCTGGTGGCCTGGAACAAGCGTTACGAGGAAATATTTCATTATCCCGAGCGCTTTCTATATGTCGGCTGTCCGATCGAGCGGGTCTACCGTTTTAATGCCGAGCGTGGATTTCTGGGCAGTGCTGCAGACAATCTTGAAGAGGAAATCAGCAAACGCCTGCAATGGCTCCGCGATGGCAACGCCTATCGCCTGGAACGCAACCTGCCAGACGGCACTGTGATCGATATTCGTGGCACGCCCTTGCCCCACGGCGGTTTTGTCACTACCTACATCGACATCACTGATTACCGGGACGTGGTCGCCCAGCTGGAAGAGGCCAAGCTGGAGTTGGAAGCCAAAGTGGCGTCGGGCAGCCAGACCCTCAGTGAAACCAATGCCAGGTTACGCCAGGAGAACCGGCTGCGCGCACAGGTGGAGTCCCGGCTGAGAGAGGCCCATCTCGGCAGAACGCGATTCATGTCGGCTACCAGCCACGATCTGCTGCAGCCGATCAACGCAGCCAGGTTGTTTGCCGCCGCCCTGAAACCGCAGCTGGGTGGCGATGTAAGCGCGGACACCCTGCGCACAGTGGCGCAGATCGATCAGTCCCTGCAGCGTGCGGAGAGCTTGATAGCCGAGCTGCGTGAGATCGCGCGGCTGGACTCCGGTGCGCAGATGCCGCGTCGCAGCCATTTTTCTGCCGGTCAAATGTTCGAGGCGCTGGCGCAGGAGTTCGAGCACACGGCCCGGCTGGCCGGGCTTGAGTTGTGCGTTGTGCCCACCAGTGTATGGCTGTATTCGGACCAATCCCTGCTGTATCGGATGCTGCAGAACCTGCTGGCAAATGGGCTCAAGTATACGGCCCGGGGCAGGGTGGTGATGGGCGTCCGGCGGCGATTGCAGGGTGCGGAAATACAGGTGTGGGATACCGGACCCGGTATTGCGGAGCAGGACCAGCAAAGGATTTTTCATGAGTTCGAGCGCCTGCCACGCCAGTCCGGCCAGAGTGATGAAGGCCTGGGTCTCGGCCTGGCGATCGTCCAGCGCTGTGCCGAGTTACTGGGCCACAGGCTCCAGCTGCGCTCAAGCCCGGGGCAAGGCACAATGTTCTCGGTTACGGTCACCTGGGGCCAGGCACAGGCGCCGGTGGCGAGCCCCGGCGAGGAAGCGTCTGTGCGCGATCTCGAAGGCCTGCAGGTCTTGTGCCTTGATAATGACCCGATGATACTCGAGGGCATGCAGCAACTGCTGGTAACCATGGGGGCTTCGGTAAGCACCGCCCGTGACCGGGAACAGACACTGCAGCTGCTGGCCAAGGGCCCCGATATCGTACTGGCGGATTATCATCTCAATGACAGCGATACCGGTCTGGCGGTAATGCAGGCGGCGCGACAGGGCGGGTCGCGGGAGACGCCCTGTATTATCATCAGCGCGGATGACAGTGACGTAATTCGTGACCGGGCCCGGGCCGCGGGCTTTCGCTTTTTGCCAAAACCGGTCAACCCGGCCCGTTTGCGGGCGTTGATACTGGCCTTGACCCGGCCCTGACTTCTCGTTGTGCTGCCGCCGCCGAGCATTGTGTCCATCTCGGTTTTTCGGTTAGTGTAGGGCCCGGTTTCCACCGTCCCATCACTTTGAGGAGAAATACTATGATCGGCTATGTCACCATCGGCGTTCGCGACATGGAAAAAGCCAAGAGTTTTTACACGGAACTGCTGGCCCCACTGGGTGCCTCCGTGCTTATGAGCATGGATCGCATCGCATTTATCGGCAAGGCCATGAATGAACCAATGCTGGCCGTCTGTGTTCCCTATGATGAGAAAGATCCTTCCCCCGGCAACGGCAACATGGTCGCTATCAATCCCGGTTCGAAGGAAGCTGTGGATCAGTTCTACGCCAAGGCCAGGGAACTGGGCGCCAGCTGCGAGGGTGAACCTGGCCAGCGTATCCCCGATATGTTCTACGGCGCCTATGTCCGTGATCCGGATGGCAACAAGCTCTGCTTTTTCCAGTTCGGCTGATAAATACCGGCTTCTAATCGGCTGGATGCTCAAGGGGGCGCGCCATTGGCGCGTCCCTGCTCCGATCGGCTGCCGCACCGCGACAGACCCCGGGCCTGGCAGGAGCAGGCTTGTGTTACCAGACCCGACTTCAGCAGGCATTCTGCCGATATGCCACCCGATGGAATCCCGCTATGAAAAGTAAAAAAAGGTATTTTTCCTGCGTTCTCGCAATAGCCTTCGCCCTGACAGCCTGCAGTACGCCGCAAGCGGACAGGAGCGCAGCGACAGAGGTACCAGAGATCAGGCCGGGCATCTTGCAGGGCTATCTGCCGATGAACGACCCGTTCCAGAGCGCTGTGTTTGTGCCCGCTTCGCCGGCCGAGGCGGGCGCGCTGCAGGAGCTGGACAACCAGGTGAGTAGCTATTCGCTGACCTTGCGGGATACCCCGCGCTGGGAAATGGCGAAACACGACGCCCACCTTGGTTTTCCCGCGGTAGCCAATACGTTTTCCTGTGCCCTCGACCTGCCGGTGAGCGAACAGGAGACGCCCGCCTTGTATATGCTGCTGCGCAGGACGCTGGCCGATGTGGGACTGGCGACATACTCTGCCAAAAATACTTACGCGCGTTCGCGACCATTCATGATCAACGGGCAGCCAACGTGCACACCGGATGAAGAGGAGCAGCTGAGGCACGACGGCTCATATCCCTCGGGCCACACCTCTATTGGCTGGGGCTGGGCGCTTATTCTTGCAGAACTGGTGCCGGAGCGGGCCGAAGCCGTTCTTGCCCGGGGCAGGGCGTTTGGCGAAAGCCGCATCGTCTGTAATGTTCACTGGTACAGCGACGTGGTTGCGGGGCGCATGGTGGGTGCCGGTGCGGTAGCGACCTTGCACGCCAACCCGGATTTTCTCGCGGCGATGACAGCGGCCAGCGCCGAGATCGCCGGTGCCCGTCAACGCGGACTGACCGCGTCCGGCGATTGTGCGCAGGAACTGAAGGACCTCTCCTACGGTCTCTGAGCAGGCGCCGGGGTAGACAGGTCCCGATGCCGGAAAACGCGCGCTACCCGGGTGGTGGTTCCACCAGTGCCTGGGGTGGTTCCACCGCCAGGCTTCCCAGCGCCAGCACCGCCTGGGTGCGGGAATGTACGCCCAGCTTGCGAAAAATTTCCGTCATATGCGCCTTGATAGTGGCTTCCTTCACATCCAGGTCGTAGGCAATCTGCTTGTTGAGCAAACCTTCCGAGAGCATCGAAACCACGCGAAACTGCTGGGGTGTAAGGCTGGCCAGTGCGTCTGCAACATCCAGGGACTGCAGGCTGGCGCCTCTGCCGGCAGCGTCCAGGCCGGGGTGCAGTCCGCGTTTTCCTGCCATCACCTGCTCGATACAGCTTGCCATCACGCTCACATCTGCCGACTTGGACAGAAATCCCGCCGCGCCGTGATCGATCGCGCGGCGTACCGTATCCGGATGGGAGTTGGCAGAAATCATGATTACCGGTGTATCCGGGTACTGGCCGGTGAACCATGAAAGGGCAGAGTAACCCAGCGCGCCGGGCATGTGCAGGTCAAGCAACAGCAGGCTGGTACTGCGGTGAAGCTCCGCCTGGGTCTGCAATTCGGCGACGTTTGCGGCCTCATACAACTCGGCTTTTGGGTACAACTGCGCGATAACCTGCTGCAGGGCACTGCGAAAAAGCGGGTGATCATCCGCTATGAGGATTGAAAGTCCTCTCGAATCCACTGGTGAAATCCCATGTTTTTGTTATGCGGTCATTGTCGCGGCTATGGCGCGTGACTGTAAAGGAAAAAAAACCGGGCGCTGGGCCCGGTTGGAATACGGTCCTGGAGGGCCGTTAGGGGTCTGTGTTGACGGTGATCAGTGTAGTCCCGGGAGTGCCAGCGGGCATTGGACTTTGGTCGTATTCGGGCCCCGCCTTTGACCAAAGTCCAATGTGTCATTGCAGGCGATGGGGTTATTACTGTGTGCGCTCAACCAACAATACCTAGATAGGGAGCTCGCACTATGAACAAAATGAAACCTCTGGCCACCGCACTGGTCGCGCTCGGTAGCATCGGTATAGGTGCATCTGCCCTCGCCGACAGCGCCGTGGATGCAAGAATCCAGGAACTCGAGCGCCAGCTCCAGGAACTGAAGAGCCAGGTCTCTGCCCAGCAGCAGGAAATCACGACCAACAAGACGGAGATGCAGGCGGAGATCGACGAAGCCCG